>NZ_CP170550.1:3600000-3971734 GCF_042698365.1 Pedobacter sp. UC225_65
CGGCCTTTGAGCCCAATTTGGTGTTAGAAGGTACTGTCATCAACTTTAACAAAGCTGGCCGTAGGATAAAAGTAGCCAACTACCAACACGGAATGCCAATAGGGATGAGCTACCAGTACTTTGATAATGGAGCCTTACATAAGCAGGTAGAATATGTTAAGTTTACGGCACCCGTAAACCAAGTGGTTGGAAATAATGCGGAATATTCAAGCGCAATATTTAATGCAGGGAATAAGCTAATTTATCTAGCAGACTCATTAGGTACTGTTTATGTAAAAGAAGGAAATGGACATGTTGTAGAAACTATCAATCTGCCAGAAGGCGAAAGAAGGGAAGAAGGCGATTATAAAGATGGCCTTAAAGAAGGTACTTGGACGGGTAAAGAAGAGTCGACCGCTACCAGTTATACAGAAGTTTATCAAATGGGCAAATTGGTTTCAGGAGAAAGTATCCGCGATGGTAAAAAACACACCTATAATGCTGCTTTGGAACCACCACAATTTAAAGGAGGTACAGCAGCTTGGAATGCATACATAAAGAACACCTTAATCTATCCAAAAGATGCGCTCAATAATGGTATTCAAGGACAAGTACAGACTAGTTTTATAGTAGACAAAGATGGTAGGATTGTAGATGTCAATATCACCAAATCTGCAGGCCCACTATTAGATGAAGAAGCAAAGCGGATATTGCTCCGTTCACCACTTTGGATTCCTGCAAAAATACGTGGCGTGCCTGTAAGGGTAAAATATACCCAACCCCTTAATTTTAGACTATAATTATAAGGCCATGAAAAAGATATCGAGTTTATTGCTATTAGTTTTAAGTTGTGCTGTACTGTTTGCACAAAGCTACAAAGCCCCAGCCGATGCAAAGGTTGCAGCCAAACTGGCCCAATGGGGCGATAAAAAATTCGGGCTTTTTATGCACTGGGGTATCTATAGTATTCCAGGTATTGTAGAATCGTGGAGCATCAACTCCGAAGATGCCTCATGGATCCCCAGAGATAGTACCCAAAACTATGAGACCTATAAACAATGGTATTTTAACCTCAACAAACAATTTAATCCGGTAAACTTCAATCCCAATATTTGGGCAAGCTATGCAAAAAAAGCAGGGATGCAATACGTAGTGTTTACCACCAAGCACCACGATGGCTTTGCCATGTTCGATACCAAACAATCAGACTATAAAGTTACCAGTAAGGAAGTCCCTTTCTCCTCAAACCCAAAGGCAAATATTACCAAAGAAGTTTTTGATGCCTTTAGGAGTGAAGGCTTTATGATCGGTGCCTATTTCTCCAAACCCGATTGGCACAGCGAGTATTACTGGTGGCCACGTTATGCTACACCAGATCGCAACAACAATTACGATATCCGTCTGCATCCACAACGTTGGCAACAATTTAAGCAGTTTACCTACAATCAGATTCAAGAGTTAATGAGCGATTACGGAAAGGTAGATATTTTGTGGTTAGATGGAGGCTGGGTTAGGCCAAAGGCAAGCATCAATGCCGAAGTACTATCGTGGGGCGCGCCCATACCTGCTTGGGACCAAGACATCAACATGCCCAACATTGCGGCCATGGCACGTGCCAAACAACCGGGTCTGATCATGGTAGACCGTACCGTGCATGGCGAATACGAAAACTATCAGACACCAGAACAGAAAGTGCCAGAAAAACCATTAGACTACCCTTGGGAAACCTGTATGACCATGGGCGATGCTTGGGGCTATGTGCCTAACGACAATTATAAAAGCACCAACACCCTTATCCATCTGCTGGTAGATATTGTAGCAAAAGGAGGTAACCTGCTGTTGGATGTTGGGCCCAAGCCAGACGGTACCTTTCCAGAACCCGTATTAGAACGCCTTACCCAAATAGGCCAATGGATGGATATCAACAAAGAAGCCATTTATGCAACCCAGCCCATTGCACCCTATAAAACCGCCAACGTATGTTTTACAAAAAGTAAAAACGGTAGCACCTATGCCCTTTACCTTATAGCCGATAAAAGTATCCTTGCCCAAAAAATAACCATTAAAACACCCCCACAAATGCCCAAAAAGATCAGCCTGTTGGGTGTTAGATCAAGCATAACCTGGAAACAGATCGGAGCAGACCTAGAGATTACCTTGCCTGCAACAGCAAAAGATTTAAAACACGCTTTGGTATTTAAAATAGATTAACAAATAGTAGAATTACAAGCTTGGTGTCTTGAACAGCCTCCACCATTGCTTGAACTGCTCCCACCATCGCTTGAGTAGCCTCCACCATCGTTCGGAATGTCTCCACCAGTGCTTGAACAGTCTCCACCATTGTTTGAACTGCGAACTGGGTACCTTGAATCGTCAACTGGGGAGCTCGAACTGTGAACTGGGCAGCTTGAACTGTGAACTGGATACCTTGAACTGTGAACTGGATACCTTGAATCGTGAACTGGACAGCTTGAACTGCGAACTGAAATTCTTGAACTACCAACCATTAACCATTGTCCGCAGCAATGTCAAACTAGATGTTATATTTCTCCCTTAAAGCCGCACTAATGGCCAAAGCATCATCAACAACAGCAGTGGGGTAGCCCATGGCAGAAAGGATAGCGATACCGTTTTTGTTTTTTAAGATACCGGGTTTAATCTTGTAATCGAAAATGAGGCGCGTATCGGCAGCGATCTCTTCAAAAGAGTAGGCCGTATAAGCACTGCCCAGTAACTCTGCCAACTCGAGGTCGTGGGTAGAAACAAAAACAAAATTCTGTTGGGCGGTAAGGTGCGAGAGTATGGCCTTGGCAGCTGCAATACGTTCAATGGTATTGGTGCCCCTAAAAATCTCGTCAATAATGATCAGGTTATAGCCTTGTCTTGTACTTTTTTCCAGTATGTTGAGTACAGAAAGAGCCTCGGCCTGAAAATAGCTCTTATGTGCTGTCAGGTCATCGTTGATCCTAATGCTGGTAAAAACCTGCATAAAAGGAGCCCGATAAGTTGCTGCACAACACGTAAACAAGGTTTGGGCCAACAAGGTATTAATGGCAATAGAACGTATAAAAGTGGTTTTGCCAGACATGTTAGGTCCAGTTACCAAAACCCCCTTACTGGCCACGGTGGTAAGCGAGTTTGGTATACAATTGGCTACCGTTGGATGAAAAAGGTCTACAACCTCCAGTTGGTTGGGCAGGCCATTAAAATCAGGCTTGCAATAATACGGAAGCCCAGACCTTAAACATAAAATAGAAATACTTACATCTATTTTGGCTATGTAGTTAAACAAGGCCTCAATATTGTCGCGCTGCTGCCTGATCTTGTTAACAGAAGCAAGAAACATGGCAGGCTCAACAACCAACAAGGTCTTGATCAGCTCCATCACGCCAGCGCCTATATCGGTAGGGTCTCTATTGGCCTGGTCTTGAAAGTTGATCAGGCCCAATGTTTTTTTAAGCGAACCCAACTGCCTTAGCCTATTGGCAATATCAATGTTAAAAGAAGTATCAACAAGCTTTAGAATGCCTTTGCCCGTTTGCATTAATACATAAAGCTGCGGTAGCGAATGCACATATCGGGCAATCTTCTTTTTGTTGGTATAATGTAGGTAAAAGTTAAAAAATGTTAGGCCAAGGCAAAGCAAAAAGAAAACCTGGCTCTTCAATACAATAGTTAGCACCAGTACCGCTATCCATAAAAAGCCCGCCAACCTTATATATACCGCAAGCCAATTTTTATAAAGTGTATGGTAGGTTGAGGTAAAAAGTTCGTGTATGTAATAGGCATTTTTGTGGTCTAGTTTAGCCAGCTCAAGGGCTGTATTAAACCTTGCATCCTGATTGGCCTTGAACAGTTCGGCCAAGTTATCCAGTTCGATTAAAGCGGCGATGTCTTTTTCGGTAGACTTAGTTTGTTGTACAGGTACTGTTGCCCCAATTTAGAATATGTTCTGTCAACAAAGTCAAAAACACTGTCAAGGTCAATGTCATCTGCAACCTCATCAGTTAATACAACTTCATTCTTCAAGGCAGTGTGGTAAGCAGCAATCAGGTTAAAATTACGCTCAGCTACAAAAGGTTTGGCCCAGTCCGTTCTAATTCGGTCAATCTTTTGCTGTTGCTGTATTCTTTTGCTGTTGCCCAAAAAGAGTACAACAACAATAAGTAAAAAAATACCGATGATCACATACAACACCATTGCTTAGCAGATATAAAACAGTGTAACTAAAAATCTTTATTTACCCTGCACATCAATTACCTTTTGCATCATCTCCATGGCCTTGGCCTGAGCAGCTATGGTAGCCTCATGCGAAGCAAGCAGTTCGCGTAATCGTTCGATTTCGGCATCTTTGGCAGATTTGAGTTGTTCAAAGACTTCTTCAGTTGTAGAAAATGGGCCGTCTTCTAAATTAGGGTAGTTATTGGTGGGTTTCCCTTGCCCAGAACAGATCCATGTAGCGTTTAATTCCTCACATTTTGTGAGTATTAATTCTAGGTCAATACTATTCCTTTTATTCCAATTGGCTAAGGTATTGGATGCGATACCCAAAAATCGCCCTAATTGCGCGTCAGATTTGAACTGATAGTGAGATTTTATTCTATTTAAAATCAGGCGTTTATCTTTGTCAATGGCCATATGTTCAAAAAATTTGGTTGTTTTTGTTGAATTACTCACTTATTGTGAGTATAATTACATTACAAATCTAAAAATAGTGAAAAAACAACTTTAATGCTAACAATTAACCATCTAACCGAATATGGACAGCACAAACAACCGCCTAGCCAATGCCGCAACAGACGGCGAAATACCAGAAGAAGTACTCGATGAGTTCAAAGTATTTTTAAAACAAGTACCCGTTAACAGGCTAAACAAAGGCCTGCGAAAGATGCTGATAGACTACCTGTTTTATAATATTGACGATGGCCTACCCTTAGACTTTAAAGACCTTTTAACAGACCTTTATTGGCTGTACGAGTTGTTGGATCATCTACCAAACAAAGAAATGGAAACAGAATAGCTATCCTAAACCTACCCACCTATGGAAACCATAATAAATAACAATAATACCCAGAATGCACTTTCAACATTCTTTGATAAATATAGCGAAGCCCAATACACCGATAAACTCTGGAGTTTTTACAGAGCGCATGTTTTGTACACCGAAAGCATCAACAGGATCAATGCCACTACAGACCTTACATTTTACGAAGACCTGTTAAATGCCTTACGTACCAGCAGCCAGTTACAGTATAAGACCCATGCAGTACTACAGATCCAGGCTTGTATGGTAGAAGAAACAATGGTTTCGCTAGAAGGGGTGGTAGAGCTGATCAAAAAAGCAATACCAGTAGGGGTGATCTACAACCTCAGCCCCACAGCAGATGAGCTTGATCTGTTGATCGTGCTAGAAAAAAGCTGTACCAAGGCCTATCAAGAGTTTGAAAGCATATTAGACTTAACCAAACTGGGCTTTAAAAAAGGCATGTGTACCGTACATAGCTATGGCCTATTGCACAGTTTGATGAGCCGGGGGCATGTTTTTTACAATACCGCCTGTGTAGAGCATAACATCATCTACAAAAAGAACAACGAAGAACTGTTGGTACCCTTAAGCCGTACATTGTTCGAAAAAACAAAGTCAGAATCAGAAATCCTCTTTAAGGTAGGTATAGATAAGGCTGTTCATTTTTACAATGGCGTTCAGCTCTATATCAACAACGAAGTTTACGATATGGCCATGTTTATGCTGCAACAAGCCTGCGAGCTTACCTATCGGAGCCTGCTTAATGTATTGCGGGGCAAAGATGTAAAATGCCATTCGTTGGTGGTGCTCCGTAAACATGTAAAACGCTATGCGCCAGAAGTACTGGGCGTGTTCTCTGCCGTAGAAGAAGAAGAAATCAAATATCTGCAACTGTTAGAAGAAGCCTATGTAAAATCAAGATATTATTACGATTATACCATAGACCCATCCCTGATCAGTCATCTAAATAAAAGCATTGGCTTGTTGCAGCAAAAGGCCATCAATTTGTTTAAACACAAAATGGATGTTTTAACACAGAAGATAGAAGCATTAGGTATAAATTGATTAAAAATCAAAAGCGATGATCTTTTGGTCCCTCAGCATCTTGTCTACAAACCTTTTGTGGTTCTTTGGGCTACCTATGGCTACCCATGTACCACTGATGATGCCATTGGCCAATTCTTGTTTGCCACGGTGCAACTTAAGTTTAGAGGTGGTAATATATTCTTCGTAGGTATCTAGGCTTTCGTTCTCGTACTTTTTAACGATCCGATAGGTCCTTTTGGTAAAACGGCGCTCTACAAAGTTCTCTACAAACGGAAAGATCAACAATGCCAGCAGTACAACTATGGTTACCCCTATGGCCTGTTCGTAATAACCGGCCCCTATGGCCATGCCAATGGCGGCAACAATCCAGATCACACAGGCAGTAGTAAGGCCTTTAACCTGGTTGTCTTCCTTAAAGATTACACCAGCCCCTAAAAAGCCTATTCCTGTTACAATATTAGAAGCAATGCGATCCTGGCTGCTCAAACCGATCTTTACAGATAGGATGGTAAAAAGCGTAGCGCCCAAACCAATCATGATCATGGTTTTTAGGCCCGCCTGTTTATTTCTAAACTCGCGCTCAACGCCGATCAGCCCACAAAGTAGGGTAGCCAACAAAAACTTGTTGATCTCTCCCTGTGTTATAAAATGTTCGTTTCCAAAAAAGCCTTCAGACATATGGTAGATTGTAGATTTCAACTAATTTCGAAAATTATATCCGAATAACGATAATACAAATGTTAAAGTTTTGCATATACCATGTCCAATGATTCTTATCCGCACGAACCATAGGGTACTACCTGTAGTATTAACCTAATTCAATACCTGATGCAGCCATTGGCCAAAAGCATAGCCATTTCTATAGAGTGCTATTATTAAGGCAAAAATGAAGATTGGTAATGCAATCTTAAACAATTTCGATTTTAAAAATTCTTCCTTTGTCATCATTTCTAAAGTTAAATCTTATTTCAGACATCAAACTGTGTCTATTTGTTACAAAATGCTTAGTGCTTAATCAAAAACTCATGGTTCATGTTCCCAACACCATGGTTCGTTTCTCACGAACCATCTCGTCATCACTTCCCCCAAAAAAAATCCCTCAAAACTTTCGTAATGAGGATCAGTTTATAATAATTCCCTAGTTAAGGGCCGCATAGGTATTACATCATGCCACCCATGCCACCGCCACCCATTGGTGGATGTGCATGACCAGCACCAGCTTCTTCTGGCTCATCTGCCAATACAACTTCTGTTGTTAACAACATCGCTGCAATAGATGCTGCATTTTCTAATGCCACACGACTTACTTTAGTTGGATCGATCACACCAGCACCAATCAAGTTTTCGTAAACATCAGTACGGGCATTGTAACCGAAATCAGCTTTACCTTCTTTTACTTTTTGTACAACGATAGAACCTTCGATACCTGCATTTTCGCAGATCTGACGTAATGGCTCTTCAATCGCACGTTTAACAATGGCAATACCAGTAGTTTCATCTTCGTTTGCACCTTTTAGGTCTGCTAAAGCTTCAACCGCACGGATAAATGCTACACCACCACCAGCAACGATACCTTCTTCTACAGCAGCACGAGTGGCATGTAAAGCATCATCAACACGGTCTTTTTTCTCTTTCATTTCTACCTCACTTGCAGCACCAACATAAAGTACAGCAACACCACCAGAAAGTTTAGCCAAACGCTCTTGTAATTTTTCTTTATCGTAATCAGACGTAGTAGTCTCGATTTGAGCTTTGATCTGACCAACACGAGCTTTGATGTCTTCAGACTGACCAGCACCATTGATCACAGTTGTATTGTCTTTGTCAACCACAACCTTTTCTGCAGAACCTAAATAAGTTAGGTCGGCATTTTCTAATTTATAACCTCTCTCTTCAGAGATAACGATACCGCCAGTTAAGATCGCGATGTCTTCTAACATTGCTTTTCTTCTGTCGCCAAAGCCAGGAGCCTTAACCGCTACCACTTTCAACGAACCACGGATCTTGTTCACTACCAAGGTAGCTAAAGCTTCGCCATCTAGATCTTCAGAAATGATGACCAATGGTTTACCAGTTTGAACAGTTTTTTCTAAAACAGGCAACAATTCTTTCATGTTGCTGATTTTTTTGTCGTAGGATCAAAATGTATGGGCTTTCCAATTCAGCCTCCATTTTATCTGCGTTGGTTACAAAATATGGCGAAAGGTAACCTCTGTCAAATTGCATACCTTCAACTGTTTTAACTTCAGTTTCAGTACCTTTTGCTTCTTCAACAGTAATTACACCATCTTTACCTACTTTGCTCATTGCTTCAGCAATTAACGAACCGATTACATCGTCGTTGTTTGCAGAGATAGAAGCAACTTGTTTAATTTTGTTGTTGTCGTCGCCAACAGCTTGAGATTGCTCTTTTAGGTTAGCTACAACAGCCGAAACTGCTTTATCAATACCACGCTTAAGGTCCATTGGGTTTGCACCAGCAGCTACGTTTTTAATACCAGCAGTTACAATTGCCTGAGCTAAAACAGTAGCAGTTGTAGTTCCATCACCTGCAATATCAGCAGTTTTAGAAGCTACTTCTTTAACCATTTGTGCACCCATGTTCTCAATTGGATCTTTCAATTCAATTTCTTTAGCCACTGTTACACCATCTTTGGTGATGGCTGGTGAACCGAATTTTTTGTCGATAATTACATTACGACCTTTAGGGCCTAAAGTTACCTTTACTGCATTTGCTAAAATGTCAACACCTCTTTTCAGGGCGTCACGTGCTTCAACGTTATATTTTACTTGTTTTGCCATTATTAAATATAGATTGGAGATATGTTGATTGAGCTTTGAGACAAGTGTATCTAACTCAAACCATATCTAATTTTAAATGATTGATTTTTGATTAATATACTTAGCCTTCGATTGCGTAGATGTCGGTCTCACGCATAATTAGATAATCTTTTCCGTTATAAGGAAACTCAGTACCACCGTATTTTCCATAAATAACTACATCTCCGGCTTTTACGGTTGGTTTTTTACCTTCCGAATCTTCATCAGAAACTGAAATTACAGTACCCTTAGATGGTTTTTCTTTAGCCGTATCTGGAATATAAATTCCTGATGCTGTTTTTTCTTCTGCCGCAGCAGGTTCAACAATCACTCTGTTTGCTGTGCCAGCAACTGGTTTAAGATTTAATGACATAAATACTTTTATTTTTAGTTTTTATAATTGAGTTAACTCGTACTTGTAATACGACGAAATACATTAAACAGTTTTTGTGCCAAGATAATTTTACTTGTCAAATTTACATTTGGTGTCAGTTAATAGAAATTGGACAATAATTTGAGTGTCAGTCTGGCAGAAAATAAAAATGTGTCTTATCCGTATCCATGGTTCGTGTCCCCACGAACCATGGATACGGATTTTTAAAACTCATCGCGCAGGTCTTTTAAAAACGAAAAGTATTTATTCCCATTTTCATAAAAACTTGCCGACGAGTACAGGTAATCGGCAGGGGTTTCCGCTAATTGCCAATGCTCCTGTAGTGGATTGTTATGTAGATAATCCATCTTTTGGTAAGCTATGTTACTATTGTATAATTTAATAGCCAACGAATCCCGTTGCCAAAATTCGTAATCCTTGTTTTCTGCATCAACCATATAATTGAGTAAGGATGACGGATTTTGATGCCGCAATTTTTTTTTAAAATAATGGGCTGTATGTTTTAAAAAAGAAGTATGCGGCATCTCTTTTCCATTCATTTCATTTATTCTCCATATTAAATGGATATGGTTAGGCATAATTACAAAGGCAAAAACATCTATTTTTCCCTTGCTGCTCAGGTGAGATAGTGAATCTAATATGATTGTTTTAAACTCAATGCTTTTCAGCAGTTTTTGCCAGTCATTAATGGTAGCGGTCCAAAAATAGATATTGCCGATTGCTACGTAAGATTTACGCTTGGGATTAAATAGGTTTTCATCCATAATATTTTCGTTTGGGCTCGTATAAGTACGGACCGTGGTAAACAAAATAATAAAGGGATGATACTGAATGTAGCGAAAAATAGTTGGATATAAAAAATGATTCAATGGTTCATGTCCTCACGAATCGTTATTTTAATATCCATGGTTCGTGGGGACACGAACCATGGGCATGAATCAATCAAAATCAAAAAATAATGCACATAAAAAAAACTCTTTGGCCATGGCCAAAGAGTTTTCAGTTATTTCTTTTAATGAAATTATTTTTTCGAAGTATCGCCAGCTTTAGGAGTAGCAGTAGCTGGAGGGGTAGTTGTACCACCACCAATTGGCGAAGGAGTTACAGATTTTTCAATCTGAGAATCAATTTTAGAACCAGCGCTACCAGCACCTGAACCAGATTTGCCAACTGTTGTAATGGCTAATGATACGATCACGATCAAGGTCAATAAAACCCAAGTTCCTTTTTCTAAAACATCGCCAGTACGTTGTACACCAAACATGTTACTACCAGAACCGCCTGTAGCTAAACCGCCGCCTTTAGGGTTTTGTATTAAAACGAATAAACCTAGTGCTACACAAAAAATAATTAATAAAATGATTAATAAGGTTATCATGGTATAATATGTTGTTAAATTTTCTTTTCTAAAGATTGGATAAGGTCGGCAAAGTAACGGCTTTTTTCTGGAAATTTCAAACTTAATTTTTCATAAGTATCTATCGCCTTGTGATAAAGCATTTGTTCGATATAAATCGCCGCTAATGTTTCAGAAACGAGGTCGTAATTATCTTCTGCACTTTTCTTCGCTTTATTCTCGTTGTTAATTCTACTCTGCCTTTGGCACCTTGATCTGAGGGTCGTTTTTGATAAAAGAATCGATAATGTCAATTCCCTTTGGTGCAACCTGCCTGTTGATGGGGCCTTTGCCCGCCTCATCGGCAACATTAAAAGGAGTTTGGATATGGAAGATATGCTCTACATATTGTTGCTGCAGCTCACTCGGATTCTGGGTATCTGTCTTTTTCTGCGTAACATAAGGCTGAAAGATCTGTGCATGCTCCTTACGGGTTTTGGCCAACCACCACAAAAAGGTATACGGCAGCTTATCATCATCGTATTTGCTTACCGTCTGTGCTTCGGCTTCTAAATTATACTCTTCGGGTTGCGCAACAGTTAAAACTTCTTCTTTTGTATTTTCTATGGCCTGCTCAGTGCTAAAGCTTTTTTCAAAGGCAAAAAAGTCGGTCGCAACAATACTTTCAATGGCAAGCTCATCCGGAACAGTTTCTGCTATTGGCAGCTCAATTTCTTGTGTTTCCTCTTCAGGTAATGCTGTTGGAAATGCAGTGGCATCTACTTCAACGATCTCATCATAGGTTTCTTGTTCGTCTGGATTATGCTCTTCTGTTTTAACAGCGGTTTCCTCTACTGACGTATGCACTACTTCTGCGATCTCTTCAAAAACTTCCTGTTCGTCGGTAGGTGATGATATAGGCGCTTGCACTACATCTTCAACCTCAGTAGCAGTTGTTGGTTGGTCAATAACAATTGTCCTTAAGGTTTCAGGTTGGTAAGATCACCTGGTGCAATAAAGTTCCATTGGTATAAAGCGCTGCAGTGGCAAGAGTATTGGTATGGTCTTCATTATTCAAGCTTGCCTTCGCCAACAATAGGTGCAAAGGTTGGTAATATGGATAAGCCTTAACCAAATTGGCTAACGTACCAGCATGCGCTTGCGTTACCAGTTCTGGTTTTGCAATTAGATCAGCTAATAGTTGTTTGGTCTCTAAATCTAGCTCCATGCCGCTAAGTTAGTCATTGAAACTTAAAATTTATTTCCATTGTGCAAAAGCACGATTAAAAATATTTTCGGTTAACTGTACCGTTACCTTTTTGATCAAGGCAGCTTCTTGCGATTGAAGGGACTGTCCGGCCAACGAGAAATCGGTAAAAGCACTAAAAGATTGTTCAAAACTGTCTTTCTCGTGCCCCTTAATGTTGTTGACGTATTTAACCATGACAGTTATGGTTAACCTGTTGGCACCAGCAATAGGTTTGGCGTTATCTTGGATAGAGATCGGCTTGATGTCGTAATCCGTAATTCGACCTTCAAAAGAGCCATCTGCATCACCTTGTGTAATACTTAGCCTACTTTGTGTACGCACACGTTCCTTAAAATCTTCTGTAAATTGCGAACTTAGGTACGGGATTACCAATTGTGCATTGTTTTCAAAAAGCGAGATTCTTATCGTTTTCATTTCGTCAGGAATTGATGTCCCCTTAAACGAGTAACAACCGCTTAGCATAAATGCTATAAAAACATATATAATTTTTTTCATCTGTATAATTTTTTTTGGTCTTGATGACGCTTTGCCTCTTTTTAATTTAAGTTGAGTTCCTTGATCTTGCGGTATAAAGTACGTTCAGAGATTCCTAATTCCTGTGCCGCAAATTTACGTTTGCCCTTGTGTTTTTTTAGTGCTTTTTTGATCAGGTCAGATTCCTTATCGATCAAAGAAAGCGACTCTTCCACTTCTTCCGCATCGTGCGCATAATTGTATTCTGTAGGTGCGCTAGGCGAAGGATGTTTAATGGTCAAGGTAGGCTCATTATGGTTGGGCATATCTACTTCCTGATACAGCTGGTTGATGTATTGAGGATTATCAGCCATGATGTGCGAAGTATTGCCGCCATTTTGGATAATTTCTGCCACCAGTTTTTTAAGCTCCATCATATCCTTCTTCATGTCGAACAATACTTTGTACAAAATATCCCTTTCAGAGAAATCTTCTTTATTGCTGCCATTGATCGTCATGGGCAGGTTGTTGGTCTGCTCATTCGGAATATAGTTTAACAAAGCCTGTGCACTTACATTTCTGTCTTTCTCTAGAACGCAGATCTGCTCTGCAATATTTTTCAGCTGCCTTACATTTCCTGGCCAGCTGTAATTGCTCAAGATCTGGATGGCTTCTGGTTCCAATTGGATACCTGGGCTACGGTACTTGTCGCTAAAATCGGCAGAAAACTTGCGGAACAATAGATACACATCTTCTTTACGCTCGTGTAAGGCAGGGATGCGCAAAGGCACCGTATTTAAACGGTAATATAGGTCTTCACGAAATTTTCCAGACTTTACACGGTTATACACATCTACATTGGTTGCCGCAATGATACGTACATCTGTTTTTTGCACTTTAGACGAACCTACACGTAAATATTCGCCACTTTCTAAGATACGCAATAAACGAGCTTGGGTACCCAAAGGAAGTTCGGCAACTTCATCTAAAAAGATAGTACCTCCATTGGCCACCTCAAAATAACCTTTACGCGCTTCGTGTGCGCCAGTAAAAGAGCCTTTTTCGTGTCCAAACAATTCAGAATCTATCGTTCCTTCTGGGATAGCACCACAGTTAACCGCAATAAAAGCCCCATGCTTACGGGTGCTCATCTGATGGATGATGTGAGAGAATACCTCTTTACCGCTACCACTTTCGCCGGTGATCAATACCGACATATCTGTAGGGGCAACTTGTCTGGCTGTATCTATTGCACGGTTTAACAATGGCGAACCACCGATAATACCGAACCTGTTTTTAATATCTTGTATGTCCATTTAGTAGTTTTTGAGATAGGAGGACCTGAGACTGTTGTTACACAAATTCCCTCATTCAAATTCAATTATTCTATAATTTTACCAATAAGCGTAGCCGATGTACAGCGTTCTACATAAACGTTGGCATACTGGCCAGGTTTTACTGTAGCTGTAACCGGGAAAACCACCATTGCGTTTTCGTCATTGCGCCCTCTGTATTCTTTGTCAGATTTTTTAGAGAACCCTTCGATCAAAACTTTAACTGTTTTGCCTACAAAGTCTTCTAAGCAAGCTAACGAATCTTCTTGTTGTTTTTTAAATATTTCGGCCAAACGACGGGCCTTTACCTCTTCAGGTACATCATCTTTGTATTTACGTGCGGCCAAAGTACCAGGACGCTCAGAGTACGAGAATGTATAGGCGAAGTTATATCTCGCATAATCCATAATGCTCAAGGTATCTTGATGTTCTTCTTCAGTTTCGGTACAGAAACCGGCAATGATGTCGGCAGAAATTGCACAACCTGGAATAATGCGACGAATGGCATCGATCCTGTTCATGTACCATTCGCGGGTATAAGTACGGTTCATCAGTGCCAAGATCTCGAGTTACCAGATTGAACTGGCAGGTGGATATAGTTACAGATGTTATCGTGTTTAGCGATGGTATATAAAACCTCGTCGGTAATATCTTTAGGGTGTGAAGTAGAAAAACGGATCCTTAGCTCAGGGCTAATGGCGGCTACCATGGTTAACAGTTGGGCAAAATTCACTTCAGCATGGCCTAAACCAGCTTTTAAACGATGAGAAGGCAATTCGCTTTCTTTGCTTAAAGCATCTAACAAGGCATCGCCTGTTAAAGTATTCAGGTCATCTGCCAAATCATTGTTTTCTACTTTCTCGGCTTTTGGTTGGTTCCATTGATAAGAATCAACGTTTTGGCCCAATAAAGTAACCTCGCGGTAACCATTTTCGAACAGTTCTTTCGCTTCGTTCAAAATTGAATAAGGATCTCTGCTCCGCTCACGGCCACGGGTAAAGGGTACCACGCAGAAAGAACACATGTTATCGCAACCGCGCATGATCGAAATGAAGGCCGTAATGCCATTGCTGTTGATACGTACCGGACTGATGTCGGCATAAGTCTCTTCTCGAGACAAAATTACGTTTACAGCTTTGTGTCCTTCTTCAACCTGACTGATCAATTGTGGCAGATCACGATAAGCATCAGGGCCAACTACCACGTCAACCAATCTTTCTTCTTCTAAAAACTTGGCCTTTAAACGCTCGGCCATACAGCCTAAAACGCCAACGATCAATTTAGGGTTTCTTCTCTTCTCTACACCAAACTGCGAGAGGCGGTTACGTACACGTTGTTCGGCATTTTCTCTGATAGAGCAGGTGTTGATAAAGATTACATCCGCTTGGTGGTAGTCTCCGGTCGTTTCAAAACCTGTATCCGCTAAAATAGAAGCTACGATTTCGCTGTCAGCAAAATTCATCTGGCATCCATAACTTTCAATGTACAGTTTCCTGCCGTCGCCTTTTTTCGGAGCATCTAAAATTAAAGCCTCTCCTTGGCGTTCTTCATCGTGTTTCTTATCGGTAAGCTGTAGATCAATCATCAATTATTCAAATTTTATGGGGTTTCAAAAATACTAAATATAATTTGTAAATGACAAATTGTCAGCATCAAAAATAACTCTCCTTACAAATTCCAAACAATACGGCTTAAAGATTGTAGTTGTTTAAATCATTAAGCTTATGCCAACTAGAAAACGCAAAACAAAAAAAATAGTATGGTGGGTAGTAGGTATTTTACTTACGCTCGTGATTTTGATTGGTGCTGCTGCCCTCTATTTTAGTGCAAAATGGAAACCTATTGTAACCACAAAGATCAAAGAAGGTGTCTATAATGGCTCTAACCACTTATATCGGATAGATTTTAAGGACATCCATTTAAACCTGATCAGTGGCAATATTGTATTGGATAGTATTCAGCTAACACCAGATACTAATGTTTTTAACCAGTTAAAAACCATTAAAAAAGCACCAACGCATCTGTTCAGGATTAAACTGGCCCATCTTAAATTGAGCCGCGTTGGTATTTTAACTGCTTATTTTAAAAAGAAGATCAAGATCAACAGTATTGTTTTAGATCGTCCATCCATCGATATCATTTACCATAAGGTGCCCAAACAAAAAGATACCGTCCAAGTTGAGCAGACCCTATATCAACAGATTTCCAAGACCATCAAAGCAATTAGAGTGGGTAGGATAGGTATTGTAGATGCAGATTTCGATTATTACAATGGGCAAAAAAAATTAAATGCGGTTAAACACCTTACAGTTAATATAAAAGATATACTGGTTGATTCGCTTTCGCAAAATGATACCTCTCGTGTGTTTCATGCCAAGGATATTGGCTTTGAGCTAAGGGGCTATAAATCTGTTACCAAAGATAAGATGTACACCTTGCAGGTTGATACCGTAATTGGTTCTATCAGCAGAAAGACACTGAAGATCAAAGGGCTGAAAATGATTCCGATGTATCCCGATTTAACCTTTAGTCGGAAATATACTGTTCAAAAAGACCGTTATGATTTAGACTTTAAGGAGTTGAGCCTGACTGGGGTAGATTTTGTTTCGCTAAATAATGATGGTAACCTTCATGCAAAGCGATTGGCGATTGGTCCGGCAAAGGTGGCCATTTTTATGAACCGCGAGCTGCCACCACCAAATTTTGATAAAGGAAGAAATTATCCACACAATGCATTGAAACGTTTGCCGATTGAAACGCTGGTAGATACGATGAGCTTAAAAAATGTTGATATCGCTTATACAGAGTACAACCCAAAAGCCAAAGAGCGGGGTACGCTTAAGCTAGATAATCTCAGTGGCAACATCTTAAACCTGACCAATGATTCGTTAAGATTGACCAAAAACAACCATGCTTTGGCCGACTTGACTACTTACATTATGGGTACTGGAAAAATGAATGTGAAGATAGATTTTAACCTGACCGATAAAGATGCCGCATTTAGTTATGTGGGCCATATTGGTACTTTTAACATGCAGGTATTGAATCCGCTTTCCAAATCGTTGGGCCTGATAGAGATTGAAAAAGGAACTGTGCAAAAAGCAGATTTTAACATTACGGCAAATGAAAAACGTTCGAAAGGCACCCTGCAGTTTTATTACACTGATCTTAAAGGTAAATTTGCTTAAAGAAGGAGATGGAGGGAAGCCTAAAGAGAAAAAGGGACTATTGTCGTTTTTGGCCAATACCGTTTTGATCAAGAATGATAACCCGACCAAAGGCGAGCAGGTAAGAACAGTAAGTGTGGCCTTTGAAAGATTGCCACAAGCTTCCTTTTTTAATCTGATGTGGAAGAGTGTTTTTGTGGGGATTAGAGAGACCGTAGGTATTGGCGCTGTGCCTATGAAACCTATGCCCAAACCTAAATCTGGTGCAAAAGATAAACCTAAGAAAAAGTAGAATCCCTGGTTCGTGTCGATACGAACCAGATAGAATATTAATAAAAAACGTATATTGGATGACACAAAATGAACATCTGATATGGCTGAAAAAGCACCACGAAAATTTAAGATTTTAAAATGGATCCTTGGTATATTGCTTTTCATTTCTTTAGTTTTGGTTGGAGCTTCATGGTACATCAGCGTAAAGTTTAAGCCATTGATCAAACAAGAATTGAAGGAGTTGGTCCATACTTCTACTAATGGCTTGTATACGATCGAATTTTCAACTATCCATACCAATTTTATTACAGGCTCGGCTACAATCAACGATGTGGCCATTATCCCTGATACCAACGTTTATAAGACCTTGATCGCGGCCAAAAAAGCGCCTAATAACTTATACTATATCCGCTTAAAGCGACTTGACATCAAAAGATTTCATCCTTTTGATATTTATTTCGACAAGAGATCAATATCGAGCTGTTGCTGTTTGATAAACCTAATATCACCATGGTAAACAGACATTTTGATTTTAATGACAACAGGCCACCACGACCACGAAAATCGCCATACGATTACATCAAAAAGCTGTTCAAATCTTTACATATAGAAACCGTAGATTTTAAAAATGCTCGTTTTAAGTATGTAAACAACAATGGTGCCTTTCCAGATATTGATTCGGTAGCCAACCTTAATGTAAGTTTAAAAGATTGGTTGATTGATTCGCTTTCCGCACAGGATACCACAAGGTTTTACTTGTTAAAAGACGTAAATTTAAACCTCAACAACTACACCTATGCTACAACAGACAGCATGTACCACATTAAGGTAGACCAGCTGCATTTTAACGCTTCGAGTGGAAAGGTAAACATCAAACAGTTCGCATTGGCACCACGGTATAAGGAAAACCAGTTTGCAAAGGTTGCAGGTTATGCCAAGGATAGGTATAGCATCCAATTGAACAATATCAGCCTTGATGGCTTGAATTTGCCCGCCTATTTGCAGAAACAAGAATTGATTGCCAACGAGATGCACATTGCTGATGGAGGTATTTCTGTGTACAATGACAATAGTTTCCCCAAACAAGAAAAGATCAAAACAGGTCGCTTCCCGCACCAGCTGTTACAGCAGTTGAAGATGCAGCTCACGCTTAAAAAGATCAGACTGAGCAATATCGATGTCAGTTATGCCGAATTTGACCGCAACAGCAAACACATCGGTAAAATCGTTTTTGGTAAAACGAGTGGGGTGATTACCAATGCCACCAATGAAGCGGCATATAAAGCCACCAACCCAATGATGGAAGCAGACTTGGTGAGTTATGTGATGGGGCAGGGTAAACTGGCCATCAATTTTAAATTTTACCTCAACTCGCCATTAGGAGCATTTGATTATAAGGGAGCCATTACCAACCTCGACGGGCGACGATTGAACCAGATCACCAAACCTTTAGGGATGATACAGGTAAACAAAGGACTGATCAGAAAGTTGGCCTTTGATATCAAGGCTAACCAAAATGTAGCCAAAGGGGTTGTAGATTTTAGGTTCAACGATCTTTCTGTAGCCTTATTAAAGAAAGAAGAAGGACGGGAAAGATTAGTTAAAAAAGGCTTGTTGTCTATTTTGGCAAATGCTTTGGTGCTTTATTCTGATAATCCCAATGCAGAAGGGAAGTTTACTTCGGCCAAAATTAATTTCGAGAGAAAACCGACGGCTTCGTTCTTTAATTTTATTTGGAAAACACTTTATCAGGGTGTGAAATATAGCGTTGGTGTTACACCACAAAAAGAAGCCGAGATCAGGGCCCAAGTGGCCAAATTCGAAAAGATGAAAGACGACCGCGACGAACGTAGACTGCGTAGGCAGATGCGGAAAGAACAAAAAGAAAATCCACATTAATACTTCATAAAAAAGCCCCGCTCTACAGGCGGGGCTTTTTATTTATTTGATCAAACCTTCTGGAACTGGTCTGTTCAACAGGTTCTGGTAATAGAAGCGGTATCTTTCGGCACGGTCGTGGGCCGCTTTAGAAGGGCCAAATCCATGTCTGCTTCCTGGATAGATGATCAATTCAAAATGTTTGTTGGTATTGGTCAACTTGTCTACCAATTGGATGGTGTTCTGTACGTGTACGTTGTCGTCCATATCTCCATGCATAATGCGCAATAGACCTTTGTATTTGTCAACATAAGTAAGTACAGATGCTGCTTTGTAGCCCTCAGGGTTTTCTTGAGGTGTATCCATAAAACGCTCTACATAATGTGTGTCATATAATTCCCAACTGGTAACAGGTGCACCTGCATAACCAAAATCAAAATCATCAGCACCCATAGTTAAGGCTAAAGCACTCATGTAACCGCCGTAACTATGGCCAGTGATCAATAGTTTCTTATTGTCTACCCATGTTTGTGCTTTTAACCATTTGGCTGCAGTGCCATAATCTTTCATCTCCCATTTGCCTAGGTTACGGTGCATCAAGGCTACGCCTTCTTTACCAAATTGGCCAGAGGCACGGTGGTCTACCGCAATCTGGATAATGCCTTCGTTGGCCCACCATTGGTTGCTGGTACCTTTCCAGGTATTGGTAACCGTACCTGCGTTCGGTCCACCATAAATACTAAATACAACAGGGTATCTTTTTGTTTTGTCGAAATCTGTTGGATAGGTAATGGTGGCAGGCAATTGGTATTTTCCATCCTCAGAAGGGATAAAGATCAATTCGGTTTTGCCATAGATGTATTGGTCAAAATCATCAGCTTTGCTATCGCCAAGTTCTTTGATGATCTTTCCGGTATTGTTCAATAAAGTACGTTTTGGAGGTGTAGCTACATTAGAATAAGTAGTGATAAAATATTTTCCATCAGGCGACAACTGAACTTGATGGGTATATTCTCCAAAAGTTAATCTTTTTAGATTTTTCCCATTGTAGCTTACGCTGTAAAGGTCTGTACGTGTGCTGGCTTCTTTACGGGCAGTAAAATAGATCACTTTGTTTTTCTCGTCGGTATACAACAGGTTGCTTACCTGCCAATTGCCACTGGTGATCGGGTTCGATCAGTTTTCCATCCAAAGTATACAGATAAAAATGTGCCCAGCCTGTTCTATCACTCTTCAAGATGTAGTGTTTATTGTCGCCCAAATATTCAATTCTGCCGTCAAAATCAAGGTCAACCCACGATGGTTGTTTTTCGTCGTAGATTTCTTTTTTTGCGCCGGTTAAAGGATCAACCGAATAGAATTTTAAATTATCCTGACCACGGTTTAACCATTGTACCATCATGGTCTTGCCATCAAAGCTCCAATAAGGTGTGCCAAAATATTGGTCGTCTTTTTCATTGAAATCAGCCCAAACTACTTTTCCACCTTGTGTAGGTACAAAACCAACTTTTACTTCAGGGTTTGGATCACCTGCTTTTGGATAACGTGTTTTTTCTACATAACCATGTTGACCAGTTGAACCATTGATCGGGAACATCGGTACTTTGGTGTCGTCAAAACGCATAAATGCCAGGTGCTGGCTATCAGGTGCCCACCAAAAAGCTTTATATCTGGTAGCGCGGCCTAAAATCTCTTCAAAATATACCCAAGAAGAATAACCGTTGTAGATCACATCTGTAGCATCAGAGGTATAACGGGTTTCTTTACCTGTAGCTACTTCAACCGAATAAAGGTCGCTGTTTCTGGTAAATGCCACATGTTTTCCATCAGGAGATAAAGTAGGGTTCAACTCTTCGTCTGGATTATTGGTTAAACGTTTAGCTTCTTCTTTTCCATATTGGATGTAGACGTCTTTGTCTTTGATCATTACATTGACATCGCTTTTTGGAGGTGGTGTATAAGCAGTGCGTGCACCAGTTGCAATATCAACTGCATACATTTTACGCTCTTTGCTGTCCATCTCAATGTAGTGGGTGGCATCGCTCCAACCCATGATTGGGTTCATGGTTTTGGTTAGTGAGGCTTGGGTACCTAAAGCTTGTGCTTGAGATAACCTTTTTTGCTGGGCCTTAATTGAGGTGCTTAAACATAAGCTCAAGGCTAAGCCGAAAATTAGGGTTTTATTCATGGTTTAAATTTTGGAAGGTTGAAATTACCAATAGTATAGGATTATCAGAAATTGTGTTACAGTTGTTACCCTTAGGGTATAAAAAAAAGCGTTTCGAATTTTAACTCGAAACGCTTGTAGCTTATTTTGTATTTTTAAACAATCCAGTTCCAGCCAAACTTATCGGCGGCCAAACCATAACGGATTTCGTTCAGTTCTTTGGCTATGCCTGTAGAAATGGTACGAGTGTCGGATCACTTAATTGATAAAGTTCGCCTTCGTAGCCTATCTCACCAATTTGGGTAACCGTTGCTGCGGTACCTACGGCAAAAGCTTCAGTCAATGTTCCATTTTTTGCGCCTGCAATAATTTCGGCAACAGTAACTTTTCTTTCTTCAACCGTAATGCCTTTATCTTTTGCCAAAGCAATAATGGTATCGCGTGTTACACCATTTAAAATGGTTTCGCCAACTGCAGCCGTAATCAATTTGCCATCTAAAACAAACATTACATTGGCTGCGCCAGATTCTTCCACAAAACTATGGGTAGCAGAATCAGTCCAGATCAATTGGTCAAAACCTTCTTTTTGGGCTTCGGCAAATGGATATAAAGAGCGGGCATAGTTACCAGCAGTTTTGGCATAACCCACACCACCTTCGTTTGCACGTGTATATTTTGTTTCGATTTTTACTTTTAAAGCCTTGGTATAATAAGGGCCAGTAGGAGAGGCCAGCACTACAAATTTGTATTTTGAACTCGCTCTTACCCCTAAAGAATCGTCGGTAGCAAACATTACCGGTCTTAGGTAAAGTGCATAATTCTCTTGTGATGGTACCCAACCTTTATCGATGTTGATCAAAGTAGCAATGCCTTGCATAAAAATCTCCTCAGGAACGGTTGGCATAGCCATACGATCTGCAGAGATGTTAAAACGCTCAAAGTTTTTGTCGGCCCTAAAAACACTGATGTCACCATTCGGTAAACGATAAGCCTTCATGCCTTCAAAAATGGCCTGCCCATAATGTAAGGCAGAAATTGCCGGACTCATTGGAATTGGACCATATGGTAAAATCTCGAAATTTTTCCATTCTCCATCTTCAAAATCTGCTACAAACATGTGGTCTGTAAAAATTTTTCCAAAAGGGATATCTTTAAACTCAGTTTCAGCCAACCTAGAGTTGCTGTTTTTTGTAATCTTGATCTGTAAAGTATCTATCACTGCCTTGGGTATTAATTTGATACAAAAGTACGAAAAAACAGGTTTAAACGCAACTTATTTTTCGTTTCGAAGTGTTTGTAATACACTAAGCACCCATCCTTTACCCCATTCTTCCATCTGTTCTGAGGTCCATAAGAATGGATAAAAAATACGTTTCTGAAAACGCGGAGGTAAGTATTTCTGCCAATTCGTTCCGCCTGTTGCGGCAATATCTACAGGGTCTTTTTCTAAATAGCGCACTGCGGATTTATAATGCGACAAAGGCCACTCTACATTTACGTACAAATCTAATTTGCGCAATTCTTCTGCCAGTTGGCTTACATCTTCGCCTTTTGCTACCAACTGATGGTACAGTGCCGAAAAATTACTGTACTCCCTTTCTTTAGCCAGGGCTAAAAATTCGGTTGCATACTTTTTGATGAACTGTTTTAAAGTTAAGGTCTGTTTGCCTGTGGCCAACTCAGTAGCCCCAAATTTCCAATAGATGTATTCGAATTTCTCTTCGATGGTGCCATTTGCCAATTCCTCCCGCTTGCTTTTGTCTACCAGTCGGTTAAAGTCGGTGGCGCAGATCTTATCATTCTATATTGTCCTGATTGAAATCCACTCGCTGGTAACAATGACATGCGGAACTTTAGAAACTGTTCTTTTTCCATCCCGTTTACCATCACCTCGAAAGAAGTGGTCAAGGCATTGAAATAGGCATTGATCCTTTTAACACGTTCGGTAAAAAATTTAACGGTCAGTTCAGGATGTGTAGATATTTGTTTGCATTCGTGCAAAGAAAGTTTAAAGTACAGTTCTGTGATCTGGTGGTACATGATGAAGATCTCTTCATCGGGGAAAGGTGTTTTTGGACTTTGTAAACTCAATAGGGTATCCAAGTGGATGTAGTCCCAATAAGTTAAAAAATCGGCGTATAACAGGCCATCTAGGTACGATGCCATATCCTGGCCCATGGCTTCATATTTTTCTTGAAGCTTGTGCAGTTTGTCTTTTATTTCTGGTGTAAAATCCATAAAATAGCTATATAGTTAGTAAAATGAATAAATGATGCTGGTACGCTCGTACAGCAACGATAATTGATCTATTGGTCTAACTAACTTGGTCTGGCAATAATTAAGCTAATAAAAGAAGCCCATTTCCAGGTTTTGAAATCATAAAGCCCAAGGCCCGGCTTGCGAGGGGAGCTAAGATGTATGTTTTCTTGGATGGATTTCATATCGAAACAAAAGGACTTGTTTTTAAATTGATGCTGCAATCTAGTTAAAATTATTAATTTGAGGTTTTCAATTCGCAGTTGACATTTGGCAACTCTGAGCCTTCCGCCTTATACCCTCAACCTTACACCTCTACTAATACAATACCCTAAATTTAATTGTATTTTCTATCTTTTTTAACGATTTGAACAATTGTTTGTCGTACTCTGCATTGATATCGGTAATGGCATAGCCCAAGGTAGCGTTGGTCATTAAAAACTGACCTACGATGTTGATGTTGTGCTTGGCAAAAATGGTGTTGATCTGCGCCATAATGCCCGGTACGTTTTTGTGGATATGGATCAAACGATGCGATTTGTCTATGGCTGGCAACTGCAGGTTTGGGAAATTGCTGCTCATATAGGTAGTGCCTTTGTTCATAAAATCAATCACCCTTTTTGGAATAAACGTTGCACTACGTGGATTGCTTTTTACATCGTCAAACACCACAATGCCCATTTCAGTACAGGTCTGTAGCGAAAATTTATTTCTGGCACTGCCCAAATACCCAATCGTTTTCAGTTTAACGGCGCGCGACAATTTTTCATTTTCCAGTTTTTCGCCATCGGCCAAGATGATCATGCCCACATCGCCTACATATTTCTCTTCAAAGGAAGTTTTATGTCTGATGGAGAAGCCATCTTTTTTAAGCAAGGCGATACTTTCAGCTGGCACATCACCAATCACCAAACAAAGAATCCTGTTTTTGGGATAGGATATCGCCCTTGGTAAATTGTTTACATACAAAAACTCGTCGAAACTTGGGGTAACATGGTCGGCTTTTGAAACGATACTCTCTCTGGCGATGTTTTCTGTAAAGGCAAAAAACTTTTTGATCAAGCCGCTTTCGCGCAATTGAAAGTCCGAATACCCATCACCAATGCCATATAGGTCGCCTTTTAAATCCATTTGGCGCATCAGTTTTACTTTTCCGCCTTCTTCACTTAAGGGGTTGGCATGGTCGTAATCTATGATCTTCCCATCACCTGTGGTTACAAAAGTGTTGGCATAGATGTTCTCTTTTTTGATATGGTATTGACTTACCACTGGGGTAATAAATTCCTTAAATCCACCCGAAACGATCAGCACTTCATCCGCATGTTTTTTAAAGAAGGCCGCATTTCGAGAAAACGAACTGGAAACTTTCTTTTTTAAACGGGTGATCAACTGTTTTAAATGGTCTTCATTGGCCTCTAACAACTTTACCCGTTGGGCCAAACTCTCAGAAAAAGACAGTTTGCCTTCCATGGCCAAATTGGTATAATCTTCGATCTTTTTAAAGATGGCCTCTTTATCAGGGTGTTTGTTCAAAGAGATACGGGCCAGTTCATCTAAAGCTTCTACCTGTGTAAAAGTACTATCGAAATCAATGATGTAAAAGTTTTGCTGTTTCATTTATGGGTTATTTCAAAGCTTGGCAAACTTCAAGGATGCTCTCTTTTAAAGGTTTAAAATTGATATGGATCGCATTTTTGATCTTGGCATTGCTATAGTAGCTCAGATTAAAACTGCTTCTGGCCGCATCTCTGGTTAAGGCAGGAGCCTTACCTGTAAACAACGAGGCCAATTTGGCCGCTCTCCAGGCAATGCCCAGCATCCAAGGTTTGGCTTCGGTAGCAGGTGCCTTGATCTGGAAACCTTTGGCTATTTCGGCAAAAAAATCTTTGTAGTTGAGGTTATCTGCAGAAAGGGTATAACGTTCGCCACTGATTTCGCTGTTCATCAGGGCAATCATGCTTTTGGCCACATCTTCTACATCCACAATACCTGTTGCACCATCGGTATAGAACTTAAGGCCATCCTTAACCAATTTAAAAATAGCGCCACTGCCCGTAAAGCCAGCATTTTTTCCAATAATGACTGCCGGATTTACGATCACGGCATCTAAACCTTCGGCAATGCCACGCCAAACTTCCATTTCTCCTTCGTATTTAGAAATGGCATAAGCATGTACATGGGCATCATACTCCCAGAAATCTTTTTCGGTGATCTGTTCTCCCTTTTTTGCATTACCTAGTGCTGCAATAGAACTTACATGCACCAAACGGGCCTGATGCTCGACACAAAGGTTAACGATATTGGAAGTGCCTTCAATGTTGATCTTTAAAAGTTTGGCTTTGTCTTTTGGGTCGAAAGAAATAAATGCCGCACAATGATAGACTTGGGTAATGTTCTCAAAAGCATCCGCCAAGGTTTCGGGTTCGTTGATGTCGGCCACAAACCATTCAACTAAGGTATTGTTATCGAGTAACTGCGGAATGGTTGAGGTGCTTCTTTTTAAAGCGCGAACCTTTAAGTTTTGAGCGGTTAGTTGTTTAATTAATTCTGTTCCTAAAAACCCAGTTGCTCCGGTTACCAATATCATTTCATCTGTTTGTTTTTTTGTTTTCATCTGTCAGATGGAGCTTCCCATGTTTAAAGAACCATTCCTTCGTGTGTTTAATCATTATTTAATGATGAACGGTTCATTTTTTTTAGGATGTTCATTAAAATATGCGCTCAAAAATAGATATTTGATGCCAAACATTTATACCGCTTTATGTCTTTATCAGATTTTTTTTCGCCCATTAATCCAGAAAAGTTTAGCCCTAAACAGGGATTCTATACCAGCCAACTTGGATTAAAGGCCAATTTCTATACCGATCGCTTTCCAGAATTGGAAGATAAAGCCTTTGATATTGCCATTTTTGGGGTAAAAGATGACAGAGGAGCGGTAAATAATAATGGCTGTGCTTTAGGGGCAGACCATTTTCGGGAGCAGTTTTATGCCTTAAATGAAGGTGCATTTATAAGTAAGATTGTCGATTTAGGAAATATCATTGCGGGGAGAGAAATATCGGATACTTATTTTGCAGTAAAAACCGTAGTTGCCGAATTGGTCAAACTGAATATCTTACCCGTTATCATTGGTGGTGGACAAGACATTACCTATGCACAATACATGGCTTATGAGCATCTGGAGCAAAAGGTTGACCTGGTGGTGATCGATTCGAAGTTTGACCTGGATGAAGATAGCCATGAAGGCGTTGCTACCACATCAAACTCTTACCTGAGCAAGATTTTTTTGCACCAGCCCAATTACCTGTTCAACTTTAGTAACATTGGGTACCAAACTTATTTTGTAAACCAAGATAGCTTAAAAGTAATGGACAAACTCTATTTTGATGTACATCGATTGGGTGAGTTTTTGCCAGATATTACTTTAACTGAGCCTATTTTGCGCAATGCCAACATGATCAGCTTTGACATGGGGGCCATCCGCTCTGGCGATGCCTGTGCCAATATTAATGCTGGACCAAATGGTTTTTATGGTGAGGATGCCTGTCGCATAACCCGTTATGCAGGCATGAACGATAAGTTGACCTCTATTGGTTTTTACGAATTTAACCCTGCTTTTGACCGTAATGGGCAAAGTGCCATGTTGCTGGCCCAAATGGTCTGGTATTTTATTGATGGCTATTATAACCGCAAACAGGATTTCCCGTTAACGCCAAAATCCCAATATATCATTTACAGGGCAAGCCTGAAAGATGGTTCTGGGGAGATGAATTTTGTAAAAAGCAAACGTTCAGACCGTTGGTGGATGCAGGTGCCTTACCCTTCGGGCATCTCTAAAAACGAAAGGTATCATTTGGTGCCTTGCCGGTATGATGATTACAATACCGCAGTAAATGGCGAAATGCCGGACTATGGTGGCGTACCTACCAAAAATTAAGTTAAGGCCGAGGCCACAAGAGGATAGGCCGTTTCGCTTTTAGGTTCAGAAAGCACAAAGTAGCTCTGTACCGTAGTGATGTTTTCTAAAGTAGCTAGTTTATTCCTTAAAAACTGATGGTAGGCATCCATGTCTGTGGTTGCGATCCGTAAGATGAAATCGTGTGCGCCCGTCATTTGCAGGCATTCCATTACCTCACTAAACTTAGACACTTCAGTTTCAAAACGGTTTAAGGTGGTGGCAGTATGGTCTTTCAACAATACATGAGAAAATGCAATCAGGTTTTTATTGATTTTCTTCCTGTCCAGTATGGCTACAATCTTTTTGATATAACCCTGTTCCTTTAGGCGCCTGATCCGCTCGTGTATGGTAGCAATGGATTTATATAACTTCATGGCAATTTCCTTATTGGTCAATGATGCATCGTGTTGCAACAAGTTAAGGACTCTCTAAATCAACCGAATCTAAATTTTTTTGAATCATTGTGGTAGGGGTAAAACGAAAAAAACAGACACAATCTAGCTTAAAAATGTATTAAAACTGAAAATAAACATAATTAAAATGTAAATATCCGTAAAATTTATGGAAAAATAAGATTCAATTGATTTAATTAGCTGTAATGTCGATTTTTATTAAAAATATAGGACTCAAGTAAACCTGTAAACTTAGCACTGACCTCACTAATGATTTACAGCATAATTTATATTAACATAGTATAACATCTACCTAAGCATAACAATACCAAAAATTGCAGCACCCCTTGGTTAAAGAGGTTGATGCAACATTAACAATCTAAACCACAGCAATGAAAAAATTACTATTATCTGCTATCTGTCTACTTCCGCTAGGCTTAATGGCGCAACAAGCCTTTACAATTAAAGGCAAAGTGGGCAACCTAAACACCCCCGCTAAAGCTTATTTGAATTACAGTGTTGGTAAAACGAGAGTTACTGATTCTGCTACGGTAACCAAGGGGGCTTTTGAGTTTAAAGGAAACATAGAATCGCCTACTATGGCGTCAATTAGAATTAAACATGATGCTGCCCCAGTTAATCCGGACCCTAAAAAACGTACGCCGATTGATCAAATTTCGCTTTATTTAGAAAAAGCGACCATCAATGTAGCCGCAAAGGATTCAGTTAAAAATGCTAAGATTACCGGTTCTAAAATAAATGACGACAATGCCAAGTATAAAGCATTGTTTGCAAAGATAGATGCTGATGTGGCTACCTTAATGAAAGAGTATAACGCATACACTGCCGAGCAGAAAAAAGACGATGCTGTTATGAAGCCTTTTATGGAAAAGTATAATGCGGCCAATAAAGAAAGAGAGCCATTGAATAAGAAGTTTGTGGAAGAAAACCGCGATTCTTTTATTGGATTGGTAACTTATAGAACTATAATGGGCTACGATATTGACCCTAAGGTAGTAGAGCCAGAATTTATGAAGTTCTCTGCAGCATTAAGGGCTACACAAACAGGAAAAGATATCCAAACTGCTATCGATGGAGCTAAAAAAAGTCAGATAGGAGTAATGGCTGCAGATTTTACGCAGTATGATCCAGAAGGCAAAGCAGTGAGCTTATCGAGCTTAAAAGGCAAATATGTGCTGGTTGATTTCTGGGCTTCGTGGTGTGGCCCTTGTCGCCAAGAAAACCCACATGTTTTGGCTGCCTACAATAAATATAAAAACAGAAATTTCGAAATATTAGGTGTATCTCTTGATGAGCCAAATAAGAAAGCAGAATGGCTAAAAGCAGTAAAAGACGATGGTTTAACTTGGCCACAGGTTTCAGACCTAAAAGAAGGTGGCAATACCGCAGCTAAATTGTATGGCGTTCAGGCAATCCCTTTTAACTTTATTATGGATCCAAGCGGTAAAATCGTAGCCAAAAACCTTAGAGGAGATAAATTAGAAGCCAAATTAGAAGAATTATTGGGCGGAAAAACCAAATAAGCAAATGAAACGATAAAGAAAGGGCCTGATATTTATTGGGCCCTTCTTTGAAAACAGGTACTACAACGCTGTCCAATAGTGTAATGCTAGGCTCATTTAATGATAAAGCTAATCCAAATTGGCAACAGAATTTATATATTTGATTAAAATAACCAACCCAAATTTGATAATACAATGAAAAAAATATTAGTATCAGCTATCTGCCTATTGCCACTAGGTTTAATGGCGCAACAGCCCTTTACAGTAAAGGGTAAAGTAGGGAAACTAAACGCCCCTGCAAAAGCTTATTTAACCTATACTGTTGGTAAAAATAGAGTAACAGATTCTGCTACAGTAAGCAAAGGTGCTTTTGAATTTAAGGGAAACATAGAGTCGATAACTTCGGCATCAATTAGAATTAAACATGATGCTACTCCTGTTAATCCGGTACCTAAAAAACGTACACCACTAGACCAACTATCTTTTTACTTAGAAAAAGCGACCATCACTGTAACCGCAAAAGATTCAGTTAAATATGCTAAGATTACAGGGTCTAAGGTCAATGATGACAACACGAGGTATAAAGCCCTATTTGCAAAAATGGATGCTGATGTAGAGGTACTCATGAAAGAATACAATGGATATACTCCTGAACAGAGAAAGGATGAAGCTTTTATGAAACCATTTATGGAAAAATATACTGCGGCCAATAAAGAAAGAACACCTTTGACTAAAAAGTTTGCAGAAGAAAACCGGGACTCTTATATCGGTTTATCTGCTTATAGAAGTGTAATGGGCGCTAATATTGATCCAAAGGTGGCAGAGCCAGAGTTTTTGAAATATTCTGCTGCAGTTAGAGATACCAAATTAGGTAAAGATATACAAGGAGCCATTGATGGAGCAAAGAAAACCCAGATTGGTATGGTAACTGACTTCACTCAAAATGACCCAGATGGTAAACCAGTTAAATTGTCTGATTTTAAAGGTAAATACGTATTGGTAGATTTTTGGGCCTCTTGGTGTGGACCATGTCGTGATGAAAACCCCAATGTAGTGGTGGCCTATAATAAATTCAAAGACAAAAACTTCACTGTTTTAGGTGTTTCTTTAGACCAGCCAGGCAAAAAAGATGCATGGTTAAAGGCAATTGCCGATGATAAATTAACATGGACCCATGTATCAGATCTAAAATTTTGGGATAATGAAGTTTCTAAAAACTATGGAATTCAAGGTATTCCTTTTAACTTCTTGGTAGACCCAACTGGTAAGATGATCGCTAGAAATCTTAGAGGAGAAGAATTACAGACTAAATTAGCAGAGCTAATAGGTGGAAAGGCCAAATAGCTCATACTAAAGATATACAAAGGGCCTGATTGTTCATCAGGCCTTTTTTTAATACAGAGGATCAATAAGCTAATCAACACTTTTAATCAAATACATAATCGATATATTTGATTAAAAGTAACCAAAACCCAAATTTATAATACCATGAAAAAATTATTAGTATCAGCCATCTGCCTATTACCACTAGGTTTAATGGCTCAACAGGCCTTCACCGTGAAGGGTAATGTGAAAGGGCTAAAAGCAGGAGATAAAATCTACTTTATCTACATGGACAATGGTCAACGCAAAACAGATTCGACCTTGGTTCAAAACGGACTTTCGAGTTTAAAGGAAGTGTTGCCGAGGTAACTACAGCCAATCTGTTCAAAAATATGAATCCATATATAAAAGGGATGAATACCCGTTATATGGATTATACTAGTTTATATCTGGAGAAAGGAGACATTGTAGTCAACTCTACAGACTCTCTAAAATCGGCAAAAGCAGGTGGTACGCCTATCAATGCTGATAATTTAAAACTTGCCGCTGCATTGAAACCTTATACCGATCAACAAAAAGCATTGAACGAAGAAGTAGGAAAGCTGACAGAAGAGCAAAGAAAGGATAAAGCAGTAATGACTCCTTTTTACGAAAAAAGCGATAAGATCGTGACACAGATGAACCCAGTTTATTTAGATTTCATCAAAAATAATCCCAATTCTTATTTGAGCTTAAGCTCTTTGTCGAGATTTGCTTCTGATGATAAACTGGCGGGTAAGGCAGAAGAACTGTTCCTAAAGTTGAACCCTAGCTTAAAAGAAAGTAAAATGGGTAAGACGCTGGCTACTACTTTAGAAGCGGCTAAGAAAACAGCAGTAGGTGTAATGGCTATGGATTTTACACAAAATGATCCAGATGGTAAACCAGTTAAATTGTCTGATTTTAAAGGTAAATATGTATTGGTAGATTTTTGGGCCTCTTGGTGTGTTCCTTGTCGTGAGGAAAACCCAAATGTAGTGGTGGCCTATAATAAATTCAAAGACAAAAACTTTACAGTTTTAGGCGTCTCTTTAGATGGTGGAACTACACGTACCACCAAAGAAGCTTGGTTAAAAGCGGTAAAAGATGATAATTTGACCTGGACACATGTTTCTGACCTTAAAGGATGGCAGAATGAGGTTTCCTCTGCATGGGGTATCCGTGGTATTCCCGCCAATTTCTTAATTGATCCAACTGGTAAAATTATTGCTAAAAACCTAAGAGAAGAAGCTTTACAGACCAAATTGGCAGAAGTATTGGGTGGTGGAAAAACCAAATAATCCATACTAAAGATAAACAAGAGGCCTGATCGATCATCAGGCCTTTTTTAATAAAAGATCAACACTTTCAATTAAACGCATAATCTCTATATTTGATTCATTAACCAAAACCAATATTATTACTAATCATGAAAAAGATATTATTATCTGCCATCTGCCTTTTGCCGCTAGGTTTAATGGCTCAAGAAAACTTTACAATTAAAGGCAAAGTTGGAAATCTAAATGCACCTGCAAAGGCTTATTTGCTTTACCGTGTCGGTTCTACAGCGGTTACAGATTCTGCAGTTTTAACCAATGGTGCCTTTGAGTTTAAGGGAAGCATACCTTCTGCAATGCAGGCCTCGCTTAGGGTAAAGCACGATGCTACGCCCGTTAATCCTAAGAAACGTGTGCCGGCTGATGCGATAATGCTCTATTTGGAAAAAGCAACGATCAACATTACGGCTAAAGACTCTTTGAAATACGCCAAAATTACGGATCGAAAGCCAATGACGACAATGCCAAATTAAAAGCCGCATTAAAACCTGTTACTGATAAGGTTGATGTTTTGATGAAGGAATATAATGGCTATACCGCGGATCAAAAGAAAGATGAGGCACTGATGAAAGCTTTCGATAAAAGGTATGAAGCATTAGACGAAGAGAAAAAACCAATCTATGCTAAATTTGCCCAAGAAAACCGTAACTCTATTATTGGTTTTGACGCTTTTGTAAATGGTTTAGGTTATGATATCGATCCTAAAGTAGCTGAACCAGAATTCATGAAATTCTCTGAAGCGATCAGAAAGAGCGACAGTGGGAAAAGAATTTGGCTTGGTATTGATGGTGCTAAGAAAACCCAATTGGGAATGACAACCGACTTTACACAGAATGATCCAGATGGTAAGCCAGTTAAATTATCTGACTTTAAAGGCAAATATGTATTGGTAGATTTTTGGGCCTCTTGGTGTGGTCCTTGTCGTCAAGAAAATCCTAACGTTGTAGCTGCATTTAATAAATATAAAGATAAAAACTTCACTGTTTTGGGTGTTTCTCTAGATGGTGGAACTACCCGTACCACCAAAGAAGCGTGGCTAAAAGCGGTTAAAGACGATGGTTTAACCTGGACCCATGTATCAGACCTTAAAGGTTGGGAAAACGAGGTGTCGAGAAGTTATGGTGTACAAGCCATTCCTTTTAATTTTATGATTGACCCTAGTGGTAAAATTGTTGCCCGTAACATTACAGGTGAAGCTTTGCAGACCAAATTAGCAGAACTGTTAGGTGGTGGAAAAACCAAATAATCCTAATAAGTATTGAATCAAAAAGCCCCGACCATGGTCGGGGCTTTTTTTATGCAAGTTGGTTTCAATTACATCAGATCGAAACCAATGTCTTCTCTAAAATATTTGCCATCAAAATAGATGCGGGCGGCATCAGCAGTAGCGCACTGTAACGCGTTGAATTGATTATCTTGGATGCTGGTAATGGCAATTACTCTTCCACCATTGGTTTTAACCACACCACCTTCTAGGTTAGTGCCTGCATGGAAAGCCAATGAATCGCGTAGGTTTTCTAAGCCAGAAATTGCCTTGCCTTTTTCATACTCGCCCGGATAGCCACCTGCTACAATCATTACCGTTGCTGCACTTTTATTGCTGATGTTGATTTTATAATTACCTAATTTCTTTTGGGCACAAGCATTAAACAGCTCTACCAAATCGTTCTCAATTCTAGGAATCACACTTTCGGTTTCTGGATCACCCATGCGGCAATTGTACTCAATTACATAAGGCTTGTCGCCAACTTTGATCAACCCAAAGAAAATAAACCCTGTATAATCGATTTTATCTTTTACCAAACCATCAATGGTAGGTTGGATAATGCTGGTTTTGATCTCTGCTAAAAAGGCTTCATCTGCAAAAGGCACCGGAGATACAGAACCCATACCGCCTGTATTTAGGCCGGTATCACCTTGGCCAATTCTTTTGTAGTCTTTGGCTTCTGGTAAAACCACGTAGTTTTGTCCGTCGCTCAATACAAAAACAGAAAGCTCGATCCCTGTTAAAAACTCCTCGATCACCACGGTACTTCCAGCATTGCCGAATTTACCACCTAACATTAATTTCAGCTCTTCTTGTGCTTCTGCTGTATTGTCGATGATCAAAACGCCTTTGCCAGCTGCTAAACCATCGGCTTTTAAAACCACAGGTAAAGCATGTGTTTGTAGGTAAGCTAAACCTTCTGCCAGATTCTCATTGTTAAATGACCTCGATTTTGCTGTTGGAATGCCATGACGTTCCATAAACTGCTTAGAGAAATCTTTACTTCCCTCTAAAATTGCACCTTCTTTTTTAGGTCCAATAACTGGGATATGTGCCAAAGCTTCGTCATTGCTAAAAAAATCGTGGATACCATTTACCAAAGGCTCTTCTGGGCCAACTACCAAAAGCTCAACACCTTCTTTTAGTGCAAATGCCTTTACAGCTTCAAAATCATTTGGATTAAGGTTTACATTTTTGCCATAAGCACTCGTACCTGCATTTCCAGGAGCGATAAATAATTTTGAGCATTGAGCAGATTGGCTCATCTTCCAAGCGAAAGCACATTCTCTTCCACCAGAACCTAATAGTAAAATCGTCATGGCAACAAAGATATTGCTTTAATTTAGAAGATGCATAAAATGTAAATAAATAGACAGGAGGGATAAGTAATGGGAATAACAGGAAATAGAAAATAAGATTTCTCAGCCCTTTTAACACCACGAATATGAGATTAGATGCAATCATATTTCTATATGTAAAAGATTAAAATTAGATTTGCCGCTAGAAATGAAGCACATCGTTACCATATCTCTGGTTTTTTTTAGCTTAACCCACCTTGCCAAAACTGAGCGAGTTGAGAGTCTAAGGATTTTGACCGAGCGCTATTGTAACAGACAACAGGTTGCTTCACAAACAATTACGCAGGACGCTGATCAGCTGAATGATGATTATCAAAGTCCTTTCTTTTTATCTTATAGCGAGTTAGCTTCCATAGGGGTATTGCCTAAACTACAGGTAGCCAAGCACAGGGCACACAACCAAGTTGTTGCAGATCTGGCAGTTGTAGGTAAACCAAAAAATAACAGCCCCTAAATTACTCCTTCTTTTAAATTAACAATGCTCGTGCTATTGTAATATAGAACGAGTTGGCGTTTTAACGCACTTTAACTGCCAAGTTGGCTTACTGCATAGTAATGGCTTGGTTGTTGCAAATTAGTCATTTTTGAATTTTTATAAACTAGATATAGAACATGTTAGGATTTTTAGCCAAGATATTTGGAAGCAAATCAGAAAGAGATATTAAGGCATTACAGCCCTTAGTTCAACAGATAAACGAAGAATACGCAAAATTAGCCTCATTGAGTAATGATGAGCTACGTCATAAAACCATCGAGTTTAAAGCAACCATTGCCGAGGCATTGGCTGCTATTGATGCAAAAGTTGCAGAGACCAAACTGAATGCAGAAAACCAAGAACTGTCATTGCAAGAGAAAACAGCCTTGTACGAAGAGGTTGATGCTTTGGCCAAAGAAAGAAATGTAGAGTTAGAGAAAGTATTGCTACAGATCATGCCAGCAGCTTTCGCGGTGGTTAAAGATACGTCTCGTCGTTTAAGCGAAAACGAAGCATTAGAAGTAACGGCAACACAGTTTGACAGAGATTACGCCGCCCGTAAAAGCAATGTTAAAATTGTAGGCGATAAAGCATATTGGGCCAATAAATGGGACGCTGCAGGTACTGAAGTAGCATGGAACATGGTGCACTACGATGTACAGTTGATTGGTGGTATGGTATTGCACAGTGGTAAGATCGCAGAGATGGCTACCGGTGAGGGTAAGACCTTGGTAAGTACATTACCTGCCTACCTTAATGCTTTAGCTGGCGAAGGGGTGCACATCGTTACGGTGAATGACTACCTGGCCCGACGAGATTCAGAGTGGAACGGACCTTTGTTTGAGTTCCATGGCCTAAAGGTTGATTGTATTGATAAACACGAGCCAAACTCTCAAGAACGTAGAAATGCTTACTTGGCAGATATTACCTACGGAACAAACAATGAATTTGGTTTCGATTACCTGCGTGACAATATGTCGCAGACACCAGACCAATTGGTACAGCGTAAGTTGCACTTTGCCATGGTGGATGAGGTCGATTCAGTGTTAATTGATGATGCCCGTACACCATTGATCATTTCTGGTCCTGTGCCTTTTGGCGATCAGCACGAGTTTCATGAGCTTAAACCACGTATCGAACGTTTGGTGAATGCACAAAAAGCATTTGTTAGTCAGGCCTTAAATGATGCAAAGAAATTAATCAACGATGGTAAAACCGGAACAGAAGAAGGTGAAGGTGGTTTAGCCCTATTACGTGCACACCGTGGTTTGCCAAAAAATAAAGCGCTGATCAAGTTCTTAAGTGAAGGAAGTGTAAGACAGACCTTGCTTAAAACTGAAAACCATTACATGGCTGACCAGTCTAAGAATATGCCAAAGGTAGATTCTGAGTTGTTCTTCTACATCGATGAGAAAAACAACCAAGTAGAATTGACCGAAAAAGGTATCGAACTGATTACCCAACAAGGTGAAGACCCTAGTTTCTTCGTTTTACCAGATGTAGGTACCGAAATTGCCGAAATTGAGAAATCAAGTTTAAGCAGTGAAGACAAGATTGCACAGAAAGATGCATTGATGCGCGATTATGCTGTAAAAGCAGAGCGTATCCACTCGGTAAACCAATTGTTAAAAGCCTATACCTTATTCAAGATCGATGTTGAATACATTATCGATGAAGGTAAGATCAAAATCGTTGATGAGCAGACTGGCCGTATCATGGATGGTCGTCGTTATTCTGACGGTTTGCACCAAGCAATCGAGGCTAAAGAGAATGTAAAAGTAGAAGATGCCTCACAAACGTACGCAACGGTTACTTTGCAGAACTTCTTCCGTATGTACCACAAATTATGCGGTATGACGGGTACGGCAACTACCGAAGCAGGAGAGTTCTGGTCTATCTATAAATTGGATGTGGTAGAAATACCAACCAACCGTGTAATGGCGAGATTAGACCACCAAGATTATGTATACCGTACCATTAGAGAGAAATATAATGCTGTTGCCGAAGAAATTGTAAAATTAACAGAAGCTGGCCGTCCGGTATTGGTGGGTACAACATCTGTTGAGATTTCGGAATTGTTGAGCAGAATGCTAAAACTTCGCGGCATTAAACACAATGTGTTGAACGCGAAGATGCACCAAAAAGAGGCCGACATTGTAGCAGAAGCAGGTATTGCGGGTACAGTTACCATTGCTACCAACATGGCTGGTCGTGGTACGGATATTAAATTAGGTCCAGGCGTTAAGGATGCTGGAGGTTTGGCAATTGTAGGTACAGAACGCCATGAGTCTCGTCGTGTAGACAGACAGTTGCGCGGTCGTGCTGGTCGTCAAGGCGACCCAGGAACTTCACAGTTCTTTGTATCGTTGGAAGACAACTTGATGCGTTTATTTGGATCAGAGCGTATTTCTAACATCATGGTGAAGATGGGTATCGAAGAAGGTGAAGTGATCCAACACTCGATCATGACCAACTCTATCGAACGTGCACAGAAAAAAGTAGAAGAAAACAACTTTGGTGTACGTAAACGTTTATTGGAATATGATGATGTAATGAACTCTCAACGTTCGGTGATCTATGCCAAACGTCGCAATGCTTTATTTGGCGATCGTTTAGATGTAGACATGAACAATATGGTGTTTGATGTTACTGAAGATATCGTAACCGAATACAAAGAAAGCTCAAACTATGAAGGATTTAGATTAGAAGTGATCAAAAACTTCTCGTCAGATACGGCCATTACAGAACAAGAGTTCAACTCGAAAAACATCCATGCCTTAACAGACATCTTGTTTGAAGAAGTAACCACTTTCTATGCCCGTAAATCTGAAGGCATCATGAACCAGGCTTTACCAGTATTGAAGCAGGTTTTTGAAGAACGCGGAGACCATGTAGAGCAGATCGTAGTTCCATTTACCGATGGTATACGTCATATCCAAGTGCCAGTTGACTTGAAAAAAGCATTGGCCAACAAAGGACGTGAGGTAACAAAAGCTTTTGAGAAAACGATCATCCTTGCTTTGATCGACGACAGTTGGAAAGAGCATTTACGCGAAATGGACGAATTGAAACAGTCTGTACAAAATGCGGTTTATGAACAAAAAGACCCATTGATCATTTATAAAATGGAAGCTTTCAATCTATTCAAAAGCATGTTGAATGTGGTGAATAAAGAAGTAGTAAGTTTCTTATATAAAGGTGGTATTCCGGTTCAGCAAGATGCGGATGATGTAAGAGAAGTTCAAGCGCCTAGACGTGAGCAGAACAAATTGAAAACATCTAAACCAGAATATGCCCAGTCTGGCGGTAGTGCCATGCCAATGGAAGATACAAGAGAAATGGCTCCGCCACAACCTATCCGTAAAGAAGTTACGGTTGGGCGTAATGAGCCTTGCCCTTGCGGTAGTGGTAAGAAATTTAAAAACTGCCACGGCGCAAACGCATAATTTGCAATACAAGATAAGAATGCCGAATTTTGCAAAAAGTTCGGCATTCTTTTTTTAAGCCTAGCCCATTTTGGCGAAGAAGAAATATGGTCCGATTATTGGAAACGTGGATATTGAATTGTGATTTATGGTAAGAGTTTATCTTTTTTTGATTTTTATATTTTGCTTTGAATATTCTTTTGCCCAAACAAAAGGAGAGGTTACGGTAATCAAAGACCCACTTATTGATAGTTTGATTGCCAAACGCATCGAGCTTAATAAGAAAAGGCCTACCACAACCAATCCCACAGGTACAACTATAGTATCGCAGATGGGATATCGGGTACAGATTTTTTACGGGTTGGATAGAAAAGAAGCTTTTAATGAGCAGAACAGGTTTAAGGGTGCTTATCCTAAGCTGCGGACCTATATTACTTACAAGGAACCCAATTATTACCTACGTGTAGGCGATTTTAGGACTAGATTAGAGGCGCAAAATCTATTGAATGAGCTTAAAGGCGTTTTTCCTACGCTTTTTATCATCAGAGAAAAAATCAATGCGCCAGAACTGGAAGAAGTTAACAGATAGTTTAAAGAGAAAGACACATGAAGAACAAAATACAAGAATTATCAGCTAAAATATATAATGATGTTGTTGGCTATCGCCATCACATTCATGCCAATCCAGAACTTTCTTTTAAAGAATTCCAGACTTCTCTTTTCATTAAAGAAAAACTGACCGCTTGGGGCATCGAATTTACAGATATGGCCAATACGGGCGTAGTTGGTTTTGATCAAAGGTAAGATACCTTCTGATCGCATCATTGCGCTACGTGCAGACATGGATGCTTTACCGATCCACGAGGCCAATGATAAACCTTACCGTTCTAAGAACCATGGCGTAATGCACGCTTGTGGGCACGATGTACACAGCTCTTCCTTATTGGGCACGGCCTATATTTTGAACCAATTAAAAGATGAGTTTGCTGGTACGGTCAAATTGATTTTTCAACCAGCAGAAGAACTGCTTCCGGGCGGAGCCAGTATCATGATCAAGGAGGGGGTGTTAGAAAATCCAAAGCCACAGGCTATCGTTGGGCAACATGTAATGCCATTGATAGAAACGGGTAAAGTTGGTTTCCGTTCGGGAATTTATATGGCCTCTACAGATGAGCTATACGTAACCGTTCACGGAAAAGGTGGGCATGGCGCACAACCACATCAAAATATCGACCCTGTTCTGATTACTGCCCACATCATTGTGGCCTTGCAGCAGATTGTAAGTCGCAATGCAGATCCACGCTTACCATCGGTACTTTCATTTGGTAAGGTAAATGCTAATGGGGCAACCAACATTATTCCCAACGAGGTTAAACTGGAAGGAACCTTTAGGACCTTAAATGAGGAGTGGAGAAAAGAAGCCCACAAATTGATGAAAAAAATGGCTGAAGGCATTGCCGAGAGCATGGGTGGCAGTTGTGATTTTAACATCATGCATGGTTATCCCTTCTTGATCAATGAAGAAGAACTTACCGCCAATGCTCGTGCTTTTGCAGAAGACTATTTGGGTAAAGAAAACGTTATTGACCTGGATATCTGGATGGCGGCGGAAGATTTTGCTTATTATTCGCAGGTTACTGACGCCTGTTTTTACCGCTTGGGTACTGGAAATGCCGCAAAAGGCACAACCTATTCGGTACATACACCAAACTTTGATATCGATGAAGATGCATTGAGGACCTCAACGGGTTTGATGGCCTACATCGCATTGAAACAATTGGGGAACTAATAGATAAGTAAAATGTAAGAGGGAAGATGTAACATGGAATGGATTACCCAATCGATTTCACCATCATCCATTTGCCATTTTACCTTTTCCAATATAAAACAGGCAGGATAATTGTAATGAGTACCACATGAAGAAAGTAATGCTATCGCTGGTTTTATTTTTATTTTTCTTGAACGCCAAAGCTCAGGAAATTCCTCGTTTCAATCCAGATACCATTAGAACAATTACCTTGGATTCAATCATGGCCAAGGGCGAACGGCTAAATGTAGAGCGTTTTATCAATGCGGTAATCAACGATACCAGTTTTTATCAGGCTTTTCGGAACATGAAGAAATATACTTTCATTGCCGAAAATCGAGTGTACACCTACGATAAAAAAGATAAAGTTGACGGCAAGAGTATCGAAAGATCAGGCACAACAATAATGGTCCATACAAAATGGAGTATTTGATAAAGGAAGATAACGGACGGGTCTATAAAAAGAATGGCAAGTACCAGCTCTATACTGTTGAGATGTTCGATTATATATTTATGAATGCCTACAATACTGATTTTGTGCCTCATGCCCCAGTACCTAATGCCAAAGGCGGTGGAACGAATGAAAGTTACAAAGACAAATTAAAGACATTGATCTTCAATCCCGGAAGGCCAATTAAAGGCCTGCCTTTTATCGGCAACAAGACCCAGATCTTTACGGCCAACATGCGCCAATATTACGATTATACATTTTATAAGGCGACTTATCTGGATTCAATTCCTGTGTATCGTTTCAAGGTAGCTGTAAAACCAGACCTAAGCAGTTGGACAAAAGATGGCCTGATGATCAAAGAGCTGGTTACCATTTTTGACCAAAGGAACTTCGAAATCTTAGGCCGTTATGTAGACATGAAATACAGCAACATGCTTTTTGATTTTGATGTGCAGATGAACATTGAAATGAGCTATTTTGATGAGGTGAAACTGCCCACTAAGATTACCTATCAGGGCAATTGGGATTATCCCTTCAAAAAAGAAGAAAGAGCAAGTTTTTTGGTCGTGCACAAAGATTACAAGTTGGGTAAAGGCAAATAATGCCATGTGTACGCAACTATTAAAGTCAAAAGATTATTATCTTTAAGCCTTTAAATAGATCCAAACTTTATGCAATCATTTTATCCTATTAAAACGAAATTGTTCTTGGTAGCCGCACTGTTTTCGGGCTTTGGCCTACAGGCGCAAGTACTAACCAGTAAACAGATAGATAGTGTAGCCGAAAAAACCTTGAGTACTTTTAATGTGCCTGGTGTGGCCGTGGCCGTGATTAAAGATGGAAAAGTGATCCATGCTAAAGGTTATGGTGTACGTTCGATCAAAACCAATTTAAAGGTTGATGAAAATACATTGTTTGGTGTGGCCTCCAATACAAAAGCAATGACAGCCGCCTCCTTAGGAATGTTGGTTGATGAAAAAAAGATAACATGGGATACAAAGGTTACAGATGTGATCCTGAATTTAAAATGTACGACCCTTACGTAACCAACGAATTTACGGTTAGGATCTATTGACACACCGCAGTGGCTTGGGTTTAGGTGCAGGCGATTTGATCATCTGGCCAGATTCGTCGACAGTTGATAAAAAACAATTGATCCATAACCTGAGATATTTAAAACCAGTTTCCTCTTTTCGTACAAAATACGATTATGATAACCTATTGTACATTGTTGCAGGTGAAGTTATAGCTAGGGTTTCTGGTATGACCTACGATGAATTTATCGAGAATAGGATCTTTAAGCCATTGGGAATGGGCAAGACCGCTGCGTCTTGGTACCGTTTAAAAGATAAATCGAATGTAATTGACGGACATGCACCTTACGAAGACAAGTTGTTGCCTGTTGGCTTAAGCTTTGGCGAAATTGCCAATGCTGCAGGTGGAGTTTATTCGAGTGTAACAGATATGAGCAAATGGATTACGGCCATGATCAATGGGGGTAGATATGGCGATAATTTAGATAAACGATTATTTAGTCCGGCAGTTGCCAAAGAGTTGTGGACACCACAGACCTTGATCAACAATGGTAACCCAGCTAGCTTTAGCAGCTATGGCTTGGGCTGGTTCTTAAGTTCGGTTAACGGTACTTTTCAAGCTACACACACAGGTGGTCTTTCAGGTATCGTAACCCAGGTTACCATTTTGCCAGAGCTTAAATTAGGAATCATTGTATTGACCAACCAACAGTCGGGAGCCGCCTTTAATTCGATTACCAATAGCATCAAAGATGGCTATCTTGGAATTAAAGGAATGAACCGGATCAAAACCTATAACGACAATAGGTTGAAAAATGAAAAAGAAGCCAAAGAAATTGTAGACAAAACCTGGGCAGATATTGCAGCTTCGCAAAAAACAGCTGGCGCAAAACCAGAAGCGAAAACCTATTTCGGAACTTTTGCCGACTCTTGGTTTGGTGAGGTTACCATTAGCGAAGTAAATGGAAAAATGCACTTTAGGGCCAAAAATGCCCCAAAACTAAGAGGCGATATGACCTATTACAAAGGCAATACCTTTATTGTAAAATGGTACGATAGAAGCTTGGATGCCGATGCTTTTGTCAACTTTTCATTAGACAATGAGGGCAAGCCGAATGGATTTAAAATGGCAGCTATTTCTCCACTAACAGATTTTAGCTTCGATTTTCAGGATTTGGATTTTAAAATAAGCGGACAAAAATAATTAAGGAGTTATTGGCGTATATAGATAAGGACTAATTTTTTTGGCAAGTTCTGTTGGAGATAAAGGTGTTTTCCGTGGGTTATAAAACATCGTTGGGGGATTGATCCACTTATATACCAAATAACAAATATAAGCTACGCCTAATGTGCCCACTGTGCCCACTAAAACGGCATGCCAAGCATTGTCTATGGTAAATGCATATACAATGTTACCAACTAAAGCTATTGCTGTAACGGCGCTAAGCGACTTTATTTGGGTATTGTCATATACCCTCATTTTTTTGATTTTGCTAAAGGGAACAACTTTTTCAACGTTTTTGCGGCTTAAAGTTAAAGAAGTATCATTTATGGATACAATGATGCCACTTTTTCCGCTCCAAAATCCGGTACTGATCTCTGTAAAATATTTAGGTATATTTTGTGCTAAACTGACGTTGATGGTGCAAAATATAAAAAAGGCGAATACGATAGTCTTTTTGAAAAGCGTTGTCATGGTTTAGGTTTAAACTTCAAGGTAGAAAAATATTAAGCTTTGACAAAATAATAGGTGCTAAACAATTAACTTTAAAACATTAAAAATTTGAAGATGAAAGGATCAATTGAGTCATCGCATATTGTGATCTTCATATTCGATATATAAGAAGTCTACAAAAGATTTTAGCTTGGATTTTAAATTACTCAATAACAATTAACATGAAGAATTCTATTAAATTAGGCAGTTTAGTAACCATAGTTGCTATTTTGTCGCTATGTGTGGCTATGAAAGCAAAACCTAAAAAAGTAATCTTCTTTGGCGATTCGATTACACAAATGGGTGTACAAGGAAATGGTTATATCAATTTGCTGAAAAAGAATTTAGACCCGACCAAATACGAACTGATCGGAGCTGGCATTGGAGGAAATAAAGTATACGACCTTTATCTAAGGATGGAAGAAGATGTGCTGAACAAAAAACCAGACCTGGTAGTAATCTATGTAGGAATCAATGACGTTTGGCATAAATTAGGTGCAAGAACTGGAACCGATTATGATAAATACCTCAAATTCTATCAGGCATTGATTACTAAGATCAGGCTAATGGTAGCAAGATCGTACTTTGTACGCCATCGGTTATTGGCGAAAAGAAAGACGATGCAAATGAGGTTGATGCGGATTTGAACAAATATGCTGCGGGCATTAGAGAATTAGCTGCTAAAAATAACCTGCCACTTTGCGACCTTAGAAAAGCATTTACAGCTTACGAAGCAAAAAACAATACGGAAAACAAAGATAGAGGCATTTTAACCAATGATCTGGTACACCTTAACGATGCAGGTAACCAATTGGTAGCCGATACGATGTTACCTTTTATAAAGTAATCCAGATTGGTTTATTTTTGCTCTTAGCTAACAATAAATGAAGCGATTGCCGAAGAAAAGAATAAAAGGCAGAAATAGAACAAAAAAATAAAATTAATACAAGACATGAATCCCAATTGGATGGATTTATAGGAAGAAGTAAAAGAATGGTGAATGAGATAAGTAGGGAAGATTGCTTCGTCGTTCCTTCTCGAAATGACGATAAAAGATTATGATCAACCGTGAAACCATAGACAAAATAATGGACACCGCCCGTATTGAAGAGGTGGTGGGTGATTTTGTACATCTCAAAAAACGCGGAACGAGCTTGATTGGCAATTGTCCGTTCCATGGAGAAAAGACACCCTCTTTCCATGTTTCTGTAACCAAAGGGATCTACAAATGTTTTGGCTGTGGTAAGGGTGGAGATTCTGTTCGCTTTATCATGGAACACGAAAAGTATTCCTATCCGGAAGCACTGAAGTTCCTGGCCCAAAAATATAACATTGAGGTTGAAGAAACAGTAGAAAGCGTACAAGATGTTGAAGCCCAGAATGCAAGGGAAAGTCTATACATCGTTTCTCAGTTTGCGGCCAACTATTTTGAAGAACAGCTCTGGAACGGTGAAGAAGGTAGGGCAATTGGCCTAAGTTATTTTAAGGAACGTGGATTTCGCGAAGACATCGTAAAGAAGTTTAACCTTGGTTATTCTCCTGATGTTTGGGATGCGCTGACCCAAAATGCCATCAAGAATAAACATGCCGAAGAATACCTGGAAAAAACAGGATTGGCCATCAGAAATGATAAAGGACAGCTTTTCGATAGGTTTAGAGGCAGGGTGATGTTTCCCATCCATAACTTTACCGGTAGGGTAATCGGTTTTGGTGGAAGAACGCTAAAGACCGATAAAAAGGTAGCCAAATATGTCAACTCCCCAGAAAGCGATATCTACCATAAATCCAATGTGTTGTATGGTTTGTTCCAAGCCAAAAAAGCCATCAGAGATTTAGACAACTGTTACCTGGTAGAAGGTTATGCCGATGTTTTGGCAGTACACCAAGCCCATATAGAGAATGTGGTGGCTTCTTCCGGAACATCCTTAACCATTGAGCAGATCCGTTTAATTGGTCGTTTTACACAAAACGTAACCATTTTATATGATGGCGATGCTGCTGGCATCAAAGCATCGTTACGTGGCTTGGACATGATCTTAGAAGAGGGGCTCAACGTAAAAGTAGTCTCTTTCCCTGAAGGAGATGACCCTGATTCTTACATGCACAAGGTAGGTGCCGGAGAGTTCAAAAACTATATAGAGAACAACCGTAAAGATTTTATTTTATACAAAGCCAATATCCTTTTGGCCGAGGCGGGTAACGACCCAATCAAACGGGCAGGATGATCCGCGACATTGTAGAAAGTATTGCCAAAATTCCGGATAACATCAAAGCTTCTGTATTTATCCGCGAGTGTAGTAGTTTGCTGGCCATAGAAGAACGCATCTTGCTCAGCGAGCTCAATACCATGCGTGCTGCCAAACTGAAGAAAAGTACACAGCAAGGTAGGCCACAGGCGCAGCAACAATATCAGGATATGCCACCTGATAACCTATTTGCTGATGATGGACCAACAGTTGCCGAAACGGTACAAGTGGCCGCAAATGATGAGCTGCAGGAACAGGAAATCGTTCGCTTGTTATTGGCCTTCGGACACGAATTGGTAAGCTGGGATAAAATCGATAACATGTACATCGGTTCATTTATCATTCAGAACCTAACAGATGTAACGTTCGAAAATGCGCTTTGTAAAAAAGTGATCGACCATTATCGATTAGAAATAGAAAATGGGCAGTTGCCAACAGCCAATCAGTTCATCAAAAGTGAGGATAGGGAAATCGCAGATCTGGCCATAACTTTGTCAACATCGCCCTACAGCCTGAGCGAAAACTGGTACAACAAACATAACATTTACGTGCGCGATGAAACGGTAAATTTAAAAGCGACCATTTTAGGCGGACTCTATCATCTTAAGAAGAGAAAAGTTGACCGGATTTTGCTGGATCTATTAAGCGAGATCAAAATAGAAACTGATGCAACCAACCAAGAAATCTTGATGCAACGTTATGCTTTTATCAAAAATGTAGAGAAGGAAATCTCTAGGTTTCTAGGTTCGGTAATTGTAAAGTAACAGATGGCATTGCACAACGATCTAGGCTTTAAAGGAGAGGATATTGCCAAGCATTATCTAGTGCAAAAAGGCTATGAAATCTTAGAGGAGAATTGGACATTTGGCAAAGCAGAGATTGATCTGATTGCTTATTTGAACAAACAACTCATCTTTGTAGAAGTGAAGACAAGAAGCGGCAGCAGTTTTGGGATGCCAGAAGATTTTGTAGACTTGGCTAAGCAAAAACAATTAGAGACTGCGGCAAATGAATATATTGAACTAATGGACCATCAAGGAGAAATCCGTTTTGATATTATTGCCGTTTTATTTGACCAACAAGATAAATATACCATAAACCATATTGAAGATGCATTTTGGCCCTATTAAAAAACACAGTTCTTATCCATGTCAAACAGTAGTTTGCATTATTTTTTGTATCACCCTTTTCTTTGGTTGTAAAGAGAAAAGCGAACCATCTTTTACTTTTTCTACACCTAGTCAAGGACAAAATTTTAATGTAGGGGATGAAATTTCGATGCAAATTGATGTGCCAAAAGATGTGAAGGTTGATGAGATTGCTTATTTGATCGACAACAAAATCATCGGCATATTCCATAACAACCAACCCATATTGTTGCCCACAAAAGACCAGAAGTTGGGTTATAGGATGATCACGGCCATTGTAAAACACGATGATCAAAAAGATACCATCACTACAAATATTGTTTTAAAAACAAACCACAAACCTGTACAGCTGGCCTATAAAGTGGTGAATACATTTCCGCATGATACCAGTGCCTATACCGAAGGCTTAAGCTATATCGATGGAAGATTGTTAGAGAGTACAGGCGAAAAAAGGAGCATCAAAATTAAAATGGGTAGACTTGAAGTCTGGCAAAACCCTACAAGAAACAACTTTAGCGCCTCAATATTTTGGAGAAGGATCTCTTAATATCGGAGACAAGATCATTATGCTGACCTGGCAAGAAAACATCGGTTTTATATTCGATGCCAAGTCTTTTAAACAATTGGGTACATTCCCTTATCAGAACAGTAGAGAAGGCTGGGGCCTCACTTTTGATGGCACGCATATTCTACGGAGCGACGGTACCAACAGGATCCTGGCTGATGAATGCAACAACCTATAAGGAAGAAAGCTATTTAGAAGTTTATGATGATAAGGGGCCGGTTAACAGTCTAAATGAATTGGAATACATAGACGGTAAAATTTATGCCAATGTTTACCTTACCAATAAGATTGTAAGGATAGACCCTATTTCGGGCATTGTAGAAGCAGAAATAGACTTGTCGGCCATTGTACCTAAAAATTACTTTAAAACGCCTGATGAAGAGCAAAACAATGTTCTGAACGGCATTGCATGGGATGCAAAAGGCAAACGTCTATTTGTAGGTGGCAAAAAATGGCCTAAACTTTATGAAATCAAATTATTGAATCAATAACTAATCTTTCTTGGCGTTTTCTGCCAAATAGCCATTATAGGTAATAGATTGTTTATTGTTGCTGGTAATAATCAAAGAACCGTAGCCATTTTCAGAAATGCTTAGTGTTAATCTTGGGCTATCTTTGGTGTCCTTGGTATTCATCACTACTTCCCAGCCTCCTTTTTTACGTTTTTTTGAGGTATAGGCAAAATCTTTGGAAGTGAATTTAAAACCATTATCATCTCTATTTAAAGGAGCAGTATAAGCTCTGCCATAATAAGGAAGATAGGCAATGATACTATCTGGAGTTATCCTTACATCATAACTACTACCAGATAAATTGATATTCCCTCCGCCAGTGTTCCCGGGCATTCTACTTAAGATATTATTGATGTCTGTATTGTTTAAGGGCATTGCACTAGTAGCAACAAAAGTGTAGTTTTTTTCTTCTACGATCTTGGTGGTCGTGGCTTTATCAGTTTGTGCATTTACTTTAAAAGCAAATATAGCTAAAAAGATAAAAATCAGGTTTTTAAGCGTTTTCATAATCATTCCTTTTCTTATAAGATTAAACAAAATAAATGGAATAAAGTTTAATGGAAAACGGTTTAATCATGTCCTTAGTATGTCATATAAGTAGGGTAAATCCAGGAGGAAATACCCTCACTCCCAGATCAACCTTAAAAACTAAGACACTGTTGCAGTAAGTGTATTGCCAGTAATTGAAGTGCTATATATTTTTAATGCACTTGTTGTACCCCCATCAGAAGGTTGGGCAAGTACAGTGCCAGCAGCCGAATATTGTGAACTGTGTAAACTACACTGGATAAGGTTGCTCGCTTGGATCCAGTTTAAAGTACCACCCTGGTGTGGACAAGTTGCTTGTGTGGCTACAAATGAAGCAGTGGTATTGCCAGCAGCCAAGCGAACAAATAAAACGCCATTTGAGGTTAAAAATGAACCAACAGACATCAGCTGGGTGGCCAGATTAACATCTACTTTTGTACCTGATGGAGTTCCACCCCCACCTCCGCCACCTGGATTTGGTGTAGGATCATCTGATTTGCTCCCACCACACCCCGACATACAACTGCCAGTACACACTAGCGCTATTCCTAAGCCTAGTGATTTGATAAATTCGTTACGTTCCATGGTTCTTTTGTTTTAGTAAATAGTCGATTTTGTATCTTGATTTTTATTTTTCGATTTAAAAAGGCTAAAATTCCTGGAAATGGTAAAGCCAAAACGAACGCCTCCCTTGCCCCATGATTTTTGGGTGTTGGAAATAAAATTGTTTTCAAGGATGTATTCAGAATTCATAAAATTGAGGGAGAAGATGTGCCCACCTGTTTCAATCTCTAGACCTACGCCCAAAGGGTTATAATATTTAACAGTCAAATCATTTGGTCTTGATAAACCATTAACAAGTGTATAATCTGCAACAAATGACAAGCGTTTGGTGAGTTTGATCCTACCTGCAAATCCTACCGTAAATAAGTTTTCAGGGTCATTTACATCACCCGTAGCCGATCTGATCAATAGACCTGGTATGATCTGTCCCGAAATCCGAGAAGAGAATTTTCTGGAAATAATAGGCTGGATAAAATAGCTCAATCGGTCACTGTAATTGCTAAACTCTGTTGTGGCAAAAGGCTTTCTGGCAATTAAAGCTACCTGAGCTAAAAATGTGAGGTTGATCGGCATTCCACCATCATTCTTTTGTTGGAATATTTTCTGTTTAACATAGAGGTCATAAAGCTCATCGTGTTTGCTGCGGCCCAAACCAATGGTCAGTTTATCAGAGACGCCATAATCTAATCCAATAAACAAGTCGGTCGCTACATCTAAGCCATATAGGGTATGAGCACCACCAAATTTCCCACCAATATCTCCAAAATGGTGACGTATCCTTAAGTCGAGGTCGTGCTTTTTCTGCGTTTCGCTAGAATGCGAAAGTACAACATGTGGCGATTTAAAGGTCGCTTCAACGGTGTTGAACTTAGCAGAGCCATCTAAGGTTTTTAAGAGTGAATCTACTTGTTGTGCACTGGCATGCATGGCAATGATCACCAATAGCAAGAAAAGGTAAATGAATAGTTTAGGTTTGTTCATGGCGTTTATTTTAGAGGAGTTAATGTACCTGAGACTTTAAGCTGGATCACTTCAGCTATTTTGGTAAAGACCAGTTTTGGAATTTTGATCTGATGGGCTACACAGGTCACTTCGAAACTGGAATCAAGATTGATGATGCCATTTTTAATCGTAATTTTTCCACTGATGCTTCTGGGTTGGTCTACGCCGTGCACCGTGAGCGTGCCTTTGGCATTGACGGTATATTCTCCATCTTTGGTCCAATCGATTTTAGGTTCAATTACCCCTTTGAACTTGGCCAATGGATATTTGTCGCTTTCCATGTAGTTCTCGTTAAAATGCTCCTGCATCAGTTTCCTGTCAAATACCAGACTTTTGATGGGTAGCTGAACAGCCAATTCTTGCGTTTGGGCAACTAAAACTGCACTTCCTGTAGTGCTAGAGGCCTTGATATCTTCAACTGGTGTGCTCGAAAACAGGTTTACCTTAATGCTTTTGCCAACAAAGGTTTGAGCAGTGCTTTGGAGTACAAACCCCAAACAGCAGATCAGTGCTAAGACTAGCTTTTTATTTTTTATTGAGGTCATAACGTAGTTTTAAGGATACACCACTTGATTTCAGCGGCACATTGCCTTCGCCAATACCACCCAAAGGGATTTTGATATAAGGCTCGAAGCCAAGTGCAAATTTTTTGCTTTTTAACTTGATATTATAAGTTGCAGATAGGTCCAATACACTGAAAAAATGTTGGTTGGCATTGGTAAATTCACTTACCCTATCTTTTCTGCCAGTTGAGGGCAGGTACTTGAAAACATAGTTTTCTTTGAGCATGATATAACTAGAGAGACCAGCATTGATCTCGATACTACGGTTTTGGTTTTCGGTAAGGTTATAGGTAGCCTTTAAGGGGATCTCTAAAACCTTACACAAAGCTTGGATAGAAGCAATGGTAGCTTGGGTATTTGGATTGTTGAAGGTATAATCGTAACTATTGGCATCATAGTTTTTTGAGCCGTAGATCAAACCTGTTTGTACACCGAGTTTTTTACTTAGTCCTACATTTACACTTACCCCAACAGCCATACTTGTTTTGCCACCTAATATTGCTGCGGTAGAATTAAAATCGGGTCCTGCACTAATGGCTAAACTAACCGGAATTTTATATTTGGTCTTTGTGGGTTTCACCGGTTTTTCATTGGGTACAGCTACCGTAGCAGTGGGATTGTCGGTATTCTGTGTAATTGGTTTTTCGATCTCATTTTGAGGGATGGCAGCAATAAGCTCAGTAGTTTTTGTGGTAGGTACAATCACATCTTTATTACTATCGACCTCTTTAAAAGGAATGGTATTTGTTGTGATTTCATTTTGTTTAAGTATTGGACGAGCTAAAAAATCGAGTGTTTTGGCAGTACGATTTACGGCAATCTGTTCGTTGGGTAGGGAAGTCTCTTTAGTATTGGTTTGTGGATTCTTCTCTTCTTTTGGTAACGGTAAGGATTCGATCAGCTTTTTGAACAATTTGTGGCTGATCGTTTTCTTTATGTTTCGATTTGATCAAATAAAAACCTAGCCCAAAAGAAAGGAACAAAAGGATGATACTGGCATTTCTGTAAAACACCAAACGGTCTCTTTTCCGTAGTTTCTTTTCCATCTTCAACCACGATTCTTCCTCAAATTCAGGATAAGATTCCGTCATCCTTTTTTTGAAGGCTTGGTCAAAGTCTTTATCGTTTAGCTCTTTCATCTTAATAATTTCCCAATTTGGCAGGAACCGGTTTTTCTTCTGTTAACATCTTTTTTAAGTTCTCTCTTGCCTTAAAGAGATTGGATTTTGAAGTACCTACAGAAATGGATAACATTTCGGCGATTTCTTCATGCGAATAGCCATCTATGGCAAACAGGTTAAAGACCGTTCTATAGGCATAAGAAAGTTTTTGCACCAATTTGATCAGCTCTTCATAGTGTAGATGAGAAAGAATACTTTCACTATCTTCCATCTCATGTTTGGCATTTAATTCTTCCATTTCCATCTGTTTTATTCGGTGTCTGTAATAATCAATTGAGGTATTGATCATAATGGTACTGATCCATGCATTAAAAGAGCGTGCTCTGTCAAAACGATTCATGTTCATAAATACCTTCATAAAACCATCATTCACCATTTCTACAGCTTCATCCTTACTTTTGGCATAACGCAAACAGATCCGCATGGCATAGCCATAATAAAGACGATAAAGCTCTTTTTGGCTTCGTCTGTCTTTTTTTATACAGCCATCGATTAGTTCAGGTGTTAGCAAAATAGAATCAATAAGTCAATAAAATTTATTAGCTACAAGTAGTTACGGAAAGGAAATAGAAAAGGTTGCCTATGCTTATAGAAATTTACAGATAAAATTTCGGCAAAAGAAAAATCGCCATCAAATAAGCTCAATACAGCAATTTGATGGCGATTTATTTAAGTATCAATTAATGGTAATTTAACCAGTAGACAAGATTGGGCTTACCTCCAGTTTTTATATTGGTTGATCAAGCCGTTTGTAGACGAATCATGTGTGTGTACAGGTTGGTCATCTTTTAGTTCAGGTTGTATCTTCTGTGCCAATTGCTTGCCCAGTTCAACGCCCCATTGATCAAAACTGAAAATATTCCAGATGATTCCCTGTACAAAAATCTTGTGCTCATATAGCGCGATCAAACTACCTAGGCTATAAGGTGTAACTTTTTTCAATAGAATGGAGTTGGTAGGCCTGTTTCCATCAAATACCTTAAATGGGGCAAGTTCAGCAATCTCACTTTCCGATTTGCCTGCATCTTTTAATTCTTTGATTACTTCTTTTTCACTTTTACCGTTCATCAACGCTTCGGTTTGTGCAAAGAAATTAGACAATAGAATAGGGTGGTGATTGCCTAGCGGATTTAAACTTTGCGCAGGAGCGATAAAATCACAAGGATCAATCTGGTGCCCTGATGGATCAATTGATAAAAAGCGTGTTGGCCATTGGTGCCAGGTTCGCCCCATATTACCGGACCTGTTTCATAATCTACAGCTTCGCCATTGCGGTCTACATGTTTACCATTGCTTTCCATATCGCCCTGTTGGAAATAGGCGGCAAAACGATGCAGATATTGGTCGTAAGGTAAAATGGCATGGGTTTCGGCCCCAAAGAAGTTGATGTACCAAACGCCTAACAAACCTAAAATGACAGGAATGTTCTGCTCAAATGGTGTATTTTCAAAATGTTGATCACTTGCATGTGCGCCAGCCAACAACTGCTTGAAATTGTCGAATCCTATTCCTAATGAAATCGAAAGGCCAATGGCGCTCCATAAAGAATAACGACCACCTACCCAATCCCAAAATTCGAACATATTTTCGGTGTCGATCCAAAGGCTGCCACATCTTTGGCATTGGTAGAAAGTGCGGCAAAATGCTTGGCAATATCTGCTGTTTGCGCTCCACTGTTTAAGAACCATTCTCTTGCACTATGGGCATTGGTCATTGTTTCTTGTGTGGTAAAGGTTTTAGAAGCTACCAAGAACAAGGTAGTTTCTGGATCCTACACTCTTTAAGGTTTCGACCAAATGTGTGCCGTCTATGTTAGAAACGAAATGTAGGTTTAAACGTGTTTTATAAGCTTTTAGGGCTTCGGTTACCATAACTGGCCCTAAATCAGAACCACCAATGCCAATGTTCACAATATCGGTAATGGCTTTGCCGGTATAACCTTTCCAATCTCCAGAAATAATGGCATTGCTAAACTTCTCCATTTTAGCTAATACTGCATTTACCTCAGGCATTACATCTTTGCCGTTTACCAAAATGGCTTTGTTGCTCTGGTTGCGCAAGGCGATATGCAGCACCGGACGACCTTCTGTTTGGTTAATGGTTGCACCACTGAACATGGCCGTAATGGCTTCGTCTAATTTACACTCTCTGGCCAGTTGAATTAACAATGCCAATGTGGTATCTTCAATTCTATTCTTAGAAAAATCAACAAGAATGTCTTCAAATAGAATAGAGAATTTTTTAAAACGTTCCCCATCTTGGGCAAATAAATTCTTTATATCTGTTTCGTTAATCGTTATAAAATGGTCTGCCAAGTACTGATAGGCAGGTGTTTCGGTGAAATTTATTTTTGGAAGCATAATTGAATGTTTATGAAGTAAAAATACTAAATAAAAAACTAAACCATATGTTAGAAAATCTAGAACAATTAATTAGAGACAATGCACAGGATGTAATTGTAAATAATAACGATGTGCCAAATGAGCAGAATGAAGCAGCTATTCAGGCGGCATCCGGTTCAATTTTTGATACCTTGAAAGATCAGTTGAGTACGGGTAACATTTCAAAATTGGCAACAGCCTTTAATCAGAATAATGTCGATGCCGAAAATCCGGTAGTACAGCAAGCGACAACAAGTTTTACAGCTAAATTAGCGGGTCTTGGGATCAATACTGAAAGTGCAAAGGGTATTGGTGCTTCATTGATTCCAATGATCATGGCCAAATTTATCAATAAAACAAATGACCCTAACGACAGTTCGTTCAACATACAGGATGTATTAGGTAAATTAGCTGGAGGCGAAGATGGGAAGTTTGACTTTAATGATGTGACGGGAATGTTTACAGGTGGTCAAAATAACAATTCGCAAGATACTGAAGGAAGTGGCATAGTAGACAAACTGAAAGGATTGTTTAACTAAATCCAATAACAAAGGCACGTTGTAAGCTTAAAACGTGCCTTTGTTATTTAAAATGCTGACTATTTCAACGGTGTAGCTGCATGGGTATCTTTGATGAATAGAAAAGCATCAAACATATTGCCCAAGCTAACGGTATCGTAGGTAGACTTGTCACTTTTGGTGCCAAAACCTATAAATCGCAATGGCTTTAAGAGCTTAGCAGCAGTCGTTTTAGCAGGCTGAAAATAAAAGCTGGATAAACCTGTGTTGTTGAACATTTCGTCCCACGAGCCTGTTATCGGTTTTTCTAAGGTATAGGCCTTCATCGGATTGCTGTTGGTTGGTCTAATGTCAACAGTGCCCGCAAAAGTTCCATTGGCAGTTCCGGTACCCAATACAAAGTAGTTATTTGGAAACAACTTAAGCAAGTACCCTCCAGTGCCACCTACAGCATTGTCGTAGGTCTTGGTTTTGCCTAAATGCGCATTGTGTGCCCAAATGATCATTTTGCTATTGCTGTCTTTTAAGATCAATGCAGCATTACTAGCCATCAGGCTATCGCGGTCTCCTTCTGCTGTGGCACTATAAAAGGGTGCAAAACCTTGTTTTAAATTTGTTAATGCCTGTTCAAATTCGGCCTTTAAAGTAGGCGCTAGTTTTGAAGTTGGAATTTGTTTCGCTATTGAATCAGCAGTCATATAACCTTGTTTACTCCTTTTGCCCAATAATTTCCAATCTGCTTTGTAGGTTTTATCGTTCATGCCGATCCAAACCTCATCTTGAAACGATGCTGCAGCCAACATACTTTTTACCGCTGGCATTAAAGTTGTATCCTTTCCTTTTTTCAATAAGGCCATCAACATTTCTACATCTGGTTTTAATACCGGAAAATCTATTCCGCTGATGGTTACTTTCTGGTTATGCTTTGCGTTGTAACTTTTTACCCAAGCCAACATCTCTTTGGTTTCTTCGTTCTGCCAAATGCTCATTAAATGGTCTTTCATCAGTTTATTTAGGTCATCAGTACTGCTGAGCTGTTGGTTTAAGGCCCAAACATCGCTCAGGTCATTTTCAAAAGCGATGTAGTTAAATCCTTTTTCCTCAATCAATATCCTGCTGATCCAATAACGCACTTTATAAAATTCGGCGGTGCCATGTGTACCCTCGCCCAAACCGATTACTTTTTTAACACTCATCTCTTTGATCAATGGTGCAACACTGGCTTTAAAGCTTTGGTAATCTTTAAGCGAAATTGCTTTGATCGCTTTTTTCTCTAAAGTAATATTGTTGTCTTTAGCTGATTTTTGTTGCGCTGCAACTGTGCTGGTCTGGAATAGGATAGCTACCATTGCTACCACCATATTCATACGTAGATTTAATTTCATATGTTCTTTTTCTTTCACAAATGAAGGAAGAGTTTGGGCAGCGGTACCCATTTATTCGACCAGAAGGACTTTTAACACCATCAGCTTAAAGCTATGTTTCTTTAGTCGGGCAAAAACAGAGGTTGGTCGAGGCAGATACCGTAAAGACCAATAAATTTGCGAATTTTGGATTGTGTCAAAAAAATCATCCATTACCTTTCCGCTAGTATTTGAACTGCTCATCTGGTTGTTCTACGTCTGCATCTATAAATATTCGTATTATCTAGAGCAGAGCAGGCTGCCACATGTGCTTAACAACGATTTGCCTTATTTAAGATCTGTTTGTATAGCATCTGTTCTACGCTTTATCTTATTCCTTATTACAAGTGGGCAGTACCGCGTTTATTGTACCTTAAAAAATATGGCTGGGTGTTTTTGCTCAGTTTGGTGTATTTCATTTTCCTTACTACGTTGAGCAATATGGCTGTATCATGGGTTTTTGCACAATTTACGCAAGGGATGCCATCGCACCGCTTTTTTGCTTCGGGTTATGTAGGGTTCTTTATGGACTGGAACATGATCCTAACAGATGCCATTGCCTTTTTGTGTATCGCATTTTCGAGGTTCTCTTATACCAATGAAGTGCAACGCCACAAAGTAGAAACAGACCATCTTCATTTGCAGCTCAATTTGTTAAAAACACAATTACAACCACATTTCTTGTTCAATACGCTGAACAGTTTGTATGGCATGAGTCTAACAGGATCCAAAGACACACCAAGGTTCATTTTGCTGTTATCGCAGATGATGCAATATATTTTATACGATTGCGACCAGGAGGAGGTAGATTTGAAAGAAGAACTTGTGTTTTTGGAAGGATACTTTGAACTGGAACAAAAAAAGTTTCCCCATGCCAAAATTGTAATGAAAGTGGCTGAAGATATTCCCGAGCTAAAAATCCCACCATTGTTGTTTTTACCCTTGGTAGAAAATAGTTTCAAACACGGAAAGCACAAGTTGGAGAACGATGCAGGGGTTTTTGCAGAGTTGTCATTTAAAGATGGCCAGCTAATTTTTAGGATTGAAAATGAAATGTTGCCAGCAATCCCCATTGCACTTAAAAACAAACGTGGAGGTATTGGACTAAGCAATATCAAAAAGAGATTGGAACTTTATTACCCCAATCGAAACCAGCTTTTATTTACAGAAGAAGACCATATCTTTGTTGCAGAATTAAGCCTAAAACCATGATCAGATGTGTGATATTAGATGATGAACCACTTGCACATCAAGTGTTGGAGCATTATATAGCCGAAACTCCAGGTTTTACTTTGGTGGCAAAATTCAGGAATGCGGTTGAGGCTTTTGAATACCTCGGCAAAAACAAAATCGACCTGCTGTTCCTCGACATCGAAATGCCTTTGGTAAATGGAGTTAATTTTTTAAAGGCCCTACCAAATGCACCCAAAACAATATTTACTACAGCCTATAAACAATATGCATTTGACGGTTTTGAGCTCAATGCCATAGACTATCTGTTGAAACCTTTTTCTTACGAAAGATTTGAGAAGGCAGTAGCCAAAGTAGAAAAACCAGCTGCTACAACTGATGCGATTACAAACACATTGGTGATCAAAGACAAAGATGGCTTATTGAACATTAAACAGCAGGATATTTTATACATAGAAGGCTGTAAGGATTATGTAAAGATCATTACCGAGCAAAAAGTCCATATCATATACCATACCCTAAAAGGGATTTTAGAAAGATTGAATACTGCTGTGTTCTTTCAGGCACATCGCTCCTATATCGTCAACAAAATGGAGGTGAGTAGAATAGCTCAAGATCGACCTGGTCCTCAGCAACCGAACCCTTATTCCGATTGGTAAATCTTATAAAAAAGAACTGCTTCAATATATCGATAGGTAGGTTTTGCCAAACTATTGAAGAATGGTGGATAGATTGCCCTTATTTTTTAAGCTTTTTGTTATATTGGCTTAAATTAATGTAACCCATCATGAAAAAACTATTGCTCTCAGGTCTTTTAATTGCTCCATTCTGTCTGTTTGCCCAAAATTCGGCCTTAAAAACAGAAGTTGGCAAAAGGGCAGATGCCCTCACAGAAAAAGTAATCAATTGGCGGAGAGATTTTCATGAACATCCAGAGTTGGGCAATCAAGAAAAACGCACCGCGGCCATTATTGCCAAACATCTGCAAGATTTAGGTATCGAAGTTAAAACAGGCGTAGCCAAAACAGGAGTGGTTGGGGTTTTAAAAGGTGGCAAGCCGGGACCGGTTGTTGCTTTACGGGCAGATATGGATGCCTTGCCTGTAACAGAGCGTGTGCCACTTCCCTTTGCATCAAAAGTTAAGACCACCTATAACGACCAAGAAGTTGGTGTAATGCATGCCTGTGGCCACGATTCGCATGTGGCAATCCTCATGGGTGTGGCAGAGATTTTATCAGGTATGAAAAAGATCTGGCTGGTACCGTTAAATTTATTTTTCAACCTGCAGAAGAAGGTGCGCCCGTTGGCGAAGAAGGTGGAGCAGAGCTGATGGTAAAAGAAGGGGTACTGCAAAACCCTAAAGTAGATGTCATTTTCGGACTACATATCAACTCGCAAACCCCAGTAGGGCAATTGACTTATCGTCCAGGTGGCACCATGGCAGCCGTTAACGACATGAAGATCACCATTACAGGTAAACAGGCACATGGTGCTTATCCTTGGAGCAGTGTAGATCCCGTGGTAGTGGCCGCACAGATTGTAAATAACCTACAAACGATAGTGAGCAGAAACTTAAATATTACTGAGAACCCCGGAGTAGTAACCATTGGTTCCATCCATGGGGGTGTGCGTTCCAATATCATTCCAGAAAAGGTAGAGATGTTGGGTACGATACGCAATTTCACAGCGGCCGATGAGGCGATGTTTATAGACCGTATCAAAACCATTGCTACCAAAACGGCAGAAGCTGCGGGTGCTAAGGCCGAAGTGTTGATCCATATAGTGCACATTACCCAGTTACCTTTAACGATGAGGCACTGACCGAAAAAATGTTGCCAAGTTTACAAAACACAGCAGGTGCAGTTAATGTTAAATTGAAACCTCCCGTAACAGGTGCAGAAGATTTTTCTTTTTACCAGGAAAAAGTGCCTGGCTTATTCTTCTTTTTAGGCGCCATGCCTAAGGGACAAGACCCATTAAAAGCACCATCGCACCATACACCAGATTTCTTTATAGACGAGAGCAGTTTTAACTTAGGTGTAAAAGCCTTGTGCAACTTGACTTTGGATTATATGGGGATGAAAAAATAAGATAATGATAAAGAAGATATTTTTTGTTTATGCGTTAGCACTCACTTTGCAGCTCTTTACAGCAGGATGTGTAGATTGTAATTGTGGACCAGTAAAAGACATTTATTGGACAGCATTTGGCGTAGTTGTTAAAAATATAGATGCGGCTTTGCCACAGCCTATGACTACAGATGCCAATGTAATTTCTAGTGCCAATTATGGTATTCACATTGGAATGCAAATGAGACAACTTGTTTTAAGAAAGCAGCATATCAACTGGGGGTTAATACAAACGGCCCAAGCCTGCAGTTGTGATGAGGGTAATTTCATAGCCAAAGAAGATATTTTATCTTTAGAAATATTTTCAAACAATGATTTTGATGCCACTCACCCAAAAAATACTGACCTCAGCTTATATTTCAAAGTAAAAAATAACCAAAAGATGTTGTCAATAGTAGATTATCTTAAATCGTATAAAACTTTACCTTATGCTTCTAAGCCTTCAAAGTTAGCTTTTTACGATAATGTCTTTTTGCAAGTTGCCCCAAGTAGCAATAAAAGGCATAAATTTAGGGTGAAGATTACCTTATCAGATGGTACCATTTTAGCCGCTGAAACAACTGAGGTTGAATTGAGCTAAAATGTTTTGTGACACACCGCAAACTTCCATTTGTTTGTTAATCTCTAGTCTTTGAGCTTCAGTTTCTCTATATTTGTGCTTATGACTAAGGAACAAATCCAAGATTTAAGGGACAGAATGATGTCGCTGAGGGGGTATCTTTGACGTCGAAAACCGTTTAGAAGATATCCGTATTGAGCAGGAGCTTACCCTGCAGCCCAACTTTTGGGACGACCCTAAAAAAGCCGAAAAACATATTGCAGCCATCAACGCTAAAAAGGTATGGACCGATGCATGGCAGGCTGCCAATGCCTTAACTGAAGATACGCAAGTGCTATTTGATTTTTATCAGAATGGCGATGCTACCGAAGAAGAGATGCAAGAGCAATTTGATTTGTGTTTGAAAGCCGTAGAAGAGCTTGAACTCAAAAACATGCTCAACAGTAAAGAAGACCAGTTGCCTGCCGTAATGCAGATCACTGCGGGTGCCGGTGGAACCGAAAGTTGCGATTGGGCCTATATGCTGATGCGCATGTACCTGATGTGGGCAGAAAAAAATGGCTATAAAGTTACCGAACAAGATTATGCCGAAGGTGAGGTTGCCGGAATCAAATCCGTAACGATAGAGATTACAGGCGAATTTGCCTATGGCTATCTAAAAGGAGAGAATGGGGTGCATCGTTTGGTAAGGATTTCTCCTTTTGATTCGAATGCCCGTAGACATACTTCATTTGCCTCAGTTTATGTATATCCTTTGGTGGATGATACCATCCAGATCGATGTAAATCCAGCCGATATCGAGTTTGAAACCTTTAGGGCTGGTGGTGCTGGTGGACAGAATGTAAACAAGGTAGAAACTGCTGTCCGTTTATACCATAAGCCATCTGGAATCATCATTAAAAATCAGGAATCAAGGTCGCAACTCCAAAATAAAGAGAATGCGATTCGTTTGTTAAAATCGCAGTTATATGAGATTGAACAACGCAAAAGAAACGAAGCCATTGCCGAAGTAGAAGGTGCTAAAAAGAAGATCGAATGGGGTTCGCAGAATTAGGAGCTATGTTTTGGATGATAGAAGGGTAAAAGACCACCGCACAAATTATCAAACCTCTAACCCACAAGCTGTACTTGATGGAGACATCAACGACTTCTTAAAAGCATACTTAATGGAATTTTAAAAGCAACAACTCTATATATCAAGCCCTCAAAGGATCTTAGATTCTATGAGGGCTTTGTTTTTAATTGATGCGTTACTGATTTAACCAACTATTTGTCTGTTACGGCACTATCTACACAGATGCCTGGTCCAGCAACAATTTGAAGAAAAACAGAAGAACTACCATGTTTACGTTCACAACAAGCCTGTCCACTTGTATCTTGGGGCAAATTGCAACAAGTATCATAAACGCCGCCTGGTCCTCTAGTGCATTGAATGGTGCAGTTAAAAACATCATCTCCTGTTCCGCCTTTAACTTTTTTTAGTTGATTTTTTGTTAAAATTGTTTTCATGTTTTTTTAGATTAAGGGTCTAATTAATAATGTATTAGGTTAATTAAATATATAGATTTAATAGAAATAAATCAAAAATGTGATAGAAGGTATAGGCTGCTTTGTGATAAAGTATGTAAGTTTATGCTTTATAATAACTCCTTAAATTAGGTTGATGAAAAATCTAACTACGCTAATATTCGCAATGTTTGTATGTATGCAAATCGCAACAGCGCAACAAGAAATATTGTTATACAATGGCCCAATTCCTGGAGCCAAAATGCCTCCTTCAACTTATCAAGAGGAATCTGTAACAGGCACTGATGGTGTATTGAGGATCAGTAAGGTAACTTCTCCAGAAATGATGGCTTATATCCCTGCCAAACCAAATGGCACAGCGGTGATCGATTTGTCCGGGTGGGGGTTATGGGATTTTAGCTTTCGATAAAGAAGGTGTGAATGTAGCGAAGAAGTTTAATGAGATAGGGATTACTGCATTTGTATTAAAGTATCGTTTACCAAGCGACCTGATCATGGCCGATAAAAGCATGGGGCCTTTACAAGATGCTTTGCAAGCGATTTATCTGGTCCGCAAAAACGCAAAAGCCTGGGGTATCAGTCCAGATAAGATTGGTGTAATGGGTTTTTCGGCAGGTGGGCATTTGGCTGCAAGTTTAAGTGTGCATTACAACGATATGAAGGTTCAGAACCAAGAACAGATCAGCTTGAGACCCGATTTTTCTATCCTTATCTATCCTGTGATCAGTTTTGGGTCGGTTACCCATTCGGGCTCCGTTAAAAATCTATTGGGCGATGAACCTACAGAAAGTCAAAAACGTTATTTCTCAACCCAAAATTATATCAATGCTGAAACACCACCAGCATTTTTGGTACATGCCAATGACGATGCAACCGTACAGGTAAAAAACAGCATTTTATACAATGAGGCCCTAACGAAATTTAAGGTGCCAGCAGAAATGCACATCTATCAGGCAGGTGGCCATGGTTTTGGCTTGCATAATCCAACAACAAAAGACGATTGGTTTGAACGCCTAAAAAATTGGATGAATGCTAATAAATGGTTGTGATATCAACCTGATTAGTTATTTGCCTCTTCCTTAACTGCCAATTGTCCGCAAGCGGCATCAATATCTTTGCCTCGGCTACGTCTGATGTTGGTATTTACGCCATGGTTGCGTAGATAAGTGGCAAAAGCATCAATTTTATCACCCTCTGCATTGATGAAATCTGCAAATTGGATAGGATTGTACTCGATGAGGTTCACTTTGCACGGCACGTGTTTGCAGAATTTGACCAACTCCATCGCATCCTGGATCTCGTCGTTGAAATTATTGAACACGATATACTCGTAAGTTACCGGATTTTTGGTTTTTTGGAAATAGTATTTAAGTGCCTCGGCCAATGCCTTTAACGAGTTGTGCTCGGTAATCGGCATGATTTCATGTCGCTTCGTATCGTTGGCCGCATGTAAAGAAAGTGCCAGATTGAACTTTACGCCATCATCACCGAGTTTTTTGATCATTTTGGCAATGCCGGCCGTAGAAACTGTAATGCGTTTGTACGACATGTTTAAGCCATCTGGAGCTGTAATCCTTTCGATAGATTTCAATACGTTGGCATAATTCAACAAAGGTTCTCCCATCCCCATGTACACGATATTGGTTAAAGGGATGTTGTAATTTTTTTTGGCCTGTTGATCGATCAGCACTACTTGGTCATAGATTTCGTCTGCATTGAGGTTACGCTTGCGGTCCATATAACCAGTGGCACAGAACTTACAGGTCAAGCTACAGCCCACCTGCGAACTCACACAAGCTGTCATGCGCTCTTCGGTTGGGATCAAAACACCCTCTACAATGTTGCCATCATATAAACGAAAAGCATTTTTAATGGTATGGTCGTTACTGAATTGTGCACTATTGATCTCTACCACGTTGATGGCATAATTGTCATCCAATTTTTTGCGGAGGTCTTTCGACAGATTGCTCATTTCCTCAAAGTTTCGGGCAGATTTTTCCCAAAGCCATTGATAAACTTGTTTTGCCCTATATGCAGGCTCCTTCATTGTGGTAAAGTGCTGTTGCAAAGCAGGCAGGTCTAACGAACGAATGTCTATTTTTTTAGTGCTAACCATAAAGTGCAAAGGTAATTAAAAAGGTTGAGGGTAAAAAGGACGAAGATCCGAAGCGCTATAAGATTACAATGAGTAAACAGCTCAGTGCCAAATAGAAACAAAGTGGGATATAGATTTTTGTATCGTTAATGGCAAAAGAAGTAGCTTTTACTTTCTTAAATAAGCCTATATATTTAAAGTCGCCAATGGTTCTGGCCAAAAATATAAAGGCGATGACCAATGTAGCATAATCTAAATAAGGATGGATTGTTGGATAGAAACGGGCCAACTGGAAATAGATCACCAAAGAAAAAATCAGCAATCCAATGGCTACGATCAATGTACCGATACGCCCCGGCTTAAAAAGTGGTTTTTCGGTAGTTGATATAGGAATGCTCGATGCTAAAGCCCATTTACCTCCTGCAGCCCAATAAAAATGTAGAGCAGACAGCAAAACAAAAATAAGGGTGTTAAGGTAGATCAGAACGGTCATCATTTCCTTTTTGGACTACGCGTTTTTGCAGCTGGAGCACCTTGTTTGCCATTAGAAGGACGAGTTGGCCTTTTACTTGGACCAGCTTTGAACCAATCGCTACTATTGGCATTGCCTCCTTTAAATGAGCCACCAGTTTTAGGGGCTGCTCCTTTAGTTTTTGAGCCTCCTGTTTTACTTTTGGCAAAACGTTGTGCAGGTTTCTCTTCTTTTTCTACCGCAGATTTTTTATTTACCCTTTTTGGGGCCGCCACCTTTTCAGAACTTGATTTGGCCACCAATTTTGCAATCTCAGCCTGTTCTTGTTCCGTTAATTCTCTCCAATCGCCCACGGCTAAGCCTTTTAGGGTGATGTTCATGATGCGGGTTCTTTCCAACTTGGTCACTTCAAAACCAAAATGCTCACACATTCTACGGATCTGACGGTTTAGCCCTTGAATCAAGGTGATCTTAAATACAAAAGGACTTTCTTTGCTGACCTTACATTTTTTGGTCATTACGCCTAAAACCGGAACACCTTTGCCCATGCCCTCAATAAACTGATCGGTTAAAGGTTTGTTCACCGTAACGATATATTCTTTCTCGTGGTTATTGCCTGCACGTAAAATCTTGTTCACCAAGTCGCCATTATTGGTCAAAAAGATTAAACCTTGCGAGTCTTTGTCTAATCTTCCGATCGGGAAAACACGTTCGCTATGGTTTACATGGTCAACGATGTTACCTTTTACATTGGCTTCAGTTGTACTGGTAATGCCAACAGGTTTATTATAGGCCAACAGAATGGTGTTTTCTGCCTGTTTGGGTTCAATGTTATTGCCATTTACACTTACCAGATCACCAAAAAACACTTTATCGCCAACTTTAGCTTTGCGGCCATTAATAAAAACTTGACCTTGTTCTATATACCTATCGGCAGCCCTTCTAGAGCATAGACCGCTTTCGCTAATGTATTTATTTAAACGTGTTGTAGAATCAGACATTTGATGGAATTAGTAAATAATTTACAAAGTTAACCAATTCTAGTCCGATAATGCTAAAAGATATTGGAATCTTGAATTCAGAGATGAATTAAAGGTCGAGATTGCAGATCACAATTATTTAGCGAATTGTCATGTTGAGCTCGTCGAAGCATTTTTGTATGGACCTTCGACAAGCTCAGACTGACATTTATTAATTTTAATCCGTTGATTAGGGATGGCAAATTCCGATTAACCTATAAATCCCAACCCAGAATTAAAAGCTCGGATCATCGGCACTTGGGCCATAGCTACCAGGGATGGGGATATTTAACAATCTTAAATACACGCCCAATTGTGCCCTGTGGTGAATGGTTTGACTGAAAGCATGTCTAATCGTTTCGTACTTGGTCATGGTGGCATAGATTTCTTCGCCACTTCGCAATACCCATTTACCGTTAAGGTCTTCTTCTTTGGCCTCACTTAAGCTTCCTTTGCCATCTGCAAGACCTTTTTCGAACAAGGCTAAGATCTCTTCAGCATTGGCTGCAACTGCAGGCTCATAAGGAGCTGTTGCAAAGTCAAGTTCGTCGGTTTTTAAGGCTAAAGTGATCCAAGTTGGCAACTCGGCAATATGGGTAGCCAATGGTTTCATCTTCATGCTTTTCTCATGAGGTGCCCAATCAAGCTTATCGGTCGGAATAAGGGCCAACATTTTACGTGTAGTTTGAGCCTCGCGCTCTAATTCTGTCAATAGAAGTTCAATAATGTTCATGGTTTTATGTTTTGTAGAACAAAGAAAACAAGCGTTACTGACAACCCTATGGCAGTGTAAAAAAGAAAAGTAAAATAAAAATTAATCTAATAATTTACAGGCAACAGCTTCATGTAGTCGTTAACCAACATGTGTGGCGATTTTCTGAAAGGGATTTCTGTACATCTAAGCTGGGCAATCTTGGCTACCTTAAAATCGCGGTATTCGTTTCTTAAATGGCACCAGGCAATCAGATGCCAGCTAAAAGCATAAAAAATCAATCCAATAGGTTCTATTTCACGTTTGCTCACTTCCCCTTTGTTGTTTTTATAATCGATTTCTATGATACATTTCGCAGAAATCGCATTTTGCAAAAGAGAGAGATGTTCGGTGTCGTTTTTTAAGCGCTCAGGCAATTGGAGTTTGATGTGCTCGTTGAGGTGTTCTAGTTTTTCTTTTTGGGTAGAACGGAGTACCGCTTTGACCTTGTTCAATGCCGTGGTGTAATGCTGCATGATCGATTTATCAGAAAAACCAGCTAAAAAACGTTCCATCAGCAACAATGCGTTTGCTTCGTCAGAGTTGAAAGAGATGGGTGGAAGAAAGTAGCCCTGTACAATAAAATAGCCTTTGTGCTGTTCGAAACTAATCGGAACACCTTGCTCGCCCAAAGCTTTCATGTCGCGATAAACGGTACGTACGCTCATCCCAAACTGATGGGCTATTTTCTCTGCAGTTACATATTTTCTCGATTGTAAAAGGATCAGGATTCCAAAAAGTCTATCTATGCGGTTCATCTAATTTGGCTACTTATTTTTCTAATTTAAACAAAAGTAAGGCTATATCTGTCTATTAAGTAATCATTTTAACAAATGTAGCGTTACTATTAGATAATGGCCAAAATTGCTCAACATCGTTTTCTACAGGCAACAAAAGGCAAGATCATCATGGGCTTTTTTTTAGCCTCATTGGCCTTGTTAATGGCATGGGCTGTTAATAAAATCGCACTGCAAAAGATACTTACCACAGTAGAGAATATTTCTACACCGAATGATCGACTACGAATGGTAAACAGTCTTTCGCACCAGATTGCAAGCTTGGATCAGGTGCAAAAGAATAGAGCACTAAAAGATCCAGATAACTATAATGTGTTTTTTAAGGAATCGAAAAGGCTGAAGTTGGTTGTAGATACCTTAAAAAGATTATATGCAAAAGATTCGGTACAGTTGCGCCGATTGGTGTCTATCCAAAGGTTATTGGGCGTTCGGGATCGGCAGTTTATAGAATACCTAAAAGTTCGGGAGGGGCTGATCAACAACAAATCCTATGCGGATGAAGTAGACAAACTGAACGACATGGTAAGCACCCGCTATAGAGGTGCAGATAGCGCAATCTTGACCACCAAAACCACTACCTCTACAACTACTTTGGCCCCCGAGACCGAAAAATCAAAAGGCTTTTTAAGTAGGCTTTTTGGTAAAAAGAAAGCCGAAGTCTATAAAATCATCAGTGAAGAACTACAGGTAAAACGTGATACCGTAAGTGGTTTATCTGAAGACAGCATCATCAGGAACATGGAGGTTTCGCTAAAGGCGATTGCGCAAGAACAACAGGTTAAAACGCAAAGATTTTTAAAGCGAGAAACCGTGCTGGCCAATGCCAACAATGTGCTTACCCAACAAATGCTCGATATTTTGAAGAAGGTAGAAGCAGAGGCCCTGGCGCAGATTGGAGAAAATGGACAGACTGCAAAAGAATTGGTAAACGAAGGCATCGCGCAGATCAGTGCCATTATCTTAGCCTTTTTTCTTTTAACTGGCATTCTACTTTATTTCATCTTAACGGATATCTCAAAGAGCAATAAATACAGAAAGGCGCTAGAGGAAGCCAAAGAGGAAGCTGAATATCATGGAAAAGCCAAACAGCGGTTTTTGTCTAACATGAGCCACGAAATCAGGACACCCCTGCAATCAATATTGGGTTATGCGCAGATGGTGTCGCAACAACAGCATCCAAGCAAAAAGGACCTGAATGCCATTTACCAGTCCTCAAGCCATTTATTGCAGATCGTTAACGAGATCTTGGACTACAACAGGATTATTTCGGGAGAATTTTCATTTACGGAGCAAAGTTTCAATGTACACCAGGTTTTAGCAGAGGTAGTAGCCGTGATGCAGCCATTGGCAGAAGAAAAGTCGCTGCGGTTAATTACCGAATTGGAGTTAGATGGATTAACCTATATCAACGGAGGATCCCTTTTAGATTGAAACAGATCTTGTTTAACCTATTGGGCAATGCAATAAAGTTTACCTTAAAGGGCGAAGTTGTTTTAGCGGCCACCTATAAACAACAAGGAACGCAGCTCCATTTTAATTTTAGCATCCGTGATACAGGCATTGGTTTTGCCCAAATAGACGTAGATAGGATCTTCAATGAATTTGAACAGGTAGAATCGCCCGAAAAGCACACCATCAACCCTACCGGAACTGGATTGGGCTTAAGTATAGTGAAATCATTGGTTGAACAGCAAGGTGGAAGAATAGCAGCAAAAAGTGAGGAGGGGGTGGGTACGGTCTTTAATTTCTTTTTGACCTATACTTTATCTGCACAGGTAACAAGTGAAGAACTTGACCTCAATGCGCATCAACTTATCGATACGGGCAAGGTTTGGATAATTGATGATGATCATTTTAATTCTTGATCTATGCGGACTGATCTTTAAACAACAACAGATTCCTTTTCAACGTTTTGATAAAGCAGAAACAGTACTGAACGCTGCACCAGATCAAGAAGTGAAATACGTACTGATTGACATGCGTTTGCCAGATATGTCTGGATTGACACTTTTTCATATGCTGAAAAAAAGAATGGACGCTGCGGTAAAATTTTATGCCATAACGGCCCAAGTACTGCCAGATGAAAGGGAGTCGATTTTACAGGACGGATTTGATGGTCTGATCATGAAACCCTTTAGGGCAGAAGAACTCCTATCGATTTTTGAAAAGATAACCCCACCTATAGAAAATGGGCAGGAGATCGATTGGAGTACCATTGAGAAAATGACTTTTGGTGATCAGCAGCTATTTGATCAGATCGTAGAGCGCTTTAAACAAGATTGTTTGGACGATAGGCTATTGCTGTGCAATGCAATGCAAAAAGGTGATGCGCAAAATAGCCGTTTGATCGTGCATCGCCTTGCGGGCCGCTTGGGACAGATCGGAGCTAAAGACCTTGCCAAAGACCTTAGGTTAATGGAATTGGATATTGCCGCCGATGGGTTAAGCAATACGAATACGGAAAAAAAGAAAATAGAGGAGCTGTTGGCACGATTAGATCGACCTCCTTACCTCAATTGACGAAAAGATCATGTAATGCCATAACGCTCCATTTTTGCATATAGCGTTTTGCGGTCGATGTTCAAGAGCTTGGCTGCTTGAGATTTATTGTACCTTACTTTGATCAGGGTTTCGGTCGATCAAGGTTTTTTCATTCACCTCGTTGATGGCCTTTAGGTCGGATTGATTCGAGATTGGCGATTGGTTGATGGCGATGATCATCTCATCTGGTAAGGCAGCTGTGGTGGCCTCTTCTCCTGGACTTAATAAAACCATCCGTTTGATCACGTTGCGGAGTTCGCGTAAATTGCCTGGCCAATCGTATTGTAACAAGAGCGATTTCGCATCACTAGCTAACGTCTTTACATTACGTTGCAATTCCTTGTTGGCCAAGGAAATGAAGTGGGAGATAAAAAGCTCAAGGTCTTTACCACGTTCGCGTAGCGGGGGTAATTGTATCTTAAACTCATTGATCCGATGGTATAAGTCTTCTCTAAATTCGCCCTGTTGGATGCTTTTGGTCAAGTCGTCGTTTGTAGCGGCAATGATCCGTACATCAACCTTGACCTGCTTGGTACTACCCAAAGGCTGTATGGTCCGCTCCTGTAAGGCCCTTAGCAACTTGATCTGTACTTCGTAGCTCAGGTTGCCAATCTCATCTAAGAACAAGGTGCCTCCATTAGCAGTTTCAAACTGACCTTTTTTGTCATTTAGGGCACCTGTAAATGCGCCCTTTACATGACCAAAAAGTTCGCTTGCAGCAAGGTCTTTAGAAAGTGCACCACAATCTATAGCAACAAAAGGTTTATCTTTTCTTTTGCTTTGCAGATGTAATGTTCTGGCGGCATATTCTTTGCCAGTGCCACTTTCGCCTTGGATCATGACCGACATATCTGTAGGCGCAACCAGATCGATATGGGCATATAGCTTGTCGGCAATTGCACTTTTGCCTTTGATAAAATCACTAAGTTCTTCACTGTTGAGTTTGTCTTTGCTTTCTTTTTTAAGCAAGGAGTTGTTGATCATGATCAACAGTTCATCCGGATTAACGGGTTTGGTAATGTAGTCGAATGCCCCTAGTTGGATGGATCGTACTGCTGTTCGTACATCATTAAAACTTGTCATAATGATTACGGGAACAACAATTCCCTTTTCACGTACTTTGGTTAAAACATCCAGCCCTGTTCCATCCGGTAGGCGATAATCAATTAACAATAAGTCAAAATCTTGTTTGTCCAAGAGCTTATTGGCTTGTTGAACATTAACAACAGCCTCTACTTGATGATGGTTTTTGGTTAAAAAAACTTCAAGCAATTGGGCAAATGTGGTATCATCTTCAATAATCAATAGGCTCGCCATGTAGCAAAAATAACAAAAGCCGGATAAAATTTCCGGCTTTATGATATTAGTTAATAGTTAAATAGATTAGCGCTTCGATTATTCTACTGGCTTTCCGTCCTTATCTAGCTTAATCGATGATGTTTCTTCTTCTTTTTTGACATCAATCTGAAAATATGATTTCTGTCCATCTTTTACGCTAAAAGCAGCAGTAGGTGTCCATTTTTTATAAGGATCCGATTTTAAGGTGTTTAAAACGGCTTCTGGTAGTTCTTCTAATTTAATTGGGGTTTTAATAACGCTATCTTGAACAGCAACAATTTGATTTGTTTTTACTTCACTTGCGTTTACTGCGGTTAATCCGGCGATGGCTACAAATGCAGCTGATAAAATTAATCTTTTCATAATTATTATTTTTTAAGGTATTATTTATTAAACTCTATATCCTTAGGTTACATAATGGTGCCAAAAGAAAATATTTTATTTAAAGTGCTTTATTTCAGTTGTTTAGTGTTTTTCAGTCTTTTTAAAGTTGTGGAGAAGTGCAACACTTTGTTGCCTTTGGCAACATTGTTTAGGATAAATCTTTTCAGTTTAATCTTATTCCGCTTAATTTGTACATGCAAAATTTTATAACTGCCGATTGGATCTTCCCGGTTATTGCTGGGCCTATCCAAAACGGGGTACTAGAAATAGCTGTTGATGGTACAATCAAGCAAGTGCTAACAGCAGATGAAGCCAAAAGTAAAGGGATTGAGAACATCAAACATTATGCTGGTGTGCTGGTTCCGGGTTTGATCAATACGCATTGCCATTTAGAATTATCGCATTTGCGAGGAAAAATAGCAGAAAAAACGGGGTTGACTGATTTTATCAAAGCGATATTGGCTTTTAGGGAACAACCAGAGGAAGAGGTTGTTGCTGCCATGCAAGCTGCAGACCAAGAGATGTACGATAATGGGATTGTAGCCGTGGGCGATATTTCCAATCTTTTGATCTCTAGGTCGGTAAAGTTAAACAGTAAGCTCTATTATCAAACCTTTGTAGAACTGTTTGGGTTCAATAGACCCTCTGAACCAATTATAGCAGCTGGTATGCAATTAAGAAATGATTTTGCGCCATTAAAGGCTACCATAGTTCCACATGCCCCTTATTCAGTTTCTTCTGCATTGTTTGCAGCGATCAAAGCGGTTACTACAGCTGGAGAGGTGATGAGTATTCATAATCAAGAGACGATGGGCGAAAATGAGCTGTTTGAAAAAGGGACAGGAACATTTGCCGATTTTTTTGAAGCGGTAGGTATTGCGCAGAACGAAGCGCATAATTCTGGTCAAAATTCTTTGGCCTATCACCTGCCACAACTACCCACTGATGTAAACACCTTATTGGTACATAATACATTTACGGCAAAGGCCGATATCGATTTTGCCAAACAACAACATCCAAAACTGTACTGGTGTTTATGCCCAAATGCTAATTTGTATATCGAAAACAATTTACCGGCTGTAGACCTGTTCAAAAATGAGGAATTGAAAATTACGCTCGGTACAGATAGTTTGGCCAGTAACAGCCAGTTGAATATTCTGGCAGAGATGCAAACGTTACAAGCACATAAAGGGATTTCATTTGCAGAATCATTAAAATGGGCTACGCTTAACGGGGCAGAATTTTTAGGGATTGCAGATCAATATGGAAGTTTAACGGTAGGCAAAAAACCGGGTATTGTTTGTATAGGCCTTACCGAAGATGGAATAATAAAAAAGGAAACCACAATAAAACGTTTATTTTAGCAAAATGACCAACCGAATTACGACACTTTTTAATATCGAATATCCAATCATCCAAGCTGGAATGATCTGGTGCAGTGGTTGGAGATTAGCTGCGGCAGTGTCTAACGCTGGCGGGTTGGGCATTATCGGTGCTGGCTCAATGTATCCTGATGTACTGAGAGCCCATATCCAAAAATGTAAAGCAGCCACAACAAAGCCATTTGCAGTTAATGTACCCTTGTTGTACCCAAATGTGGAAGAAATCATGAACATCTTGGTAGAAGAGAAAGTTCAGATTGTTTTCACCTCGGCGGGCAATCCAGCAAGCTGGACATCCTTTTTAAAGGAACACCAGATGATTGTAGTCCACGTAATTGCCAACACTAAATTTGCACTAAAAGCGCAAGAATGCGGTGTTGATGCCATTGTAGCAGAAGGATTTGAGGCAGGTGGACATAACGGTAGAGAAGAGACCACAACCTTGTGTCTGATCCCGATAATCAAAGCTGCGGTTAAGATTCCTGTCATTGCTGCAGGAGGTATTGGAAGCGGAAAAGCAATGTTGGCAGCTTTTGCTTTAGGAGCAGATGCAGTTCAGGTAGGCTCTGCCTTTGCTGTTGCAGAAGAATCTTCGGCCCATCCAAATTTCAAGACAAAAATTATCAATGCAGTTGAAGGTGGTACCAAACTGAGCTTAAAAAAACTAGTGCCCGTGCGTTTGCTTAAAAATGAATTTGCGGATGCCATTGCACAAGCCGAAGCCGAAGGAGCAGACAGAAATCAACTGGCAGAACTTTTAGGTAGGGCAAGGGCAAAATTGGGTATGTTTGAAGGCAATATGGAACAAGGCGAATTGGAAATTGGACAAGTTTCGGCCATGTTAAATGAGATTAAACCTGCGGCAACGATCTTAAGCGAAATGTGGGAAGAGTTTTTAACAGAAAAGAAGCGGTTGTTAGCGTTGGATTTTTAGGGGAGAAAGGGAGTTGGGAGTCCGAAGTCCAAAGTCCGAAGTCTGGAGTCTCAGGAAGTCTGGAAAGTCAGGAAGTTGGAAAGTTTGGGAGTAGGAAGCTATGAGGTGTAAGGCTTAGGGTCTTGATACTTAAATCTAGATGAACAGTTAACCAGTTAAAACAATTGAGCAATTAAACAATAGGTTGTAGGATATAAAGTCTTGATACTCATGTTCCACATCTAAACGAAAGAATAAATGAAACACATCAATATTAAAATAAGGGGTAAAGTACAAGGCGTATTCTTTAGGGCAAGTACCAAGGCTGTAGCCGATCAAATGGGCGTTAAAGGTTTGGTCAAGAATGAAAAAGATGGTTCGGTATATATAGAAGCCGAAGCTGATGAAACTACATTAGAGCTGTTTATCGATTGGTGCAATGAAGGTCCAGAAAAGGCCAAAGTAGAAAATGTAGAAGTTGTAGATGGAGAAGCTAAAAATTATCGCAACTTTGAAGTGGTTAAAAAGAACCTGCTTTGGTAGGGATATAACTTTATTGCCAAATTGTTCTGTTGTTAGGATATTTGCTAACAGCTTTCTACTCACTACTTTTAACTCAAATGTCGGTATATAAAAAATTTCTTGGTCAAACTGCTGTTTACGGTATCAGTACAGTATTTTCAAGGCTATTTAATTTTATTCTAACACCTATCTATACCTCGGTCTATCAGAAAGGGGTGTATGGTATTTTTACAAACATGTATGCCAATGCATCGTTGATCAATGCGGTTTTGGCCTTTGGGATGGAAAGCACCTATTTTAGGTATCTTAACAAATTCGAAGATAAAAAACAGGAAGTCTATAACAATTCCTTTTTGTGCATCGCATTTATTTCTACGCTTTTTCTGGTTACGGGGTTGGTGTTTTCTACACCAATCGCAGCTTATCTGTCAAGCAAGCCTTCAGAAATTGCAGATTATCAACAATATGTAAGCTTCTTTTTATGGATCTTGTTTGTTGATGCCATTTGTGTAATCCCCTTTGCCAAATTGCGGGCCGATGGAAGACCGTTTCGATATAGTGTGGCCAAATTTTTGAATATCGGTTGTTTTGTAGGCTTTAACCTTATCTTCATCTATGTGATTCCTGCAATGATCAAGCACGATTGGTTAGGTGCTAGTTGGATTGCATCTTGGTACCGCAACCAATGGATCGGTTATGTGTTCCTGTCTAATCTGATTGCCAGCATCGTTACATTTTTATACCTTTTACCAGAGTTCTTAAAACTACAATTAAGGTTTGATAAACAATTGTTTGGCAATATGTTCGGCTACAGTTGGCCAATTTTAATCGCCAATCTTTCATTTATCATTAACGAAAACCTAGATAAGCTTGTACTTAAAAAACTGTTGCCACCAGCAATAGCAGATGGAGAGGTAGGTATTTATGGGGCAGTATGTAAGATCGCCATTTTCTTGAGCATCTTTATTACGGCTTTTCGTTTAGGCGCCGAACCCTTTTTCTTTAGCCATGCCAAACAACAGAATGCCAAACAGACCTACGCTACTATTTTAAAATATTTTGTAATTGCGTTGTCTGTTCTTTTTGTAGGTATCATTGCCAATATCGAGATTTTAAAATTCTTTATCCGTAAGGAAGAATATTGGGTTGGTTTACCAGCCGTTCCTTATTTGTTGCTTGGTTATGTGTGTTTGGGTATTTATACCAATCTGTCCATCTGGTATCGTTTATCAGATCAAACACGTTTTGGCTTATACATTTCTGTCGCTGGGGCCGTTATTACTATTGTATTGAACCTGATCTTTGATCCCACGATTTAGTTACATGGGCTCAGCTTGGGTAAGTATGTTGGCATATTTTGTAATGATGGTTTTATCTTATGTCTTAGGGCAAAAACACTATCCGATTCCTTACAACCTCAAAAAGATTTTGGCCTATTTAATTGTTTCAACAGTAATTGTATTCGCCTCATTTTTTATATTTAACCGAAATATCTACATCGGCAATGCCTTGTTGATCGCTTTCGTAGCCAGCATTGTATATTTCGAGAAAGACGATGTAATGAAAATCTTAAAAAGAAATAACTAATGAATATCAAGATTGATCAACCACTCTGGACACCCATTGCCGGCCTATGAAACCGTACATGCGGCGGGTATGGACCTAAGAGCATATACAAATGAAGAGATTACGATTAAACCTTTGCAACGACTTTTAATTCCAACAGGTTTACATATAGAGTTGCCAATTGGATACGAAGCACAGATTAGACCGCGTAGTGGTTTGGCCTATAAACATGGCATTGGCATTGTCAATTCGCCAGGTACCATAGATGCAGATTACCGTGGCGAGATCAAAGTATTATTGGTTAACCTTTCTGATACGGCTTTTGTGATCAACAATGGAGACCGCATTGCGCAAATGGTAATTGCCAAACACGAGACAATTAATTGGGAAAGTGTAGAAGAATTGAGTGATACCGCTCGTGGTGAAGGTGGTTACGGACATACTGGAAAATAAAATGATTGGATTGACAAACAATCCGATAAAAAACTAAAGACGATCAGATGAAGTTTAAAGTGGTATTAGTGGGTTTGTGTTTTTGTTGTGGGCTTTTGCAGGCCCAGGAGCAATCTTTTGGCATACCTAATCCAAATAATACGATTACAGAGCTTTATTTTGCTGGACTGAAGGATAAGCTGGTAGAGAATTATAACAATGCTACAGCCAATTTTGCAAAGATCATTGCATTAGATCCTAAACACGATGCGGCCTATTTTGAATTGGCTACCATAGGTTACAGACAGAATAGGTTGTTGGATGCAGAAACTGCCATTAAAAAAGCAATCAACATCAACCCCAAGAATATTTGGTATCTAAAATTACAGGCCGAAATCTATAAACGCAATGGCAATATGGAGGCTTTGGGTAATGTTTTTGCCCAATTGATCCAGCTATCGCCTGAAACAGAAGACAATTATTTTGATAGGGCAAATGCGCTCTTCCTTGCAGGTAAAAATGAGGAAGCACAAAAGGCATACGATGAAATAGAGAAAAAATTTGGGGCATCTAAAGAACTCACTGCAGCCAGACAACGTGTAGTGATGCAGGCCAGTGCCGCACCAGACAATGCTACCATTGATAAATTATTGGCAGAAAGCCCGAACGATGTAAAAAACTACCTGTACTTAAGTGGGGTACTGTTAGAAAAAAACAAAAAGGAGGAAGCCTTGGCTATTCTTCAAAAGGCAAAAAACCTAGAACCAGATAATTTTGAAATAGATCTGGCCATGGCTGATGTCTATCAATCGCAAAAGAAGAATGAATTGGCCATTGTACCTTTAAGAGCTGCATTTGCCAATCCGGCAATGCCCGTGGCCAACCAACTTAAAATTGTAGCGGCCATGTTGCCAAGATTTGGTAACCAATTGGTAGTTAAAGATGCAACAGAGTTGATTCAATTGGCCGTTAAAAGCCATCCCAACGATCCTAAGTTAATGGTGTTGTATGGCGATGTCCTCTATCAACAGGGAAACCTAGTGACGGCCAAAGATCAATATCAAGCGGTATTAAAGATTTCTGAGCAGTTTTATGGGGCATGGGAAAAAGTATTAGGTATCCAGAATCTATTGGGTCAGTATGCAGAAGCAATCAAAACAGGTGAAGATGCCCTTTCTATTTATCCAAATCAGGCCATATTGTATTATTATAGAGCTTTTGCCCTCCATAGAAATGGACAAAACGCAGAAGCGGGAATAGAAATCAAATCAGCTTTGCAGCTAGATGGCGATGATAAAAATCTGAAAGCATTGATTTTTGCCTTGCAGGCAGAGGTACTGATCGACCAGCAAAAGTTAAAAGAAGCTGATGTGGCTTTTGACAAAGCCATTGAGTTGGCCCCAGACAATTACCTCACATTGAGCAATTATGCCTACTATTTAGCGTTAAGGAACCAGAACCTGGCCAAGGCAGAAATGCTTGCGGCAAAAGCTGCTTCGGCAATGCCCAAAAATACATCGATAGCAGATACCTATGCATTGGTATTGTTTAAATTGGGCAAATACGATTTGGCCTTAACGTGGATACAAAAAGCATTACCAAACAATGAAGCATCAAACCCTGTTTATCTAGAGCATTATGGCGATATCCTTTTTCTAAAAGGAGAAAAGGAAGAAGCTGTGCTGCAATGGCAGAAAGCCAAACAAGCAGGAAATGACTCCGAAAAACTAAATAAGAAAATTAATGAAAAGAAATATATCAAATAGCCTTGCTTTATTCGTAATCGTACTCTTCGCATTTGGTTGCAAGCCTAAAAGAATCATCGTTACTACTCCGCCGGTTAGTCAAGAAAAAGTTGAAGTTGATAAAAAACCAGAAAACCTCGCGCTATTAAAAAGTAAGGATTTGCCTTTTAATACTTTGGCCTTAAGAGGTAAAGCCAATCTGAACGTAGATGGTGATGAAAACAACGTGACGATGATCATCAGAATGCAGAAAGATAAAAAGATATGGGTAAGCATTACAGCAATTGCAGGCATTGAAGTGGCCAGGGCGGTAATTACACCAGATAGTTTGCTGCTGCTCAATCGCCTACAAAAAACCTATGTTAAAAAACCATTCAATTACATCTATCAATATGCCAATAAGCAGGTCAACTTTGGCTTGTTGCAGGCCGTGTTTTCGGGCAATACCATTCCAGATTTCATGAATGTAAGCTCTGAACTGGTACAAGAAGGAGGTGTTTGGGTTTTGAGTGGTAACAATGGCGATCTAGCTTACCGCAGTTTGTTTAATACTTTGTTAAAGGTATCAGAAACGACCTTGAACGATGCAAAAGCAGCGCAAGCCCTTAAGGTTACTTACGGTAAATATACACCGGTAAATAATGCACTATTCCCTTCTAGCCTGAAAATCAATACGATGTCTGGAGCGAAAAAAATAAATGTAGAGATTGAATTTACAAAAATTGAGAGCAATACAGCGGTAGAATTCCCGTTTAGTGTTCCTAAAAATTTTGAGCGAATCAACTAATTTTTTATATTTTTGGAGCAATGAAGCTAAATAAACTATTTCTTTCCCTACTTTTTGTAGCCCTATGTTCTACAGTTTTTGCACAAACAACAAAGGAACTTACCCGTAAAAAAGAAGCGCTGCAAAGAGAAATCGAATTGGCAGAAAAAAACCTGAAAAAAACAACTAATGGCAAGAAACTGACTGTTGGTCAAATCAATACCATTAAAGCCCAGGTTCGTTTGATGCAGGAAAAGATTTCGACCATCAACTCTGAGATGAAAAATCTGGACAACCAGATTACAGAAAATACAGGCAAGGTGCATAACCTGCAAAGCCGTTTAGCGGATCTGAAAAAAGAATATGCGGGCATGATCAGGTTTGCCCAACGGAACAGGAATTCTTACGATAAGATGATGTTCATTTTTGCATCCAAAGATTTTAACCAAGCTTATAAAAGAATCAAATACCTGCAACAATTTGGGCAGTACCGCAAAAAGCAGGCGGCCTATATTCAAGGGACCGAGAAAGACCTCAACTATAAGATTGTAATATTGGATAAAGACCTTAAACAAAAAAACAATCTGTTAAAAGAACAGGTAAATGAGAAGAGCAAATTAGATAAGAAAAAGGGCGAGCAGACGGTTGTTTTAAACCAGTTGAGCAAACAAGAGAAACAGTTTTCGCAAGATATCCAGAAAAAGAAACAACAGCAAGCGGCTATACAAAGACAGATCAATGCAGAAATCCAAAGAATAATTGCACTTGAACGTAAAAAAGAAGAAGATCGACTTAAGGAAGAGGCCAGATTAGCTGCTGCAAAAGCAAAGGCAGAAAATAGACCTGCGCCGGTAGCTGCAGCACCTGCAAAAGCCAAGACCAATAGTGAAATGTTAAGGAGTAGTCCTGCAGATGCTAAATTGTCTGATGATTTTGAAAAGAACAAGGGAAGTTTGCCTTGGCCTGTTTCTGCCGGTATTATAGTAAGCCATTATGGAGCATATAAAGTAGGGCAGGCAACAGGAGAAAATAATGGCATCACCTACCAAACAGAAGAAGGAGCAGGTGTTAGAGCTGTATTTAATGGGAAAGTGACGAGGATTGGCGATATGATGGGTAAATTCTTCATCCTTATTAGACATGGTGAATACTTTACGGTTTATCAAAACTTAAAGACTGTGAGTGTTTCTGTTGGGCAAACAGTAGCCACTAAACAGAACATCGGAACGGCCGCTACCAATGATGGTATTCCAGAGGTTGTCTTTCAGGTTAACAGAGGAGGCAACGCACTTAATCCCGAAAGTTGGATTGCCAGATAAACTATTAGGCAATTAATTTGTCTATATTTGTATATAAATAGATTAAAGATGTATTCAGGCACATTATTAGAGTTCTTAAACATGGGTGGGGGTGAGATTATGCTCATCGTTTTGGCTATACTTTTGTTATTTGGAGGTAAAAAATTACCCGAATTGGCAAGAGGTTTAGGAAAAGGGATTAGAGAATTTAAAGATGCTTCGGAAGGAGTAAAGAGAGAAATCCATCGGAACATAAATTCCGTAGATATAGAAAACGAAGTAAAAGAGGAAGAGAACCATGCACAACGTCACCATCCAATAGAAGATGAGGCGCCGATTCAATCAACAACCGTTGAAACAAAAGCAGAAACTACTCCTGAAGAAACAAAGAACAAGGAATCATATTCCTAATTTAACTGAATAAAAAAACTTAATATAGACCCAATGGTACAACCTACATTTCTGATCGCCGGCCTAGGTACAGGTGAAATCGTATTGATCGTTTTAGCACTTTTATTATTGTTTGGCGGTAAAAAAATTCCTGAACTAATGCGTGGCTTAGGTAAAGGCGTAAAAGAATTTAAAGATGGTAAAGACGGTGTTGATGGAACTCCAAATGAAAACAAACCGCTTTAATTAGCATTTGTTTTTATCTGATATCATGTTTTAACGACGATGGAGCCATAATGATTTTATCTATTACACAAGGTAATGAATAAAGTCATGATGGTTTTGTCTTTTAAATTTAAGTTTTGAAGAAATATACCTCTTTAACAGAGATACAAGGAATACTTGCGCAAAAGCAGCTTACCGTACCAGAGTTAATTGCTTATTACTTTTCACAGATAGAAAAAAATCAACACCTCAATGCTTTTAACGAGGTGTTTTTTGATTCTGCAAAAAAGCAGGCAGAACTGGTCCAACAAAAAGTGGACAACGGAACAGCAGGTAGGTTGGCAGGGATGGTGATTGGAATCAAAGACAACATCTGTTATGTTAACCATCAGGTCTCAGCTTCTTCAAAAATGTTAGCTGATTTTGTTTCCCCATATTCATCAACAGTAGTAGAACGTTTATTAGTTGAAGATGCAGTGATCATTGGCAGGTTGAACTGCGATGAATTTGCAATGGGTGGCTCAAATGAAACTTCTTATTATGGACCAGTTAAGAATGCAGTTGATGAGGAGCGGGTTGCTGGAGGTTCGTCAGGTGGATCGGCAGTTGCTGTACAAGCAGATTTATGTTTGGCCGCTTTAGGTACAGATACAGGTGGTTCGGTCCGTCAACCAGCGGCCTTTTGTGGCTGTATCGGTTTTAAACCAACTTATGGTCGTATTTCTCGTTATGGCGTACTTGCCTATGCTTCTTCATTTGATCAAGTAGGTACCTTAACTTCTTCGGTTAGTGATGCAGCGTTGTTGCTGTCTATACTTTCAGGTGTTGATGATGCGGATAGTACTGTTTCATCATTGCCAGTGCCCAACTATACCCAAGATCTTGGTGCAGGCGGAACGCAAAGAATAGCCGTTTTAAGAGAAACCATAGAGAACGAAGCATTAGATCCAGAAATTAGAACGGCTATCTTAGCAGCGATTACAAAACTCACGGATCAAGGACATGTGGTAGAATATGTATCATTTGACCTGCTTGATTATTTAGTGCCGGCTTATTACGTATTAACTACCGCAGAAGCTTCATCAAACCTTTCGCGTTACGATGGTGTGCATTATGGTTATAGAAATACACAGGCCGAGAGTTTAAATATGTTGTATAAAACTTCAAGGGCAGAAGGTTTTGGTGAAGAGGTAAAAAGAAGGATTTTATTGGGCACTTTTGTACTTAGTGCTGGATATTACGATGCCTACTATCAAAAAGCACAGCAGGTTCGTCGATTGATCAGAGAAAAAGTAGAAGCTTTATTTGTCGATTACGATTTTTTATTGAGTCCTGTAACTCCAACTCCTGCCTTTAAAATCGGAGAGAATATCCAAGATCCTTGGTCATGTACATGGCCGATATCTATACGGTTTTGGCCTCTTTAGCAGGTATTCCGGCGGTTGCATTGCCATTGGGCAATAATAAAGAAGGTTTGCCGTTAAGTGTTCAGTTAATGGCCAAACATTTTAACGAGCAAGGACTACTTAATTTATCCTATCGTTTTTTGCATAAAGTTTAGCTAAAATCTGTTAACTTAGATTTTTGCCCAACAGCCTATGAGAAGAATAGTACTGACCACATTAAGTTTTCTAGCCATTTTTACAGCTGCGGCTCAAACTCCAAAACGAACTGCACAAACAGATTCAATCTTAAAAAATATCACCACAGCGTCTCGTTTAGATACTGTTTCAGTTCCAGTTATTGATCGGCCATTGGTTTTTAACCAAAACTACATCTACAAACTACGCTTGGATTCGATTGCCAAAACCGTACCCCTTAGCTATAACGAATACGTACAGAGTTTCATAGATATCTACAGTAGACGTAAAGATATGATGGGCAAGATGTTAGGTCTTTCTCAGTATTATTTCCCAATCTTTGAAAAGGCGCTAAAAGCTTATAACATTCCAGCAGAGATCAAATATCTTCCAATTATAGAATCTTCAATGAACCCACATGCGATTTCTAGAGTGGGGGCTACCGGAATGTGGCAGTTTATGTTTGGTACGGCTAAGGCCTACGGCTTAAACATGGACAACTTTGTTGATGAACGCAAAGATCCTATCCAGGCAAGTTATGCTGCTGCGGCTTATTTTAGGGATGCTTATGAGGAACTTGGCGACTGGCTTTTAGCCATTGCCGCTTACAATTGTGGCAAGGGAAATGTAACCCGTGCCATAGATAAAGCGGGTTCAAGGGATTTTTGGGAAATACGTCCATTTTTACCAAAAGAGACGCGAGATTATGTGCCAGCCTTTATTGCCGCTGTATATGTAATGCAATACGCTAATACACACAGCATTGTAATGCAAGCCCCAGCCATTAATTATAAAACAGATACGATATTGGTTAACCGTTTTGTGGCATTGGCCGATGTGGCAAAAGCAATTAACCATGAAGAAGCGACATTGTTTGGCTTAAACCCTTCTTATAAAAAGAAGATTGTAAATGGTACAGATCAATTGCCTAAAAGGATTATCCTGCCTAGGGTAGAACAGGCCAATTATGCTAGGCTTTTTGAGGTGCTGAACACCGATCTGGATATGGACAAAGAAATTGTGTTGGCTTCAACAGATGATGTACGCGACCTTAGAAAAAAAGGTTTGGTCAATAAACCAACTGCTATAGCTAAAACAACCAATATCCATAAAGTTAAAGCTGGACAAAACCTAACCATCATTGCCAATCTGTACAAGGTAGAAGTACAAGATTTAAAAGTTTGGAACAACCTGAAAGGCACAACAGTTATTCCTGGTCAGCAATTAAAAATTCACGGTACGGTAAAGGAGTTAGACAAATCACCTGCCAAAGCAACCTATATTACTTATAAGGTAAAGGTTGGCGATACCCTATCAGGCATTGCTGAGAAATTTGATGGAGCCACAGTTGCAAATATCAAAAAGATCAATAAACTCACCAAAGCCAATATCCAAGCAGGCATGGTCTTGAAGATCACTAAAGGGTAGTGCAAAAAAAATAGATACAGTTTAGTAGTTGGCACCCCTGCAATAGTAGGTTGAACTGTCTTTTCACCGCTGATAAATGTACACGGTAATACCGTTGCTACACTTAAAAAACAGACTGAGTTTTCGAGCACATGAAATAATTTATAACGAGGAAAATAATTGTAACTTTGCCCGTTACCAAAATGTATTTTATGAGTAAGACGAATAGAAAACAAGACGCTTTAGATTACCACTCGCAAGGACGACCAGGTAAGATCCAGGTTGTACCTACCAAACCATATTCTTCGCAAAGAGATTTAACGCTGGCCTACTCGCCAGGTGTGGCAGAGCCTTGTTTAAAAATTGCTGAAAACAAAGAAGATGTATATAAGTACACAGCTAAAGGCAATCTGGTTGCAGTAATCAGTAATGGTACTGCAGTTTTAGGGTTAGGAGATATTGGTCCGGAAGCAGGTAAACCTGTAATGGAAGGTAAAGGTTTGTTGTTTAAGATCTTTGCTGATATTGATGTATTCGATCTAGAGCTGGATACCAAAAATGTTGACGATTTTGTGAAGATCGTTAAAGCCTTGGAGCCAACTTTTGGAGGGGTGAACCTTGAAGATATCAAAGCTCCAGAATGTTTTGAGATCGAACGCCGACTAAAAGAGGAGATGAACATTCCGGTAATGCACGATGACCAACATGGAACGGCAATTATATCAGCTGCTGCTTTGTTGAATGCCTGCGACCTACAAAAGAAAAAAATAGATAAAGTTAAAATTGTGGTAAATGGAGCTGGTGCGGCCGCAATTTCTTGTTCTCGTTTATACGTGTCATTAGGTGCTAAAAAAGAGAACATTGTAATGTGCGATAGAACTGGGGTAATCCGCAGTGATAGAGGGAACTTGGATGATATCAAAAAAGAATTTGCTACACCAAGAAACCTAAATACCTTGGCCGAGGCCATGAAAGATTCTGATGTGTTTATTGGGCTTTCATCTGCAGATTGCGTAACGGTAGATATGTTGAAATCGATGGCCAAAAACCCAATCGTTTTCGCAATGGCCAACCCAAATCCAGAGATTGCCTACGATTTAGCGATCAGTTCGCGCAAAGACCTGATCATGGCAACTGGCCGTTCAGATTATCCTAATCAAGTAAACAACGTATTGGGTTTCCCATATATTTTTAGGGGTGCATTAGATGTGAGGGCAACCAGCATCAATGAGGAAATGAAGATCGCAGCGGTTCGTGCAATTGCCGACCTTGCCAGAAAATCTGTTCCTGAGGCAGTAAACATGGCCTACAACGAAAAGAACATCAAATTCGGAAAGAACTATATCATTCCAAAGCCTATGGATTTCCGTCTTATGACCAATGTGTCTATGGCGGTTGCCAAAGCAGCCATCGAATCGGGGGTTGCCCGTAAAACCATTACAGATTGGGATGCCTATGCTGAAGAGTTGAAACGCCGTTTAGGAATGGACGATTCAATCATGCGTGCCATTACCAATAAAGCCAAATCTGCACCAAAACGTGTTGTTTTTGCTGAGGCTGATAACTATAAGATCTTAAAAGCAGCTCAAATCGTTAAAGATGATAACATTGCCATTCCGATTTTATTAGGTAACAAAGAAATCATACAACAGATCATTGCAGAAAATGCATTGGAACTAGATGGTGTTGAAATTATCGAACCCGCATTAGAGCCACAAAGAATGGCTAAATACGCTGATTCGCTTTTCAAGAAAAGACAACGCCGCGGAGTTACCTTATTTGAAGCCAACAAACTGTTGCGCGATAGAAATTATTTTGGCGCATCGATGGTAGAATTTGGTGAGGCTGATGCAATGATCTCTGGATTGACCAAAAATTACGTATCGACCATTAAACCAGCTTTACAGGTAATCGGAACAGAAGAAGGTGTAAATCGTGTAGCAGGAATGTACATGATGATGACCGAAAAAGGACCAGTATTTTTTGGCGATACTACGGTAAACGTTGATCCTACAGTTGAAGAACTGGTAGACTTGACTTTATTGTTAGAAAAATCGGTAAGTAAATTTAACATCCAACCTCGTATCGCTTTACTTTCTTATTCTAACTTTGGTTCAAATGAGGGCATCATTCCAGAGAAAGTAAGAAAAGCAGTAAAAATATTACACGAACAACATCCAAACATTGTGGTGGATGGAGATATGCAGGGCAATTTTGCGATGAATAATGGCCTATTGAAAGATAATTTCCCATTCAGCCGTTTGGCAGATGCACCTGCAAATACATTAGTTTTTCCTAACTTGGAGTCTGGAAACATTGCCTATAAGCTTTTACAAGAATTAGGGGGAGCAGAGGCAGTGGGTCCGATTTTGTTGGGTCTAAAAAAGCCTGTTCATATTGTTCAATTAGGAAGTTCTGTAAGAGAAATCGTAAATATGGTTACTATTGCAGTATTAGATGTACAAGCGAAAGAAGAGACGGCAAATTCGACAAAAAGAAGAGGTATTTTAACCAGGATAGCTAAAAAATAAGAATACATGTTTGCGTATATTGATGGTAAATTGACATTTAAGTGCCCAACCTATGTTGTGGTAGAGGCCGGAGGTGTTGGTTATCACATCAATATATCGCTGAACACCTACTCGGCATTGGGTACCGAAGAACGATGCAAGATTTATACATGGCTACATGTAAAAGAAGATGCACATACTTTATACGGATTTGCAGATGAGGGAGAAAGAAGGTTATTTTTACATTTGATATCCGTATCAGGTATCGGACCAACAACTTGTAGAATGATGCTCTCTTCCATTACACCTCTAGAGATACAAAATGCGATCATAAAGGCAGATGTAGCATTGATACAACAGATCAAGGGAATTGGGGCAAAATCAGCGCAAAGGATAATATTAGAATTACAGGATAAGCTGAAGAAGGAAGGGCCGGATACTTTGATTGCTATGCCTCAACATCACACAACCAGAGACGAAGCGTTATCTGCGTTGATCATGTTGGGTTTTGGCAAACAGGTAGCGGAAAAGGCCATAGATAATGCTGTTAAAAAAAGTGATCAGGATTTAACAGTTGAACAAATGATCAAAATAGCTTTGAAGAATTTATAATTAACTTGCGATTGAGAAAAAAACTTACCCTAATTGTTTTTTTGTTTTTTGTTTTTGCTGGAAGAGATGCCTTTTCTCAAGTTACACCAACGAAATCCGGAAACTGATTCTGTAAAGAATTCCTTCAATGTCCGTGAAAAACAACGACTCGGACTAAGGACATTCAATAGCCCGTATATCCATTTACCAGATAACATCAAAAGAGAAGTAACCTATGATGCCATCAACAGGCGTTATATCATTACAGAACGCATTGGCGACCGACTTTTTTCTCAACCTCAATACCTAACAGTTGAACAGTACCTGCGCTTAGTAAATAGTGAGATCAAACGTGAAAACTGGCGACTGTTATCTAACGCTGAAATTGCAGAAGTAAGAAAAACAGGAATCATTCCGCCCGTAAAAATAAACAGTAGGGTTTTTGAGAAGATTTTTGGTGGCACCACCATCGATATCCAACCAAGGGGAGAAGCTGAGCTTACTTTTTTGGGTCGGATCAACAAAAATGAGAATCCTTTGTTTAATGAACGCCAAAGGGTACAAAGTAATTTTGATTTCAATCAGCGCATCCAGATGGATGTAATTGGTAACATCGGTACCAAGATGAAGATCAATATGAACTACAATACGGAAGCCCAGTTTGATTTTGAGAACCAGATCAAACTCGACTATACCGGTGGTGCAGACGATATCATCAAGAAAATAGAGGCGGGTAATGTTAGCCTACCATTAAACAGCACGTTGATTAACGGTACGCAATCTTTGTTTGGGGTTAAAACACAATTACAGTTTGGCAAACTGAACGTTGCGGCAGTATTTACACAACAAAAATCACAATCGAAAGAAATACAGCTGAACAATGGTGCCCAACAAAACGAATATCGTTTTAGTGGTAGTGACTATGAAGCCAATAAGCATTATTTTTTAGCACAGTACTTTAGAGACAACTATAACAAAGCCCTAGCCAATCCGCCAACCATTTTATCGGGTATCTTGATTACCAAAATAGAAGTTTGGATTACCAATAAAACAGGAAATACACAAGACTCGAGAGATATATTGGCATTTCTGGACTTAGGAGAAAACCAACCACACAATAGTGCACAGTTGGTTGGTGGCGGTTCGGTCTTGCCATCAGGTTTTACCAACCCATTATTCCCAGCCCAATCAAACGATTTATTTCCAAAGCTGGCGGCAGGGGCGCCAAATGCAAGGTTAACCAACTCTAACGATGTGATCAACTACTTTCAGGCAAATGGAGGTACAGACAATTTTGCCAAGTTGACCTATGCCAGAAAACTAACAGAAAGAGAATATAACTATCAACCACAGTTGGGTTACATCTCTTTAAACAATCCCTTAAATGCAGATGAGGTTTTGGCGGTATCCTATCGTTACACCTATAATGGTGTAGAATACCAAGTGGGTGAGTTTTCTACTGATATTGCCTTTGATCAGGCAACGCCGAAAGTATTATACAGTAAATTGTTAAAGAACGAAACCATCAAAACCAATCTGCCAACATGGAATTTGATGATGAAAAACATCTATTCTATAGGTGGATACCAGATCAGCAACCAAAATTTTAAACTCGATATCTTTAGGATCGACGACAAAACAGGGATAGAAATGCCGATCATTAGAGAAGGCAATAAGATTGCTTTAAAGCAATATATCTCACTAACCAATCTCGATCAGCTCAATCAACAAAAAGAGCGTAAACCAGATGGTGTTTTCGATTTTGAGGCAGAGAACAAACCTTTCAACAACAACCAAAACCAACAGAATAATTTCCCGGGCTCTTCCTCTTCATCAGGTTCGGGTTTGAGCAACCTGATCAACAATACCAATAATGGCTATGTAACCATAGACCCTTTAAATGGACGCTTGATATTCCCATTGATCGAACCATTTGGTAAAGATTTGGCTGCAAAGTTTGATCTTCCAGCCGAACAAAATTTAGCAGATAAATACACTTATCCCGAACTGTACACCTCAACAAAGGTTGAAGCACAACAGTTGTTCAGCAATAAAAACCTGTACATTGTAAAAGGAACCTATCAATCAGAAATTTCATCAGAATTTTCTCTGAATTCCATTAATGTTACCGAAGGTTCAGTGAAGGTATTTTCGGGCACTATTCCTTTACAAGAAGGAGCCGACTTTACCGTTGATTACCAAGGTGGAAGGGTGAAAGATGATCAATACCGCTTTACTGTCTTCTGGTCAGCCGATCAGGATAACCACAGAAAACAATGAACTTTTTGGTTTACAGCAACGCTCATTGTTCGGTGCCCGATTTGATTACAAGGCAAGCAATAAACTGACCTTGGGGGGTACTTTTATGACCTTGACGGAGAAACCGTTGACACAGAAAGTAAACTATATGGAAGAACCTATTTCCAATTCAATCTTTGGTTTGGATTTAAACTATAGTTCACCTTCCAGATTTTTGACCAAGCTGGTTGATAAACTTCCGTTTATTTCTACAAAAGCACCCTCTAGTTTTACCTTTTCTGGAGAATATGCACAATTGATCCCAGGGCATCCAAGTGCAATTAATTCGGGAGGCGATAAAGGTGGAGCGAGTTACCTCGATGATTTTGAAGCTTCCCGTTCGGTTATCGATCTAAAGAGCGCTGTGCCTTGGCAGTTGTCGGGTACACCACAGTTGTTTCCAGAATCTCAATTGGTAGACAACTTGGAATACGGTTACAATAGAGCAAAAGTCGCTTTTTATAATATCGATCCTATATTTTACAATAGAGGTGGTACTTCAAATCTACCGGCCAGCTTAAGAAATGACAGGAATGCACTTTCTAACCATTATGTAAGAGAGATGATCGAGCAAGAGGTATTTCCTTTTAAAGAAACAAGTACAGGGCAATCTACCGTGCTACCAACGCTAGACATCGCTTATTATCCATTCCTTCGTGGGCCCTATAATTATACACCTAATGGTTTTAGTCCAAATGGTAACCTGAATAACCCGAAGTCTAGATGGGGTGGTTTGATGCGAAGGATAGATATCAATGATTTTGAAGCACAGAACATCGAATACATCGAGCTATGGGTAATGGACTCCTACATGTACAAGCCTGGATCACAAGGTGGAGACCTTTATTTTAACATCGGGAACATTTCTGAAGACATCCTGAAAGATGGTAGAAAATCTTTGGAGAATGGCCTGCCAGCAAATGAAGACCCAAGCAAATACGATGAAACCAACTGGGGAAGAGTAGCCAAACTACAACCAGTTATACAGGCTTTTGACAATGACCCAGCAGCCAGAAGAGCACAAGATGTGGGTTTAGATGGTTTATCTAACACAAACGAGCGGATTAAATTTCAACAGTTAATTGCCCAGATCAAAAACCAGTTAAATCCAGATGCGGCATTGGCGTTTGAAAACGATCCTTCATCTGATGATTACACCTACTTTAGAGGAGGTGCCTTAGACCAATCAAATGCCGGATCTTAAAAAGATACCAAAACTACAACGGAACTGAAGGTAACTCTAAAACATCACAACAATCTTTAGATGAGCTTGGGCTGGAGAACTCTGCTTCTACTTCACTACCTGATGGTGAGGATATCAATAGAGACAACAACATGACCCAATCTGATGAATATTTCCAATACAAGGTATCGATGAGACCAGGTGATTTGGTAGTTGGGCAGAACTTTGTAACCGATAAGGTGGTTTCGTCTGTAACGTTGGCCAATGGCAATAAACAGAATGCAACTTGGTATCAGATCCGTATTCCTTTGGCCCAATACCAACAAAAAATAGGAGGTATCCAAGATTTTAAATCTATCCGTTTTATGCGGATGTTCTTGACAAACTTTGCAGATACAGCAATACTGAGGTTTGCCAAGATTCAATTGGTAAGAGGCGAGTGGCGTAAATACAATGCCAAAAATGAGAGCATCCAAGTAATTGCAGATCCATCTTTACTTCCTGCCAATCCGGATAATTCTACTATAGAAGTAGCCACTGTAAATATCGAGGAGAATGGTAAACGTTCTCCAATTCCGTACGTAGTGCCGCCAGGTATCCAACGTGAGCGCGATTTTAGCAACTATCGTGGAGATACCCGTCAAAATGAGCAATCGCTGGCGGTAATTATTAAAAACCTGAAAGATGGTTATGGTAGGGCCGCTTTCAAAACGGCAATCAACGATTTTAACTCTACAAGCGATTAGAAATGTACATCCACCTTGAAGCCATTGGTGGGTCTGAGCTTTCTGATAACGATGTAAGTGCTTTTTTACGTATCGGAACAGACAATCAAGATAACTATTACGAATACAACCAGCCCTTAAAAGTTACCCAGCCAGGAACGAGCGATCCTTATGCCATCTGGCCAGACCAGAACAAGATGGATATCCAGCTGGAGTTGTTCCAGAAAGCAAAACTGGCCAGAAATAATGCCCGTATCAATGGAGGTGCAGCTTGGCCGATCAATGTTCCCTTTACCTATAGCGATGGCAAAAATACCATTATCGTAAAAGGACAGCCAGATATGAGTAAAGTAAGGGTATATATGTTGGGGATTAAAAATCCTTTACGTAACCAAGCTTCTCCTGCTGGCGATGATGGCATGGATAAAAATGCTCAGGTTTGGTTTAACGAGTTAAGGTTAACTGAATTTGATGAGCGTGGCGGTTGGGCGGCTACCGCAAGGATGAATGCGAAATTGGCAGATTTTGCCGACCTTAATGTCTCTGGAAGTAAGTCGACCATTGGTTTTGGTTCATTAGAAAAGAGAGTAAGTGAAAGGAACCGTGCCGATAATGCATTTTTTGACATCTCCTCTAGCATGGAACTGGGTAAATTCCTACCACAGAAATCTGGAGTGAAGATCCCAATGTACGTAAGTTATTCTAAACAGGTAATTACACCACAATATGACTCACGTACACCAGATATCGAATTAAAAAATGCATTGGATGCAGCTACAAAAGCCCAAAGGGATTCAATCCTTAACTTTGCGCAAGATTACACCACCAGAAGCAGCATCAACTTTACCAATGTGCGCAAGGAAAGAACAAATCCAAATGCAAAAGTAAGGTTATGGGATATCGAGAACTTTAATGTATCCTACTCGCAAACCAAATTCTCTCACCGTGATTTTGTGAACGAGAATAGCATCCAACATACCTATAGGGCATCATTGGCCTATAATTATTCTGGTACGCCAAAAAACTATCAGCCTTTTGATAAGATCGATCAAATCAAATACGCTGAAGTTATTGAAAGATTTCAATTTTACCTTATTGCCTAGTTCAATCAATTTTAGATTGGATGTTGACCGTTTTTATGCAGAAAATACCCTGCGTAACAATGATCCTAATAACTTTATCCCGATCAATACCACCTTCAACAAAAACTTCTTAGTGTCGAGGACTCTATGGTATTGCATGGAACTTGACCAATTCTTTAAGCCTTGATTTTGATGCTACCAACTACTCTATTATCGATGAGCCAGACGGTAGGATCGAAGGCCTGAAAAGAGATACATTATGGCAAAACCTAAAAACCTTAGGCCGTACAACCAATTACAGCCATAATGTAAATGTAACCTATAAACTTCCGATAGATAAGATCCGGGTTTAGATTGGGTTTCGGTGGCTACCACTTATGGTACCAACTTTAACTGGCAAACAGAACCATTATCTACCTTAAGAGACCCTAATATCAATTTGGGAAATACAATCCAGAACTCGAGGATCATCCAGGTTAACCCAACCTTAACCATGTCTGGTCTATACAACAAGCTGGGCTTTGTGAGAAAGAGTTTAAACAAGCCGGATTCGCTACATAATTTCTCTAATCTATTATTGGGCTTATTGACAAGTGTGAGGAACATCAACATTAATTTTAACCAGACCAAAGGAACATTCTTGCCGGGTTACTTACCACGCACCAAATATTTTGGAATAGATAATGTAACGGGTGCACCTGGTTTGGGTTTCGTATTGGGTAGCCAAAGAGACATTAGGGAGATGGCATTGAACAATGGTTGGTTAACTAGGGATGAGTTACAGACCCAGTTATATATTAATACACTGAGGGAAGATTTTCAGCTGACCAGTACCATCGAGCCATTAAGAGATTTGAGGATTACATTGAGCGCCACCAAGAATCGAACCTTAAACTATTCTACCAACTTTAGGTACGATAACAGCATCGGTTCTTTCAGGAATCTAAGTCCTACCACTACAGGTGATTATAGCGTATCTTTTATGACTTTGGGCACAGCTTTTAAAGACAAGAATGGAAGTACAGTATCTAGTTTGTTTAACCAGTTTATGGCAAACAGAGAAACGATATCAAGAAGGTTGGGTGCAGAAAATCCAAACTCTTCTGGTAGTACCAATGGTTTTGCAGATGGATACAACAAAGATGCACAAGATGTAATCGTATCGTCATTTATAGCTGCCTACACAGGCAAAGACGCAAATTCTGTTAGTTTGAACAGCATGCCTAAAATTCCAATCCCGAATTGGCGGATAACCTATAGTGGATTGACCAGGATTCCATATATCGCAGAAAAATTCTCTGAATTGAGCCTCAGACATTCGTACAACTCTGTATATAGTATCAATGGTTTTAACAGTTTATTGAAATACGAGGAGAACAGAGGATATGTGAGCAGCAAAGATGTAAACCAGAACTTTTTGCCTAAGTTCCAATTTGCCCAGGTAAGTATCTCAGAACGTTTTGCTCCATTGATTGGTATCGACACCAGATTTAAGAATAACCTAACGGCAAATTTCGAAATCAACAAAACCCGTTTGTTGGCGCTCAGTTTATCAAACAGCCAATTGGCGCAGCTATCAGAAAACAACTTGGTATTTGGTTTGGGTTACCGTACCAATAAATTCAGGTTCCCTTTTGGTTGGTTTAGTCAATTGAGAATGGACAACAACATGGACTTTAAATTGGATGTTTCTGTAAGGGATAGCAAAACAGTGATCTACAGGGCTGACGTTACAGAAGCAGAAGTTTCGTCCGGTCAAAAAAACATTACACTAAGACCAAGTGTTGATTATGTGTTGAACCAACGCTTCAACCTTAAAGTATTTTACGATTCGAATATGACCAAGCCTTATACCTCGCAATCATTTAATACCTCGTTTAGTAACTTTGGCTTTAGTTTGCGGATTACGCTGAATTAGTAATTGTTATAAATGCGTTTAATAATTACCTTTGCTGTTGAGCAATAAAAACAAGACATTAAAAAATTAACATAAACAAAATGAATTTTCCATCAGAATTAAAGTACACTAAGGACCACGAGTGGGTTAGCGTTTCAGGTAGCGAAGCTACAATTGGTATTACCGATTTTGCTCAACGTGAGCTAGGTGATATCGTTTATATCGATATTAATAGTGTAGGTACAGAAGTGGCTACAGAAGAAGTTTTTGGTACTGTAGAAGCAGTTAAAACAGTTTCTGATCTATTTATGCCGTTAACTGGTACTGTTTTAGAAATCAATGGCGATTTGAACGATAATCCAGAACTTGTAAATTCTGATCCATATGGCAAAGGATGGATGGTTAAGGTTACGATCAAAGATGCAGCAGAACTTGATGGATTATTAAGTGCTGACGATTATAAAGCTTTGGTTGGCGCCTAATTAATGAACAACTATAAAGCACTAAAATACCAGCGTTGGTCTATCGTATGGACATTTGTTATTTTAGTGCTTTGTAATATTCAATTGCCAGAAAGTAAAGGCGGCTCAGGCTTTTTCTTCGAGGGATTTGATAAGTTGGCACATTTGGGGTTTTTCTATGTGCTAACCATCTTATTGTTCTATGGCAAAATCAAATACCAGCACAGTTATCGTTTTCGCTCTCTCACCATTTTCAAAATCATTATCATTTCTGCCGTTATAGGCGGAGGAATAGAGTTGTTGCAATGGAAAGTCTTTACCTATAGATCTGCAGAGTGGTGGGATTTTGGATGCGACATGATAGGCGCCTTAATGGGAGTCTTTAGCTATATATTACTCCATAAATCAAACTTTAACGAACAAAAGGTTTAATTGCAATTAACTTTATTTTAACATCATTAATTGATAACAGCTTTTACTTCAGGTTCTTTTCATTAACACAATAAGCCAATATCTATCTTTAATAGGTCGTTAAGATGGTTTTTGCAGCTTAAATGTTTCTCCTTAAAAATGAGCTTGTAACGATAAAGTTAGTTGTATTTAAAATGTTACCCATATTTTAACACTTCTTAACAAACTTTTGAGGCTCACTGCAGTCTGATAGGGTAACTTTACAAAATTATAAATAGTACACAATGAAGAATTTTATACAAAAGTCGATACTTATTGCCCTCTTATTCGTAAGTTATTCTGCTGCTGCCCAAACTAAAGGTACAGTAACCGGTAAAGTATTAAGTAGCAAGGATAAATCTGCTGTAGAATTTGCATCAGTAGCCATCAAAAAATTATATGGCGATTCATCCGTTGTAGGTAGTGGTATTACTGGCAAAACAGGCAGTTTCTCTGTTAGTGATGTACCTGTAGGAAAATATAGATTATTCTTAGCCTTTTTAGGCTTGAAATCAGTAACAAAAGATTTCGAATTAACCGCTGCACAACCAGGATCAACTTTGGCGATCTGATGATGGAAGAATCTGGTTTAGACCTTAAAGAAATTGAGGTTAAAGGAGAAATTCCACCAGTTAAGGTTAAAAAAGATACCTTAGAATTTAATGCAGGCGCCTTTAAGGTAAAGGAAAATGCAGTAGTAGAAGATGTATTGAAAAAACTACCTGGTGTTGATGTTGCCAAAGATGGTAGCATTACTGCACAAGGTGAGAAAATTACGAAAGTAAGAGTAGATGGTAAAGACTTTATGGGTAACGACCCTTTATTGGCAACTAGAAATCTACCTGCTGATATGATTGATAAGATTCAAATCATCGATGACATGTCTGACCAGTCTAAATTCTCTGGTGTAGATGATGGTAACCGTGAAAAAATTATCAATATCACTACAAGACAAGACAAAAAGAATGGCTTTTTCGGTAACAGTACAGCTGGTTACGGTCAGGATAGTGATAAAGAAGACCGTTATGATGTGAATATCAACGTTAATAAGTTCAAGAACAATCAACAGATGTCGTTGTTGGGTCAATTCAACAATGTAAATAAACAAAGCTTTGGCGGTGGTGTTACTGGCGGCGGCGGTGGTGGTCGTGGTGGTAACTTTGGCGGCGGAGGCGGCGGTGGTCAACAACAAGGATCACAACTACCAATATGGCTGGTTTTAACTATGCCGATGTTTATAAGAATGGAACTACTTTTAACGCAAGTTATAACTTCAATAAAACCTCATTATACAATAACCAACATAGCTTTACCCAAAACTTATTGGGTAATACCACTACTACCAATAGAAGTGACCTAGAAAGTGAAACCAATCGTTTAAACCATAGATTGAACTTTACTTTGGATACAAAGCTGGATTCTACGATTTCATTTAGGTTACAGCCAAACATCACTTATACCAAAAATGATGGAACTAGTGATACACAATATACAAGAGATGTGCTGAGCAGCTCAACAAAAGGAGAGCAGAGTTATGATACAAAATCAACATCTCCTTCTATTAGCAATAACTTGTTGATCCGTAAAAAATTCCAACGTAGAGGTCGTACTTTATCATTAAATGTAAACACAAGCTACAATAAAAATGATGCGGATAACATCAACTATATTTTAGACAATACAACTATTGGAGGTGTAACTACACCAAAATTGACCAATCAGTTAAATGACCAAAACTCTAAATCGATCAGCAACAATGCAAGATTGGTATATACCGAGCCATTGAACAAAACCTTGAGTTTAGAGTTGAACTATCAGAATGGTTATGCTTTTGATAACCAACAACGTTTGGTTTACAACTACAATCCGGTAACCAATGAGTTTGATATTAAAGATCCTTTCTACAGTAACGAGTTTGAAAATACAACTTTGACCAACTCAGTAGGTTTTAACTTTAACAAAACAGAGAAAAAATACAATTGGCAAGTTGGTGCTGCAGTGCAGAATACAGACCGTAAAAATGTAAACATGACAAATGGTAATGTATTTAACCAGAACTTTACCAACATTACGCCACAAGCACAATTTAGATACAACTTTAGCAACAATAAACGTTTGAACATTAGATACAATGGTCGTACACAACAACCAAGTATCAATCAGATCCAACCTATTCCAGACAATACCAATACACAATCAATCGTGTTGGGTAATCCAGATTTGAAACCTTCGTTTACCAACAACTTATTTGTGATCTATAATAGTTTTGATTTTGCAAGTTTCCGCTCAATGACTTTAGGTGCTATTGTTAACCAACAGATCAATGCATTTGCAAATACAAGTACTTTGATCACTGATCCTACAAGTGTAAACTATGGTAAGATTGCACAAGGTTACACCAACGTAGATGGTAACTTTAGTGCCAACCTGTTTGGTAACTTAAGTCAACCAATTATCAAGGGTAACAAATTAACCTTACAGATCAACGCAAGCGGTAACTATAGTAAAAGTACCAACTTTACTAGTTCATTAGAGAATGTAACCAAAAGCTACTCGATTACAAATGGCTATAAATTGGTTTCAAACTTGGATAAATTGGATATGAATGCAGGTATTTCAGGAACAATGTTCCGTGATACGTATTCTGCTGCACAAAACAGCAATGCAAGATATTACACGTTAACGCCAAGCATTGATATCAGTTATTTGTTGCCAGGTAATGTTCGTATACAAACAGATGTGAACTATAATAAAGTTACAGGTAGGGGTGCTGGTTTTGATACAGAATATACTTTGATGAATGCTTACATCAGCCGTCAGTTCTTTAAAAACAAAGGTACTTTCAAGTTATCTGTAAATGACTTGTTGAACCAAAATACAGGTGTAACACGTAGTGGTGGTTCTAATACCATTACCGACTTAAACTTTAACGTATTGAAACGTTATTACATGGTTTCATTTACTTATTCGTTAGGTAGCATTGGCGGTAGAAGCATGGGTGGCATGCAGATGCCAGGCCAAGGCGGTCAAAGAATGAGAATGTAAGTCTAAAAAACATAAGCTAGAAAAGGCCATCAATTTTGATGGCCTTTTTTATTTTAAAAATAACTAATAAAATAGTTTGAAATCTACTAGGTATTTAGTTTATTTGTATAGAACCAAACAAACTAAACTAAACCAATCATGAAACTATTGTCTTTTAAACTTCTACTTGTTTTTTCCTTCCTCTTCATCAGTACTTTTACTTTCGCCCAAAAAGGCAACGTGAAAGGAAAGGCCATTGATTCCAAAACCAAAAAACCTGTAGACTATGCCTCGTTTGCTTTTAAAAATGTAAAAGACTCTACGGTGGCGGCCATGGGCGCTACGACTGCCGAAGGCATTTTTTCTGGCAAAGCCTTAGCTTTTGGGCAATATAAGCTCTATCTCGCCATGATTGGTTACAAACCTATTATCAAGGCTTTTGAGTTGACCAAAGAAAAGTCGGTTGTAGATTTTGGGGATATAGAAATGGAAGAAAGTGCAATTACCCTAAATGATATTTTGGTAAAAAGCGAGCTACTGCCCATGATCATTAAAAAGGATACCATAGAATTTGCTGCAGATGCTTTTAAGACCCAAGCTGATGGCAATGTTGAAGATCTGTTAAAAGTAATGCCAGGCATGGAGGTAGATAAAGATGGCAACATTACCTTTAACGGAAAAAAAATAGACAAAGTTTTGGTTGGCGGAAAAGATTTCTTTGGTAACGATCCAAAAACAGCTACCCAAAACCTACCAAAGGATATTGTGAAGAAAATCCAGGTAATAGAGAAGAAAACAGACGATGCAATTTTTAAAGGAATAGATGATGGCAAGCGGGAAAATGTATTGAACATTGAACTAAAGGATGATAAAAAGAAAGGTTATTTTGGAAATGCGCTGGCAGGGAAGGCCAATGGAAGTCTGTACGATGCCTCGTTTAACCTCAACCGCTTTAATGATAAGCGCCAGATTTCTATTATCAGTTTGGCCAATAACATCAATAAAACAGGCTTCTCTTTCAACGATTTGTCAGACTTTTTAGGTGGCGATGTGTTTGGTTCAGGTATGATCAATTCAGTATCGGTAGATGGAGCAGGTAATATATCTGTAGCTTTTGGTGGTGATGGCTTTGGTGGAAGTAGTGGTGGGGGTATCAACGATAACAAAGGGATTGGATTGAATTTTAATGATGAGTGGGGAAAGAATAAAAAACTGCCCAACAAGATCAGCTTCAATTACATGTTCAACAAGAACTATGGTGTCCGTCAAAGTTTAAGCAGCAGGTTAAATTTGTTGAGTCAGGATAGTTATTTCAATGATCGGAATACCGATGCTACCACAACCAGTATTCGCCATCGTTTGACCATGAGATTGGACATTCCGATAGATTCAACTGCAAAACTTCAGATCACCCCAAATTTTGGACTGAGTAGTGGAACCTCAGAAAATGCAGCTGTGTTTAGCTCTTATACACAAGCAACCCAACAAAATATCAATAAGGGAAATTCGCTCAATTCTAATGATAATAAAACACCTGGTTTTGGTGGTAGAATTGCTTTTAACAAAAAACTAAATAAAAACGGAAGAGGTTATAATATTAGTTTAAACGGTAATTTCAGCAATTCGGCATTGGATGGTTTAAATCTGTCAAACATCACTATTAATGATAATGGTGTGCCAACCTCTACTATCCTTAACCAGCTGATCGATCAATCTGGAGATGTAAACAGTTATGGGTTGAACTTAGATTATACAGAGCCCCTTACCAAAAAAATTAGGCTGAGTGCAAGTTATGGCTATAGTAAAAGAGAAGATATCATAGATAGGATGGTTTACGATTACAATACGGGGACTACTCGTTACGACCTGATCAATGCCGACCTGTCTCGTAGTTTACAGAACTTTAACGAAAGTCATGGCATTGGGCTGAATTTAAACATCGTACCTAATGAAAAGATGAGTTTAAGTGTGAACAGCACACAGCGATATGTAGCTTTAAGTGGGGCCAATCTGATGAACAATAAAAATGTAAATACAAATTTTGTGCTGCTCCAGCCCAATTTCTATTTTTCTTATAAAATGACTAAAACATCGAGCCTTTCGGTTAACGGAAGTCGGTATATGAATACGCCAAGTATTTCGCAATTACAACCTTTAACAGATAATTCAAACCCATTGCAGATCACTACAGGAAACCCTTTACTTAAACCTTCGGCAGAGAATTATCTCTCTTTAAGCTATAATCGGTTTAATGCGAGCTCTGGGAGCAGCATCAATTTTGGTCTAAGCTACACCAATACCGACAATAGTATCATCAACAATTCTATGTTAGATCCAAAAACAGGTATACAGACTACATTTTACGATAACATTGATGGCAATAGTAATTTTAATGCAAGGGTATCTGGAAGTTTCAGGATCAAAAGCTTGGGCGTAACGATCAACCCTAATTTTAACATCGCGACGTCAAAAAATACTTCCTTTTTAAATAGGGCTAAAGTTAAATCTTCAGCATTATCGTACAATTTTGGGGGTTCATTGAACTATGCCATTGGGTCCGACCTACAATTTTCAAACCGTATCAATGCAAGCATCAGGGACATAAGTTACGACTATAACAACTTGCCAGACGCCAAGTTTACCACCGTTTTCAATAACCTTAGCTTAACCGCCAGCCTGCCTTATCATCTTCGTTTTACCTTAACCAGTAATGTGGTTTATAACGCAAATGTGTCTTTAGGCGCTGATAACAATACCATACATACCGCCAATGTAAATTTTGAGAAATTGTTTTTGAAAAAAGCATTGAGCTTAAAAGCTACGGTTTCGGATGTATTTAACAACAGTAGAAACAGCAGCAGGTTTGCAAGTGATACTTATATTCTTGAAAGTGTAAACCTTGGCATGCGTAGGTATTTCTTGCTGACTTTGACTTATCGATTGAAAAAATTTGGAGCAGCAGCAGTTGGGGCACCAATGCCACCACCAATGATCCGATTTAACTAACCTCTTATTTGGATTTAATATAAATAAAGGGTAAATTGCGCCATAATTTTAATTATGAAGCTATCGCAATTAAACCCAGGAGAACAAGGAACTATAGTATCTTTTACAGATTTGGAAATGTCTGTAAAGTTGATGGAAATGGGCTGTTTGCCAGGTGAGATTGTTGAAGTTGAACGTTTTGCCCCACTTGGTGATCCCATCGCTATCCGCGTTGCAGGGTACCAATTGTGTTTACGTAAAAGTGAAGCATCTGTCATTATAATCCAATAGTACCTTGGCCGATATTAGAATTGCATTAGTTGGTAATCCCAATACCGGAAAATCTACCCTTTTTAACTTATTAACAGGGTTAAATCAGAAGATTGGTAATTTTCCAGGTATCACCGTAGATAAAAAGACCGGTTTTTCGAAACTGCCAAATCAGCAAACTGCTGAAATCATTGATCTTCCAGGTACCTATAGCCTGTATCCGAAAAGCAAGGATGAAAGTATTGTTTTTCAGGTATTGGCCGACAAAAATAATCCGAGCCACCCAGATATGGTGGTGTTGGTTGCCGATGCTACCAATCTACGCCGTAACCTGCTGTTGTGTTCGCAGGTAGCCGACCTGGGCTTGCCAATGCTGCTGGTGTTGAACATGACAGATATGGCCCAGAAGGAAGGGATTCAGATCAATGCAGATAAGTTGGCAGAGCGATTGGGGATTCAGGTGGTTGCTATTTCTGCCCGAAAAAATGAGGGATTGGAGAAGCTCAAGACAGCGATTGCCAATACATCTAAAGTCTGTACACAAGTAGCGAATATTGATGTCGATATTTTTGCACCAGAGGCCATTAAAGCCATCAAGGCAAAGCTTAATACCACAAATGATTATTATGCCTTGCAGGTATTGCACCAACATGAGCATTTGACATTTTTTACGCCACAAGAACAACAAGAAATTGAAGAGATCGAAAAAGGTAACGATTTCGAATCTTCTAAGATACAAGGTGCAGAAACCATTGCCAGATACCGTTATCTAAGCACCATTTTAAAAGATGTGGTGATCGATACCGGTGCAGCGAAGAAATTTAAGGTTACAGATAAATTAGACTCGATATTGACCAATCGTTTTTGGGGCTTCTTTATTTTCATCGCCATTTTATTCTTCATCTTTAATGCGATTTTCTCTTGGTCGGCCTATCCGATGGAGCTGATCGAGACTTCCTTTATCTGGTTAACAGATATGGGTCATGCACACCTGCCAGATGGCGTCTTGACCAATTTATTATTAGATGGCGTTTTGGCTGGTTTAGGTGGGATTGTGATTTTTATTCCTCAGATTGCCATTTTATTTGCCTTGATATCCATTTTGGAAGATACAGGTTATATGGCAAGGGTTACGTTTATGATGGACAAGATCATGCGTAAGTTTGGTCTAAGTGGTAAATCTGTGGTTCCTATGATCGGTGGTATTGCCTGTGCTGTACCTTCTATTATGAGTGCCCGTAACATCGAGAGCTGGAAAGACCGTATCATTACCATTATGGTTACACCTTTGGTAAGCTGTTCGGCCAGATTACCTGTTTATACCTTGCTGATCTCGCTCGTTGTACCGAATAAAATGGTCTTTGGCTTTTTAAGCCTACAAGGACTAACCCTGATGGCCATGTATGTGATCAGTATCGTTGCAGCCATTCTCGTAGCTTTGGTGATGAAATTTATCATCAAGGCCAAAGAAAAATCATATTTCATCATGGAGCTTCCGGTATACCGTATGCCACGTTGGAAGAATGTAATCTTTACGATGTACGAAAAGTCTAAGACCTTTGTTTTGGAAGCGGGTAAGGTAATTATTGCCATTTCAATTGTACTTTGGGTGTTGGCAAGTTATGGTCCGGGGAAACGTTTTGAAAACATCGAACAGAAATACACGACCATAGAATCGACTTCTACAGACAGTGTACAGTTGGCCTCCTTAGAAAGAGATAAGGCTGCAGAGAAGCTAGAAAACTCTTATGCGGGTATCCTAGGGCAAACGATAGAGCCGGCAATTAAACCACTTGGTTTTGATTGGAAGATAGGTATTGCTTTGATTACCTCATTTGCGGCAAGAGAGGCTTTTGTGGGTACAATGTCTACAATCTATAGTGTAGATAGTGGGGACGAAGATACCGCAACCATCCGCAATAAAATGCGCGATGCCAAAGATCCAGCAACAGGTCTGCCGATTTTTACTTTTGCCACTTCGCTTTCGTTGATGCTCTTTTACGCCTTTGCCATGCAATGTATGAGTACGGTGGCGGTAGTATATCGAGAAACCAAATCATGGAAATGGCCAATGATCCAATTGGTGTACATGACCGCAATGGCCTATGTAGCTAGTTTAATTGCCTATCAATTTTTAAAATAAATTTGGTTAAATTTACTGCTGTGGACAAAGTTGATGTATTAGCACAGTATATGCCTGCACCAGCGGCACCAATCATTGCCAAATGGATTGATTATTTTCAGTGCGAGTTTAAGATTTCAAAAAATAGGGCAACCAAACTAGGTGACTATAGGCATCCTTTTAAAAATAAAGGACATAAGATATCTGTAAACAATGACCTTAATCCCTATGCTTTTTTAGTGACTACCGTACACGAATTTGCACATCTTCTGACCTGGAATGACCATAAACACAAGGCCAAACCCCATGGCGCTGAATGGAAGAACAATTTTAAGCGAATGATGAATCCGTTTTTTGAGCTACAGGTGTTTCCATCAGATATCCATCAAACCATTGCGAATTACTTAGACAATCCTGCAGCTTCTAGCTGTACTGATCTAACTTTGGCCAGGGCATTAAAAAAGTATGACGCACAACTGTCTACCAGTAGAGTAGAGGAACTGCCCTTGTATGCTGTTTTTACTTTAAAGGATGGTCGGAAATTCGAAAAGGGAGAAAGAATTAGGAAAAGGTATAGGTGTGTTTGTTTAGACAATGGCAATACCTATCTTTTCAATCCATTGGCCGAAGTATTGTTAGCTACAGGTACATAAACAGCCTCTTGGTCTTTGATGACCCAATTGATCTTTAATTTCTGATCTTTAAAATCGATTGGCTTATTTAAAAGGCTATCTATAAAGGCGTCTTTTTGGTTGACCAGAATACTGGCTGTATAGTTGTTTTGTAACCTGCTTCTTAAAACAATATACCTCGAATCGGGATAGGTTGTAATGCTCTCAAAAACCATATCAAATTTATCAGTGCCATTGATCATATCAGCTAAGGTTTTTACATCTTCCAAATGGCTTTGATCGGTCGTATTATTTTGACTAAGAGGTAGATTGACAAAAGGTAGAGATTTGATTTCTGTTTCTGCTGATGCACTTCGATCTTCTATCCTAAATATGGTATTGTTTCTTAGGTAAGTTCTAGATTGCTTAAAAACATTTCCATCTTCATTACTGAGTTGATTATTCATGGTTTCAAAGATCAGGCTGTCATTCCTCAAATAATATTTCTTTAGATTGTTGCTGATCCCACCATTAAAGGCATGTTCTACCATTAAAATGGGCTTGTTGTGTAGGCTATATTTTTCTACATAAAAGGAGAGGTCGCCAAGCATATAGACTAAACTTGTGGTTTTTTCTAAAACGTTTAGGCTTTTATCTATAGAATCAGCATAATGCAGAATTGATTTGGCCGTAAGATCTGTGGCATGCTCATCTCCAAGTCCAGCCTGTGGATGATCAGCCTTAAACTGCTTACAGCCCATTAGTGTACTAAATATGCCTATTGTAATTAAAAAATATACACTTTTCATAGCACGCCCTTATATTGTGAAACTCAATTAGGTGTAGGCTATTATCGTGCCAATGCAACTTTATGATTTATAATAGGCAACAATAGGGTTATAAATATTAATTAATTGAGAGTTAAAATATGCTGATGGGCCAGCGTGGTAGGGCTGCATAAGAAAATTTTACAGGATGTTGTTCTTTTAATAAGCCAATATTTTTTCTACAGCTTCACTTAATCTGCTTTTAGCCAAAAAATCATCCTCCAAAACCTTGCTCATTGGTATAGCTGTATCTAAGCTGGCACAACGCATTACTGGAGCATCTAAGTCTTGGAAAGAGTTTTCGGCGATCCAGGCAGCCAATTCAGCCCCAAAACCGCTACTTAGCGTATCTTCATGTAAAATAATTACCCTGCCCGTGGCTTTTACCGCTGCAGCTACGGCTGCTTTGTCCCATGGTTGTAAACTTACCAGATCAACTAAAGTCGCTGAAATTTCTGGGTGGTTGTTTAAATAGTCCAAAGCCCAATGTACACCTAAACCATAAGTAATGATGGATAATTGTTCACCTTGTTTTAAGATATTGGCCTTACCAATCTCTACGGTGTAATAACCACCAGGTACTAAACCACTCAAACTGCGATACAGATACTTGTGCTCAAAATAAATAACTGGATTGGGGTCTTCAATGGCAGCAATCAGTAAACCTTTGGCATCATACGGGAAAGCAGGATATACTACTTTTAGCCCAGGGGTTTTGGTAAACCAAGCTTCATTACTTTGCGAGTGGAAAGGGCCAGCACCAGTACCTGCACCGGTTGGCATCCGTACAACCACATCGGCTTTTTCGCCCCAACGGTAATGGGTTTTGGCCAGGTTATTTACAATCTGATTGAACCCACAAGTTACAAAATCTGCAAACTGCATTTCTACTACTGCTTTATAACCATTGATAGAAAGGCCTAAGCCCGCTCCAACAATTGCCGATTCGCAGATAGGTGTATTGCGTACCCTAGCCTTACCAAATTGAGCTACAAAGCCATCTGTAATTTTAAAAGCACCACCATATTCTGCAATATCCTGCCCCATGATCACTAGGTTGTCATAACGTTGCATGCCTTCCCGTAAACCATCGCTAATGGCATCCAGATACCTTTTTTCGGTTTGTGCCGAGCCTGGCAGACTTTGTTGTGCTTGATAAGGGGCGAACATATCTGCCACTTCAATTGCAGTATGTGCCTCTGGTTCTGGCTCATTAAATGCTTCTTCAACATCGTGCTCAATCTGAGCTTTATATTCGCGTTTGATCGTAGCGATCAATTCTTCATTAAGGATGTTTTCGGCAACCAGATAATCTTCGAAATTCTTTACAGGACTTTTCTTTATCCATTCGTCAAAAAGGTGTTGAGGGACATATTTAGTGCCTGAGGCTTCTTCATGCCCACGCATCCTGAAAGTAAGGCATTCAACCAGAACAGGACGAGGATTTGCCCTGATACTTTCAGCAAGTTCACTTAGTTTATCATATACTTCCAAGATATTGTTGCCATCTAATTGGATGCCTTCAATACCATAACCGATTGCCCGATCTACCAGATGTTTGCAGTTAAATTGCTCATTAATAGGAGTAGAAAGGCCATAGCCATTATTTTCGATCAAAAATATCACAGGCAAGTTCCAAACAGAAGCTACGTTAATGGCTTCATGGAAATCGCCTTCACTTGTTGCACCTTCACCCGTAAAGACCAAGGTAGCCTGTTTTTTATTCGCAATAAGATCAGCCAAGGCGATACCGTCAGCTAAGGCCATTTGTGGTCCAAGGTGCGAGATCATGCCGATCAATCTTATAGTCTTGCGTACCAAAATGAAAAGAACGGTCGCGACCTTTGGTAAAGCCCGATAACTTACCTTGCCATTGCGCCATCAATTTCTTTAAAGGAATATTCCTACTGGTAAATACCCCTAAGTTACGATGCATAGGTAGGATATACTCTTCGCTTTGCATGGCTAAAGTACTGCCTACGGCAATCGCCTCTTGTCCAATTCCAGAAAACCATTTGCCAATTCGACCTTGACGTAAAAGAATAAGCATTTTTTCTTCTACCATGCGGGGATAAAGTAAGGTCTTATAAAGTATTAAAAGACGATTGTCATCTTTATCTTTTCTGTCAAATTGCATCATATCTGGTTAGCTTGTAGGTTATTGATTGTAGACTTATAATTCCCGATTTTTCTGGTGTTCTTCCCATTGTTTAGAGAAAGATTTAGGGGCAATTTCGGGCATATCTCTATACTTTCCCCAACTTTTCTTGAAGAATTTTTTAAGGAAGAAGTTTTTCAGTTTGCCACTCACCATGTCCATCAAAGCGCGTTTGCTCATTCCTTTTTTCCATAAACTCCAACCAATCTCTTCCATTTTAGAATTATCGTGTTGGCTGGCCGCATCTCTTCTGTTGAGCAACAACATTTTATGGATGTCTATTTTTACTGGGCAAACTTCAGAGCATTTGCCACATAGACTTGAGGCATAACTTAAGTGTTTAAATTCTTTCATCCCTTTAAAATGAGGAGTGATGATAGAACCAATCGGGCCACTGTAAGTTGTATTGTAGGTGTGTCCACCAATGTTTTTATAGACTGGACAGGCATTTAAGCATGCACCGCAGCGGATACAGTATAAAGCTTGTCTTTGTTCTTTTTGGGCCAATAAATTGGTGCGGCCATTGTCTAAAAGCACCACATACATTTCTTCTGGTCCATCTGTTTCATTTGGCTGTCTCGGTCCACTTAAAATGGTATTGTAAACCGTTAAGTTTTGTCCAGTACCATGACTGGCTAATAAGGGCCAGAACAGGTCGAGGTCGGCCATAGAAGGGATGATTTTTTCAATGCCTACTATCGCAATGTGTATTTTAGGAAAAGTTGTACATAAACGGGCATTGCCTTCATTTTCTGTCAGGGCAATACTGCCAGTATCGGCAATCAAAAAGTTCCCACCAGAGATGCCTATATCGGCTCTTAGGTATTTTTCTCTTAATAATTCTCTTGCTTTTTGGGTCAGTTGTTCTGGTGTGGCATCTACAGCTGTCCCAAATTTTTCGTGGAAAAGCTGTGCAATTTCCTCCTTGCTCAAATGCATGGCCGGCGTTACAATGTGATAAGGCTTTTGACCCAACAATTGTACAATATATTCGCCTAGATCACTTTCTAGCGATTCGATATCATGTTTTTCAAGAAACTCGTTCAAATGAATCTCTTCAGTTGTCATCGATTTAGATTTGATGACTGTTTTTCCACCATTTTTTTGGATGATGTTGAGAATCTCTTTTTGAGCTTCCTCAATGTCATTTGCCCAAATCACCTTTCCACCTCTTTTTTGGAAATTGGCTTCAAATTCAGGTAGAAACTTATCCAGATTTTCCATCACACGCCATTTGACCACGTGTGCTTTTTTCTTAGATGCTTCTAGATTTTCAAATTTTGACAGACCTCGCTCTACGGCAACATTGTATTTCCCAATGTTATGGTTAATGGTTTTACGATGTGGTAAGTCAAAAGCCTTTTCATCAGCTTTTACCAAGAATTCTTCCGCAGTATTGATCATGTCCAAATATACAAGCCTAAAGCTTAAAGACCAAAGTTTTCAATTAACAGTTGTCGGTTCGCCGTTTTCAGTTTGTTGGTTCATTCGTTATTTGTTCATTAGGGAATACCGAGCACTCGGTATCAATAGTTCATTTAATGCGCATAGCTGCAAGACCAAAAGTAGTTTAATGTTTCTGTTGGGAAAGTTTTGGACAAAAAAAATCCCGATAGCTTTTGACTATCGGGATGATATTTTTAAGATGGTCTATTTATTTTTTGGTGCCATCCAAGTTCTTGTCAACTACAGGACGGTTAGGTCTGTTGGCCAATTCCCATGCTGTATAATAAGTTAAATGCGCACGTTTGGCCAATAGGTCAAAGTTGATTTTGCTTACTTCATCACCTGGTCTGTGGTAATCTTGTTGTAACATACCATCGTAATAGAAAATAACTGGAATACCTAATTTGGCGAAGTTATAGTGGTCTGAACGTGTATAGATTGATTGACGATCTTTAGGGTCGTCATACTTGTAATCTAAAATCATATTGGTATACGTTTTGTTGATTTTTTCACTTAAATCACCCAATTCGGTACTTAATCTATATGAACCAACAGAATAGATATAATTAGCACTATCTGGTTTATTTAGATATTCTTCACCGATACGACCAATCATATCTGTGTTCAAATCAGCAATTGTGTTTTCTACTGGGAAAACTGGGTGCTCTGAATACCACTCAGAACCTAACAATCCTTTTTCTTCACCTACAACGGTCATGAATAAGATACTTCTTTTTGGACCTTTACCAGCTTTTTTAGCTTTAGTAAAAGCTTCAGCCAATAACAATACACCGGTAGTACCAGAACCATCATCGTCAGCACCATTGTTTACTTTATCTTTAGCATTAGGATCTTGTACCAAGCCAATATGATCATAGTGACCAGTGATGATCAATACTTCATTTTTCAACTTCGGATCAGAACCTTCTAAGTAACCCAATACATTTTCTGCTCTAACATCGGTTTCTTTGCTAGCTGCGCTAAATTGAACAGGAACGTTCAATACTACAGTTGCAGGTTTTAAGGTTTCAGCAATTTTTTTCTTTACATCATCAACAGTAGTATTTGCGCCAGCCAAAATCTGGTTGGCCAAGCTTACGCTGATGTTTACAGTTGGCAATGAAGCTGCTGTAGCCATACTTTTGATTCTCTCTGTAGTTTGAAGATATGGATTGCTGTTTTGCAGACGTGCCTTCATTTGAGGAGTCATGGTCTCGATGTTTGGGTCAATTACCAATACACCAGCAGCTTTTTGTTCAATCAGGTATTTGATTTTGTTTTGTAGACTTCCAACGCTTGATGGTGCTCTTCTTGTTCCTGGCGCTGGTGCTGGAGCTGGTTTTGCTACTGGATCACCACTGTTGAAAATCATTACAACTTTACCAGCCACATCTTGTCCAGCATAGTTGTTAAATTCCTCTTTATTTAAGCCATAATCAGCAAAAATGATAGAAGATGCCTTAATATCATAACCTTTTGCAGGTACGGTATTTGTTGGCATATAAAAATCTTTAAAGCTTTCTTTAGCTTGTCCGTTAACTACTAGGTCAGATTTGGTAAGGCTGATCGAAGCATAACCTAATTTCTGGAAATAAGGATCACTACTGCCTTTTACCGGGCCTTTTAATCCAAAACTTTGGAATTGCTTTTTGATATATTCTGCAGCCATCCAAGCACCTTTTTTACCGGTCTCTCTGCCTTCGTATTCATCAGAAGCTAAAATCGAAAGATGGTCATAACCTCTTTGTTTATTGATCGTTTCGCTAAACTTTACTGCATCAGGGTTTTTCTGAGCCATCGCACCCATACTCAGCATTACTGCTAGGCCGGTGTATAGAAATTGTTTTTTCATCAGTTATTATTGTTTTTGTTCGAGTTGTTTTTATTGACGCAAGAGCTTTTTAAAGCTCAACACATAAGCAAAAAATACTTATGGTGGTTATATTGGTTTTGTTTTTATTTAACAAGATATCTTATCTACCCTTTTTTCATGTCTGCCGCCTTCAAAAGCAGTTGACAAAAAGGTATCGGCCATTTGTTTAGCTAAGTCAGTAGACACAAATCGAGCAGGGATGCAGATAATGTTTGCATTGTTATGCTGTCTAGCCAAAGCAGCTATTTCATTCTCCCAGCAGATTGCTGCTCTGATCTGTTGATGTTTATTTGCGGTAATGGCCACGCCATTTGCACTTCCACATACTAAAATACCAAAATCAAAATCTCCACTTTCTACTGCATTGGCAACAGGGTGGGCAAAATCAGGATAATCTACAGAATCTGTAGCATAAGTACCAAAGTCTTTAATCTCATGGGCAGTTAAGTGCGCTTTTAAGATTTCTTTGTAGTCATAGCCAGCATGGTCTGCACCAATGGCTATTTTTAATTTGTTTAACATAGGCATTTTCAAATTTATATAGAATTATGGAGCTTACGCGTAAATTTTTTGTTGCGCTAATCATTTCGTAACATTAAGTAAAAAGGAGTACCTGATTACAGCTACTCCCTTTTTTCAGCGTGGTAAATATAGTGATGATTAGCTTTTATAGAATAAAGCTTCGGCTTTTAATTTTTTTCGTTGGATGTTAGCCGAAATCATGATACTCATTTCGTATAGGAAGAAAAGCGGTATAGCCACAATCATCATGGTAAAAGGATCGGCAGTAGGGGTTACCACTGCTGCAACAATTAAGATTAAAACAGCAGCATATCTTCTATGTTTTCTCATAAACTGAGGGGTCATTACACCCAATTTAGAAAGGATAAAGATCACCACCGGTAATTGGAAAATAATTCCAGTTCCTAGGGTTAGGGTAAGTACTGTAGAAAGATATGAATCAATGGTGAAAGTATTTTGAATACTTGGATCAACCGTAAAATTGATCAAGAAATTAATTGACCAAGGCGCAATAAAGTAATAACCAAACAAAACACCTGATAAAAATAAAATTGAGGCAAATGCCACAAAACCTTGCGAAGATTTTCTTTCATTCTCTAATAAGGCAGGTTTAATAAATAGCCAAATTTCAAATAAAAGGTAAGGTACACCTAAAATAAATCCTGCCATGATACAAGAACTCATTTGTAGGGTAAACTGACCGGCCATTTCCGTGTTGATAATTTTTGCATCAATTTTGGTGATACAAAAATCCTGACCAATGGAAGGAAACATCGCCGTTAACTTACAGCCCATTTGATAGGTCCAAAATTTAGGGTCTATTGGCCCCATTATAATTTTGCTCCAAATAAAATCAGAAAAGTAGAACGCAACCATGGTCAACACAGTAACTACAGCCAGTCCTCTCAATAAATGCTTGCGTAATACATCAATATGGTCAAAGAAGGACATTTCGGCCTCTAAACTTTTTCCTTTATTTTTAATAGAATCAATTAGATCCTGGGCTTTGTTCTCGCTCATTGAAATTATTTGTAAACAAAAATACCATTCTGTTTGATATAGAATGGTATTTACGATTTAAATCTAAGAAAAGATTATATTATTCTGAAAATTCGAAAGTCTCCATAAATTTAGTGGTAAAATTACCTGCTCTAAAATTAGGATCCTTCATCAGTTTCAAGTGAAAAGGAATGGTTGTTTTTACACCTTCGATCACAAATTCGCTTAAAGCACGTTCCATGGTACAAATGGCTTCTTCGCGGGTTTGAGCCACACAGATCAATTTGGCAATCATCGAATCGTAGTTTGAAGGAATCTGATAGCCTGCATAAACATGTGTATCTACACGGACACCATGGCCACCTGGCGAATGGAAATTGGTGATTCTGCCTGGTGATGGTCTAAAGTTATTAAACGGATCTTCAGCATTGATACGACACTCAATTGCATGCATATTTGGCACGTAGTTATTGCCTGATATCGGAATACCAGCAGCAACTTTGATTTGTTCTTTGATCAAGTCGAAGTTGATCACCTCTTCTGTAACTGGATGTTCTACTTGAATACGGGTATTCATCTCCATGAAATAGAAGTTACGGTGTTTGTCTACCAAAAATTCTACGGTTCCTGCACCTTCATAATTTACCGCTAGGGCACCTTTAATGGCTGCTTCACCCATTTTCTCACGCAATTCTGGGGTCATAAATGGAGATGGTGCCTCTTCAACCAGTTTCTGGTGACGGCGTTGGATTGAACAATCTCTTTCAGATAAGTGACAGGCCTTTCCGTATTGATCACCAATAACTTGGATCTCAATGTGACGTGATCTTCGATGTATTTTTCTAGGTATAAGCCATCGTTACCAAAAGCAGCTCCAGATTCCTGACGGGCACTATCCCAAGCATTTTCAAATTCTTCGTCTTTCCAAACAATACGCATCCCACGGCCACCACCACCGGCAGTAGCTTTTAAGATTACTGGATAGCCCATTTCGTTGGCTATTTTAATGCCGTCTTTAACGCTTTCCAATAAGCCTTCAGAACCAGGAATGGTTGGTACACCCGCAATTTTCATGGTTTCTTTGGCCGATGATTTATCGCCCATGCCATTGATCTGCTCTGGCGTTGCACCAATGAATTTAATTCCGTAGTCGCGGCAAACAGAAGAAAACTTTGCATTTTCTGATAAGAAACCATAGCCTGGATGGATCGCATCGGCATTGGTCAATTCTGCTGCTGAAATGATATTTGGAATACTTAAGTAAGAATCTTTACTAGGAGGGGGACCTATACAAACAGCCTCATCGGCAAAACGTACGTGTAAACTCTCTCTGTCTGCAGTAGAGTAAACAGCAACCGTTTTGATGCCCATTTCCTTACAAGTACGAATGATACGCAAAGCGATTTCGCCCCTGTTGGCAATTAATATTTTTTTAAACATAATTTTTACGTTTGGGATCACAGCAATTTAATTGATTACGCGGATTTGGTCTGCGTGCTCAAATCGATATGATCAAATTATAATCTGTGTTTCAATTATAATTAAATAGGTTCTACTAAGAATAATGGTTGGTCGTACTCTACTGGTGAAGCATTGTCTACCAATACCTTAACGATACGGCCAGAAACTTCGCTTTCGATTTCGTTGAATAGTTTCATCGCTTCGATGATACAAACCACTTTACCAGTACCAACCTCATCACCAACATTTACAAATGAAGGTTTATCTGGGCTTGATGAGCGGTAGAAAGTACCGATCATTGGCGATTTAATGGTGATATATTTTGATGTATCTTCAGCTTCTGGAGCGCTTGCTGCTTTTGTTTCTGCAACTGGTTGTGGTGCTGCTACTGCTTGGGCTGCTACAGGTTGTGCGGCAACTGGTGCAGGTATAGCTGCATTTACATAAACAGGTGCCTGGTTAGTTTTGATTGTAATTTTGAAGTTCTCTTGCTCAATGGCAACTTCATTTACTCCTGACCGAGAAACAAATTTAATGAGTTCCTGAATTTGTTTGATATCCATTCTTTTGTGGTTATGTTAAAAAAATTGGTGGCTTATTGATTAACTAAGTTATAGTTTTTTTGTTTTATTTTTATAAAGAGTGAGGGAATAGTTAATGGGTAATAGGCGATGATCTAGGAGTTTACAATTTCAAACCCCAAGTCATAACTTCCTAATAAGCCCACTTCAGGTAAACAGAGCCCCAGGTAAAACCACCTCCAAAAGCGGCCAATATGAGGTTGTCGCCTTTTTTGAGCTTGCTTTCCCATTCCCATAAACAAAGTGGATGGTACCATTGGTGGTATTGCCATAACGTTCGATATTGATCATTACCTTATCAGAATCCAATCCCATTCTTGACGCAGTTGCATCAATAATACGTTTGTTGGCTTGGTGAGGGACCAACCATGTTACATCGTCAGATGTTAGGCTATTGCGTTCCATGATCTCGGCTGCAACATCAGCCATATTGGTTACGGCAAATTTAAATACAGCCTGACCTTCTTGGTGCACCACATGTTCGTTGTTGGTTACTGTTTCTACAGTAGCTGGACGTGCAGAACCACCGGCTTTTTGGCCAAGGTAGTTTCTTCCAGAACCATCACTACGTAAGATAGAATCTTGTACACCCAAACCTTCTTCATTTGGTTCAAGAAGTACAGCGCCGCAACCATCTCCAAAAATAATGCAGGTGGTACGGTCTTGATAGTTGATGATAGACGACATCTTATCGCCACCTACAACCAATACTTTTTTATGTTTGCCCGACTCGATAAATTGAGCACCGGTTGATAATCCGAAGATAAAGCCCGAACAAGCGGCCTGTAAGTCATATCCCCAAGCATTTTTAGCGCCAATCTTATCCGCTAAGATGTTTGCCGATGCTGGAAAAGGAAAGTCTGGTGTAGTGGTACAGAAGATGATCAATTCAATTTCTTCGGCGCCAATGCCCCTCTTTTTAAGCAAGCCATTTACCGCTTCAACAGCCATATCAGAGGTGCCTAAACCTTCTCCTTTTAATATTCTTCGCTCCTTTATGCCAGTTCTGGAGGTAATCCAATCGTCAGACGTCTCAACGATGGTTTCCAGCTCTTTATTCGTTAATATATAGTCTGGGACGTAACCATGAACTGCAGTGATGGCAGCGTGAATTTTATTCATTTTGTTTGATTTAAATTATTGGAATGCGGCTTGTATTTTTCCAACCAATCCGGTAGTGATCATGTCTCTAGATTGGAAGATCATATTCTTTATTGCTTCGGGGCTTGAAATTCCATGCCCGATCAGGACAGGGGCATTGACACCCAATACTGGGCTTCCGCCATAGTTTTCATAATTAAAACGGTCAAAAAACTCATCTTTTAATCCTTTTTTAATGGTCAGCACGTAAAATGATTCAGCTAGTTTCAGCATCACATTTCCGGTAAAACCATCACAAACTATCACGTCGGCTTTGTCGTTAAATAAATCTCGGCCTTCTACATTCCCTACAAAGTTAAAAAGTTCGGTCTCTTTCATCAAAGGAAAAGTGGCCAAAGAAAGCATGTTGCCTTTTTCGTCTTCTTCTCCAATGTTCATTAAAGCTACTTTAGGGTTATTGATCTGCATTACATTTTCTGCATACAAACTGCCGAGTACACCAAACTGCAATAAAGTATCAGGTTTACAATCGGCATTGGCACCTACATCCAGCATCAAGCCGATACCGCCCTTAAGCTTAGGAACGATGGTTGATAAACACGGACGGATAATACCTGGGATGGTCTTTACACTAAAAACAGCGCCAACCAACATTGCACCAGAATTTCCCGCACTTGCGAATGAATCAATTTTGCCTTCTTTTAACAATTGGAAACCTACAGCAATACTAGAATTTGGCTTTTGGAGAATAGCCTTTGTAGGATGTTCGCCCATACCAATTACTTCTTCGGTATGTACGTATTCAAAGTGATCGGGGTTGAATCCGTTCTCTGAAAGTAGAGGTTTAATCTGCTGGGTATCTCCGATAAGCACAAGATGCTGATCGGGAGTAAGGGATTGATGAGCTGCTATTGCTCCCAAAACAATTGCTTTGGGAGCATAGTCTCCGCCCATAATATCGAGACCTATTTTCATAGTAAAAATCTTTTGTGTGTAAGCTTAATTGCTTTTTAATTCCATTAATCTAAGTTAGACTTAAACTGACAGAAAACACAAAAATTTTCTTAGAAAACTAACCTATTGAAGTGTTTTCTATAACTAATTTACCGTTGTAGTACAAGTTACCATCAACATTGTAAGCATGGTGAGGAACGTGTATAGCACCAGTAGTTTGGCATGTTGCCAAAGAAGGAGCTACAGCTTTATAATGTGTTCTTCTTTTGTCTCTTCTTTGTTTCGAAACCTTGCGTTTTGGATGTGCCATTGCTGCTTTGTTTAATTATTATTTTAATTTTTTTAATGCGGCCCAACGAGGGTCGTCATTTTGTTCTTCTTCTTTTTCTGTGGATCCGCTTGACAGTTTTTCCAGTGTTGCTATCATTTCTGGGTCGCATATCTGGCCTTGTCCTGCTTGTTCACAGTTGTTTATATAAGGTACGGCTACATTGATAAATTCGTAAATCATCTCCGAAACATCAATTGCACTTTCCTTTTTATTTAAAATAATGATCTCAAGATCATCGCTTTCTAAATCGTCTTCTGCAAATTTTACAATCTGCCTTTCCTTAATTTCAATCGACTGGCCAAACTCAGCTAAACATTTATCACAATTCAGTTGTATCGTACCCAAAATATGGAAGTGTAAGATCAACATTGTTTCTTGTTTATCCAGCTCAACTTCAGCTTTAAGTGCTCCATCTTTTACCAAAGAGTACTCAAATGCATCAAAAAAGCTTTTATCAATTTCAAACTCGAATTGATGTTTGCCCAATTTTAAGCCGGTAAACGGGATTGAAAATTGTTTTAATGCCTTCAATTGTAACTAAATTTTAGCCTGCAAAGGTATGAAATATTTTTATTAAACGAAATATTTTCACAAAATTGAATCAAGCTGAGTTAAAGATTTTATTTGACCACATAGAAACATTAGGTACATCGCTTAAACGGTAGGTTAGCCTTCAATTTCAACAGTTTAGCAATTCAAACAATTAACCAATTAAACGTTTAAACAATAAGCTACTTGGCCGCCAGCACCATTTCCTTGTTGTTTCGAGACCACTCGCTCCATGAGCCTACGTAAAGTTTGGGTATGCTTAAGCCTGCATAATCCATTGCCAATAACATGTGGCATGCTGTTACACCAGAACCACAGTGTACGATCACATGGCCAATTGGAGTATCTGCCAATGCCTCACTATATTTTTTCTTTAAGGTTTCAGGTGCTAAAAAGAAGCCCTTTTCATCCAAGTTTTCTGTAAATGGAATATTTCTTGCGTTTGGAATATGTCCTGCAATGAGGTCTATCGGTTCTGTTAGGCCATCAAAACGATTTTTATCTCTTACATCTACAATTACCTGATTTCCAGTTTTACTCGCAATTTCAACTTCGTTGATATCGGCCAAAGGCAAATTCCAGCTGTTGATTGCATAAGCCGCAACAACCCTAGGTGTTTCTACGGCTGAACTGCTTGGGAAACCTGCAGCTATAGCGGCATTAAATCCTCCATTTAGCACTTGTACTTGCTCATGTCCAATTGCTTTTAACATCCACCAAAACCGGGCAGCTGCATTGCCACCATTTTTATCATCATAGATCACGACGTGACTATCTTTTGCTATTCCAAACCGCTTCAGTACCTGAGCAAATTGCGCTAGTGTTGGTAAGGGGTGTCTTCCTCCAACTGCAAAATCTTCGATATGTGCCAAATCAGTGTTCAGGTCTATATACAAAGCACCTTTTAAATGGGTTTCATCATATCTTGCCTTTGAACCAGCACTTGCATCAATCAAGACAATTTGATCTGGGTTGAGTTGAACCAAATCTGTTGGCTGTATAATTGGAGATAGTTTTTGCATTTTTTATAGGTTGGGTTCGAGTTATGCGTTTTGTTATTGGTTTTTAGCTTTCAGTCTTTCTGCTTTGAGCCTTAATTCGCATCATCCTTCACATCACTGGCCGTTTCTACCAATTTACCACCAGATCTCAATTGGTTGCCCAATAGCTTTTCTTGTTCCCTACGGTGTTTAACAATATGGATGGCAGCAAAAACAGCTTCCATAAACGAAGTTGGGTCTGCTAAATTCTTACCTGCAATATCATAACCTGTTCCGTGGTCTGGTGATGTTCTTACAAATTTTAAACCAGCCGTGTAATTTACCCCTGTACTAAAGGCAATGGTTTTAAAAGGAATTAAGCCCTGGTCATGGTACATGGCCAAAACTGCGTCAAATTGGGTATAGGTTCCATTGCCAAAAAAGCCATCAGCAGGGTAAGGGCCAAAACAGATAATTCCTTTGTCGAAAGCCTCTTGTATAGCTGGCGAAATATCTCTGCTTCTTCTTTACCCAATAAACCATTGTCGCTGGCATGAGGGTTAAGTCCTAAAACGGCTATTTTTGGTTTTTCAATCCAGAAATCCTTCTTTAAGCTCTCATTGATCAACTGCAATTTTTTTACAATTTTTTCGTGGCTGATGGCTTTTGGTACATCCAACACAGGGATATGACCCGTAACTACACCAACCCTTAGGGTTTCGCTGATCAGAAACATCAACACATCGTTGCTGCCACTGCGTTCTTGTAGATATTCGGTATGTCCAGGAAAGCTGAAATTTTCTGATTGGATATTGTTTTTATTAATCGGAGCAGTAACCAAGGCATCAATTGCCCCACTCACTAAATCATCTGTAGCCTTTTGTAAAGAAAGCAAAGCATATTTTCCACCAGTTTCGTTGGCTACACCCAATTCAATCTTTACGTCCTCTTCCCAGCAATTGACCATGTTCACTTTACGTGGGTTTGCATCAGCAGGGCTATTGATCACATTAAATACCAGATCGTTCATGTGCAGGGCTTTTCTGTGAAAAGAAGCTACTTTGGTATGCCCATAAATGATTGGTGTACAATAATCAAGCATTTTACTTTCTGCAAAGGTTTTAAGAATAACTTCCAAACCGATACCATTAACATCACCTATACTGATTCCTATTTTAACTTTGTCGCTCATGCTCTATTGATAGAATTTAGCGCAAATTAGCGATTATTATAGAAACCGCCAAGATATGGGATAAGCCCAAATAGGAAATCACTTTAGGAGTAGCTATTGCACTAGAAGATTTAAAATGGTTTGTAAACGGCTTTACACGTTTAGTCAAGCTGCTTTTGCCTTTGTGGTAAAAATAAACCCTAACTTTGCAACTTCGCGGTCAATCAATAGCGCATCATGAGTTTAGTTAAAGCAAAAAAACATTTAGGACAACATTTTTTAACGGACAAGAAAATTGCTGAAAAAATTGTGAATGGTCTTGTCCATACCGATCAGTACCACCAGGTTTTAGAAGTTGGACCAGGGATGGGAATCCTTTCGGATATCCTGTTGGAACGAAAAGACCTGGAGACCTATCTGATCGATATTGATACGGAATCTGTTCATTTCTTGGCTGCCAAATATCCCCAGTTGGGAGACAGGCTGATCAATGGTGATTTTTTAAAACTCGACTTGACCTCTATTTTCCCTGATAAATTTGCGGTGATAGGTAATTTCCCCTACAATATCTCTTCGCAGATCTTGTTTAAGATATTAGATCATAAAGACCATATCGTAGAAATGGTGGGCATGTTTCAAAAGGAAGTGGCAGAGCGTTGTGCCTCTAAGTCTGGTACAAAAGAGTATGGCATTTTAAGTGTGCTTATTCAGGCTTATTACGATATCGAATATTTGTTTACCGTAAAGCCGGGTACTTTTAACCCTCCACCTAAGGTAAATTCGGGAGTGATCCGTTTGAGCCGCAACAGTACAGCAGCTTTGCCATGTGATGAAAAATTATTTTGGCGCGCGGTGAAGGGAGGATTTAACCAGCGACGTAAAACTTTACGCAATGCTTTATCTGGCACGATCCTAAAGAGAAGATGGACGATCATCCGTTTTTCGACAAACGCGCTGAACAATTAACAGTTCCTGATTTTATTAGTTTAACTCAACATCTGAGTGCTTTAATGGCCAAATAGCAATGGATAAAAAAATTTTAGTTGTAGACGACCTTCATCCGGTATTTAAAGAAAGCGCAATAGCCTTAGGTTTTGAAGTTGATGATAGACCCTTGATCACTAGGGCCGAAACTTTGGCCATAATCAAGGATTATGTCGGTATTGCCGTTCGAACCAAGTTTAGGATAGATCAAGAACTCTTAAGTCTTGCCCCGAACCTAAAGTTTGTAGCACGGGCAGGAGCAGGTCTGGATAATATTGATGAAGCAATTGCCAATGAAAAAAACATCCAACTGATCAATGCCCCAGAGGGAAATAATGATGCTGTGGGTGAACATGCTGTAGGGCTACTGCTGTCTTTGATGAACAATTTCCGCAATGCCGATGCAGAAATAAGAAACGGTATCTGGGATAGAGAGGGCAATAGGGGCTATGAGCTTAAGGGCAAAACGGTAGGCATTATCGGTTATGGATTTATGGGGAAAAAGATGGCCCGTAAGCTTTCTGGATTTGAGGTCAATGTTATTGCCTACGATAAATACCATACGGGTTTTACAGATGCATACGCCCGAGAGGTAAGCATGGAAGAAATAGTAAAACAGAGTGACATTGTAAGTCTACATGTACCATTGACCAAAGAGACCAGGCAAATGGTAAATGAAGAATATCTGTACCATTTTAGGAAACCTATATTTTTCATCAATACGGCAAGAGGAGAAATTGTAGATACACAAGCCATATTGGCCAATATTAAAAGGGGTAAGATCTTAGGTGCAGGGCTGGATGTGTTGGAAACTGAAAAATTTCCGATACTTGGCGAACAACCTTGGTTTGATGAATTGAAATCATCGGGTAAGGTGGTGCTAACCCCGCATGTGGCCGGATGGACCTTTGATTCCTATCGCAAAATTTCTGAAGTTTTGGCGCAAAAACTAACGGAAATCAAATTATAATTCCTTAAATTGCTCATAAGAACAAAACATTACATAACTTATGGCAAAGGAACATCAATATAAAACCAATTTGGTTTGGGCTGGCAACAAAGGTTCGGGAACAATGGATTATCGCTCGTACGACCGCGATTTTGTAGTATCTATCGCAAACAAAGCACCTATTTCTGGTTCTTCAGATTCTGTTTTTTTAGGAGATAAAACAAAGTATAATCCAGAAGACCTTTTGCTATCGTCCATTTCGTCGTGCCATATGCTTTGGTACCTGCACCTCTGCTCAAAAAATGGCATTGTGGTAATCGAATATCAAGATAATGCAGTTGGCATTATGGAAGAGAGTGCCGATGGCAGCGGTAAATTTAAGGAAGTAACCTTAAATCCTGAGGTGCTGATTGCAGATAAGGCCCATATTGATCAGGCCAATGCTTTACATGCCGATGCCAACAAGATGTGTTTCATTGCAAACTCACTTAATTTTCCGGTTAAACATCAAGCCTCTTTTAAGGCAGAAAACGAATAATAAAGCTCATAACCAACAAAGCCCGACATCGATTTCGGGCTTTGTTGGTTTAAATGTTGGTCTGGATTTGCAATCCAGACCCAAATTATGGTTCGTATCGACACAAACCAAGGTGTTTATCTATCATTCCAGCTATTATCTGCTGGTGTAGCATCTACAAAAATCCCATTGTCAATGTAAATTGATTTGATCGTTTTTCCAGTAGGTGTTTTGATTTTAACAGAGATGAATTTTGGACTGTTCTTCCAAATCATAGGTGTAAAATGCTCCTTTTGGCTAGTACCATCATTAAAGGTAATGACCACATCAAAAGGAATGGCAAAACCACCAATATTTTCTATCCGAACAGGGATATAACCAGGTGCTTTTCCAATGCTGCTCATTCTGAGGTCGAGGTAATTATTGCTAAAGAACCAGTTCTGGAAAAACCAGTTCAGGTTTTGTCCAGCGCCAGTGTTCATGGAATTAAAATAATCCCAAGGAATTGGATGTTTACCATTCCAATTGTCCATATAGGTGTGCAGGGCCTTTTTAAATAGCGCATCGCCTAACATATCTTTCAGGGCCAGATAAGATAGAGAAGCTTTACCATAAGAATTATTTCCATAACCAGATCCAGACAATTGGGATGACATGGTGATGATGGGTTGGTCTTCTTCTGCAGATTTATCATTAATGTAACGATTTACCCTAAAGCTTTTGTAGAACTTGTCTGCCGATTCTTTACCGTGTTGCGAAATACCGATCAGGTACTCTAAAGTAGTGGCCCAACCTTCGTCCATAAAAGCATAGCGGGTTTCGTTAATGCCCATGTAAAAAGGGAAATAAGTATGGGCAATTTCGTGGTCTTGTACCAACTGTGCAAATTTAGGATCGCCAGTTTGCGAATCGTTAACCATTCCAGGATACTCCATGTCTGCAAAGCCCTGAAAGGCGGTCATTTTTGAGAATGGATAAGGAACACCTGGCCAGTTGTTAGAGAACCAAGCCAAAGCATAGTTGTTGTATTTAACAGAGTTGATAAAATCAGTTCCTTTTACATCATAAGCCGCTTGTGTGCTTACCCTTCTGTTGGTTTTGTTGTCTACCACTACACTGCTGGCATCCCATAGATAAGTGCTACTCAATCCAAAACAAACATCTACAATGTTATTTACGGCGAATTTCCAGGTATTCCAGTCGTTTTGTAAAGTCACCTTGCCACTTTTCATCTCCTGCTCATTGGCAATATGGATGATCTCGTCGCTGGTGTATGATTTTTTTAATCGGGCGGCAAACTCTGGCTGTAATACTTCGTCAGGGTTTAATAGGTCGCCTGTGGCATATACTACATAATTTTTAGGCGCTTTGATGGAGAACACATAGTCGTTAAAATCGTTGTAGAATTCTTGTCTGTCTGTGTGTGGTAGTTTATCCCAGCCATTGTAATCATCATATACCGATACCCGTGGATAACTGTAGGCCACAAACATGGTCGTTGGATTGATTTGTCCCTCGCGGCCGCTCTCTTTTGACAGTGGATAGTTCCAATCAATGTTCAACACTGCTTTTTGGCCCGGTAACAATGGCGATTTCAATCTTACATCACCTGTGGTACCCCAGTTTTTTGCGTTTACATTGTAAACTTCGCCATTGATCTTAAAAGAAGTAATGGTCAATCCCGCAGCTAAAAAATCTTCACTTACGCTACCACCTCTTGGCGAAGTAGGTTTGTGCAAGTTGTTTACAAAACGGATGGTAATTGATTTCAGGGTATCCCTGCTGTTGTTGGTATAATCGATGCTTTCAGTTCCATTAACTACTTTGGTATCTGGGTTTACCGTAATCTCCATGTTGTATTTTCCATGGTTCTGCCAGTAGTTTTTACCAGGTTTGCCATCCATAGAACGTGTGCCTTTTTGATAGGCGGCTTTGATGTTTCTTGGCATATAGAGTTCTTGTGCTGCAAGATTTTGGATGCCGACAAAAGCAATGGCCAATAATAAAATCAGGTTTAGTCTTTTCATATTTATCGCAATTAAAATTTAAAGTTAGCAATTGAAGATGAAGGTCAGATGAAAATAATTTAGTGTCAAAATATTTGCTTTTGTAAGAATTGCCTTATATCTTCGTTTTAAGTGAAGCAAGACTATGTAGGCTAAATGCCGATGTAGTCTTGTTTGTTTTTTAGAGGAATTATAAAAATTATTAAGTATGTCAGAGGTAACTTATTATACCCAAGAAGGTTTAGATAAACTTAAAGAGGAATTACATAGATTAAAAACAACAGATAGAGCGGCAATATCAAAAGCTATTGCAGAGGCTAGGGATAAAGGCGATTTATCGGAAAATGCAGAATACGATGCTGCCAAAGAAGCACAGGGCCTGCACGAGGCCAAGATTGCCAAAATGGAAGCTACTTTATCTACTGCAAGGCTGATAGACGAAAGCAAACTTGACTTGTCGAAGGTTTTGGCCCTCTCTATTGTAAAGATCAAAAATATAAAAAATGGTGCAACAATGACTTATCAATTGGTTGCAGAAAGCGAGGCGGACCTTAAAACAGGGAAGATTTCGGTGAAATCTCCTATTGCCCAAGGTTTATTGGGTAAATCTATCGGCGATACCACAGAAATCCAGGTGCCTGCTGGTAAAATGGAATTTGAAATCCTAGAAATCTCAAGATAATCGAGGGTTTAAGGTACCTAAACCTTACACCTTTTACCCTATGCCTTAAGCCTTACTAAAATGAGCATATTTTCTAAAATTGTAAGTGGAGAAGATCCCAGCACATGTTGTAGCAGAGACTACAGATTTCTTGGCCTTTTTGGACGTTAGTCCTTTGGTGATGGGCCATGTTTTGGTCATCCCTAAAAAAGAGGTAGACTATATTTTTGATATGGACGATGAAAGTTATGCTGGTTTAACACTTTTTGCCAAAATAGTGGCTACTGGTGTAAAAAAGGCTTTTCCATGTAAAAAGGTTGGCGTAGCGGTTATTGGACTTGAGGTGCCACATGCACATATCCATCTCATACCGATGAATAATGTAAGTGACATGAATTTTGCCAAAGAAAAATTAAAACCATCGCAAGATGAACTGGCTGCTGCTGCGGCCAAGATCAGAGCGGTGTTATAAGTACGATGATCTGGTAATCAAAAAGGGCCACGAATTGTATTCGTGGCCCTTTTATTTGATGGAAATTGTAGATCCAAACTAGCCTTTAAACCCTCTTAACCTAAACACCAATAGATATTTGCAGATTTTCCCGTTTCTATAGATTGGAATAAAGCTTGGGCGTTCTATCTTTTCAAAAGCCGTTTTGTTCACTTCAAGGTCTTCGGTTTTAAACATATTCGAAGTAGTGATGTAATACGCATCGCTGCCCAATGCAGGTTGCTGCTTTCGGAGGTTGTAAAAATAATATTGGTGAAGGTCAAACAATGGCCCAATGGCATAAGTCTTTTGTTGCGTATGTGCAGTCAGATAAAAATCAATATGACTGGCAGGAAACCATTTGTTTACAATGATGGGGGCATTTGCCTGCATCAAGCCCTTGGCTTGATCGGCCAGATAAAACTGTTTAAATTTTCTGCCTGTCTCATTCCAGCCATAAAGGTCTAAGGTTACATCACCTTTCCCTGTGGTATACTTGTCTTCGGTTTTGCCCATTGTTCCAGGCCAAAGATTGATGACCAGAATTCCTGCAATTACAACTACCAAATAGAACGACAAAGCAATAATGATGAGCTGATTAGCCCTGCGTTTGGGGTAAAATGCCAATCTTACCCCAGAAACCAAAATCAAACAGCTATATGCTGGGCCAGACCAATGCGGTAAGGTTTCTCTAAATAAGGCCAACACAAGCAATACGATGATCAATGGCAAACTACAACAAATCAATAGACTGAATTCTTTTTTTCGAGCATGTTTCTTGTTACGATACCACAATCCGATACTTGCCCAGCTCAGAAGAAAAACAACAGGGTTGTTGTAGAAGAACTCTCCAAACAGTTCTCTAAAGAAAGCAATGGGATTTAAACCGGCTGCAACTAAACTTACCCTACTGCCATGATAGGTGTAAGTGATAAAATGATGTTCGATATTCCACAACAGGATTGGGGAGGCAATGAAAAAACTGATCAATGCCGCAATGTATAACCACGGATTTCGGAGCCAGTTCCTATTTCCAAAACAAGCAAATAAGCCTACGGCCACCCATAAAAAAACAGCATGTACCTTACAAAGGATGCAAAGCCCGGCTATGATGCCGAAATAACACCAAAGCCTTTTGTGGTGTGGGTTGATGGTGCTAGATTGTGAGATCTTGATCAAGATAAAGATGCTCCATAGCCAAAAGACCATTTGCGGACTATCTGGTAAGATAAACGTGCCAGCAATGATGCTGCAATAAAATGAAGAGGTATAAAGTAGGGCGGCGTACCAGCCAGCACGGCGGTTGTAAAGTGTCGCTCCCATTTTGTAGATCAAAAAGGTGCAGATAGCTGAAGATAAGATGGCGCCGGCCCTTACCCATACTTCGTGGTGTACCGTGAGGTTAAATGTCGTAATCCTGATCAACCAGGCTACCATTGGTGGATGGTCAAAATAGTTCCATTGAAGGTCTTGAGCATAGGTCCAATAATAGACCTCGTCATTGCCCAGATTTAAGCACAAGGCAATAAGCAACCTTAAGATGGTGGCAACGAAGATCAATAACCAAATCCTATTGTTCCAGAAGTTCAATTCTTGCTAAAGGTTAGGGTGGCATTGATCGTATAATTCCATGCAAACACCAACACAATGGCCATTAATTTGGCTATATAGAAAGGTAGATGTAGCTGTTGTTGCAGCATATAGATGCATAAGGTATTTAGCCCCAACCCAATCAAAGCAATCAGCAAAAATTTCGTAAACTGTTGCATGATCGCCTTCTCTTTATTCTTAAATGTCCAGGATCCGATTGATAAAGTAGTTGTTGACCACAGCAAAGCCAAAGCCTAAGGCATTTGCCAAGTAGGGGTCAAAGTGTAAATGCTCCTTAAAAAAATAAGTAATGGAAAAATCTATCACGAGGCCCGATAAGCCCACCATTCCAAATTTAAAGAGCTGTATGATTTTCTTCTTGGATAAGGGGTTGTTTTTTTGTGCTAAATCCATAAAGTTTACTTAATAGTTGACCAGATTTTGCCAGTTTGTAAATGCGCTTAAAGGGTAGACGCATTTTTTTCTGCTTCACACAGTAATAGCTTAATATGCCAAAAAGAGTTCCGATCAATGCGCCAGCAATGGTATCCTGTAAAAAATGTTGTGCCAAATAGTACCTCGAATACGCAACCAAACTTGCCCCAATAAGGCAAGGCCAAGCAATTTTTTCCTTTTTAAATGTAAGTACCAGCACCGTAGCCAATGCAAAAGCAGAAGTGGTATGTCCAGATGGAAAAGAATTGGAGTTGTGTAATGTAATGCCTTCAATAAAATGAGGATATTGGAAGGCGTTGGCTTCGAAATACATTTTCGGTCGAGGTAAATGAAATAGTCTTTTAAGCAATTGGGCAGCCAGACTGGAACTTAAAAAAGCCAATAATAAAGTACTGGCTTTTCGATACCTTTTAAATAGAAAAAGGCCTATCACTACAATGATAGAAAATACGCCATCTCCTAAAAAAGTATAATAACTGAAGAACTGATCTAACAAAGTAGTATGAAAACCATTCAACAGCAGAAAACCTTCCGTTTTGGAAAAAGAAAGATTAAATACTACGGCCAAGATCACTAACAAAGCGATAAGCCCAAAATAGATGGGATGCCGTTTGAGCTGTTTCAACATCATGGATAAGGGATTTGAACAAATCTATCTGTTGAATATTAAGTGGGGGTGAGGATAAGGTTAAATAACCTGAGTTTAGGTTAAGGATTTTAGCTTTGAAGCTATCTATTCTTAGCTCACCTTAAATAACAAATGAAAACTAATCGTTGGTCCTTCTGTGTCTGATGTAATATTGGGCCAGGTTTAAGGCAATAAAGATATGGTTCAACAGATTTGGGATAAGCCCATAGTATTTGCTTAAGATCTTAAAGCGTTCTTTAAGGCTGGCCAGATGTTTTTGCTTAGACATACCGCCTACCAGATATTTGGCCACATACAGATGTGTATTTACAATGTTAGAGGATTTTTTGGCCGCTTTTAGGATCCAATCAATATCAGCACTGTATTTGTAATGCAGGTCGTAAGGTACGGTTAAGCTCCGTTTGATGTAGATGGCCTGGTGACTCACGTTCATGCCAAACTTAAAGCTATGCCAATCGAAATGCTCAGGAGCAGTGTGCCGACGTTGCCCCAAACTATTCCAGTGCTCATCGTACATTTCGGTTTCCCCATAGTAGATATCGCCTGACGGTGCCGAAGCGAAAACATCTGCTACCGTATCCGTTGCATAGATCTCATCTCCCGAATTCATGAAGAGCACATAGTCGCCAGTGGCCAAAGCCAAACCTTTGTTCATGGCATCGTAGATCCTTGGTCCTGTGCTGAAATAAACTTGGCGATGCGCTCTTTATACTTGCTGATCACTTCAACGGTACCGTCGTTAGATGCACCATCAATTACGATGTACTCGATATTTGCATAAGTCTGGTTCAATACGGAAAGCAAAGTGCGTTCGATATCCTTTACGTTATTATAAACGACAGTAATTACGCTAAGTTTCGGATTGATGGTCATTGAGGCATGGCGTTAATAAGGTGGAGATATAGTGCTTCGTGTTGTGTAGCGATTACATTTGGCGCAAAATGGGTGAGGATACTCCTTCTGGCTTCTTTTTGTACGGCCTCCTTGTTTTCGTGCAGGTACAGCCATTCAATGCCATCCGCCAGATCTGTAGCCGACTGGTATTTGGCCAAATAGCCATTCTCCAAATGTTTAACCATGTCTGGAATACCACCTGTGGTAAAAGCGATCACCGGAGTGGCACAGGCCAAACTTTCCATTACGGTATTAGGCAGGTTGTCTTCTAAAGATGGGGTGATAAAAGCATCGGCCGCGGCATAACATTTGGCCAGATGTTCGTCCTTGTTGATGGTACCTAAATACGTAGTCTTGAATGGAAATTCAGGTAGGTTCTTCTCATCCTTATTGCCAAAGATCACCAATTCTATTTTCTCCTTTGGTATCTCAGGGCGGGCGGCCAATTCGTTCAAGGCATCGATCAAGTATTGAGCACCCTTATGTTTGTCGTTTTTAGACGGCATAAAACCACTCATCAATACAAAATGATCAGCAGGAATCTTCAATATTTTTTTGGCCTCTGCCTTAACATAAGGTTTAAAAACATCTATTTCAATGGTATTGGGGATTACGGTTGTTTGTCTAACGCCCAATAAACTACTTTGTTTAACGGATGAGGCCATCCACCTGCTTGGTGCAACCACATGAAAGTTCAGTTCTGAATAGGCCTTTTGTTTGCGCAACCAGTTTTTATGCGAAATGTCGTCTTTTCCACTCGATCGTAGGACAGGGCAATTGCCGCATTGTTGATGAAAATGCTCACAACTGTAACGTACATGACAACCTCCGGTAAAAGCATTGCTGTCGTGGAAAGTCCAAACAATAGGTTTTTCCAATTCATCAAGCTGCGCTAAAAATTTTGGGGTTAAAAAACCATGGTTTACCCAATGAAGGTGGATCAGGTCTGCCGATTTTAGATCGGGATGGTTAACGATCGATTTACCAAACCATTGCAGCGAAAAAGGGGTTTTTACCGCCTTTACAAACAGTTTGGCCAGGTAGCGCTCGGCCATGATGTTAAAGATGGCAAAGGCTTTGGCAAAAATACCCTTGGTAAAAGTGTCGATTTTAGGATTTTGGCCAAATTTGTAATAGACCATTACCTTCGAGTCTACACCATTGGCATTTAAGGCGTCACTTAAACGCAGGCAAGCCCTGCCGGCGCCTCCATTTCCATCGTAGGTATTTAAGTGTACAACTTTCAAATCAATCAAAAATACATTTTATTGTTTAGGTTTATAAAATTGTTGTGTATTTTCAACATTTAAAGCCAACAAACAAAATTTTCATGAATAAAAACATCCTTAGAACGCTTGCCGCAATGGTATTGTTGCTGCCGGCCTTAACTAAAGCGCAAGATCAGACCTATTTTGCAGCTTATCCAGCGCTAAGTCCAGATGCGCAAACGATCGTGTTCAGTTATGATGGAGATATCTGGAAAGTACCCACAAAAGGTGGAGTAGCCTCACGTTTAACGGGTATGCCAGGCGAAGAATCAACCCTAAGATTTCTCCAGATGGCAAATGGCTGGCCTTTACGTCTAACCAGTTTGGAAACAATGATGTATATGTTATGCCTTTAACAGGTGGAGACATCAGACAATTGACTTTTAATGATGGAACAGATGAGGTAGACAACTGGAGCTGGGATTCGAAAACCATTTACTTTACATCGAGCAGGTACAACAACTATTCAAGTTACAAAGTAGGATCAATGGCGGAACAGCAGTCCGTTTGTTCGACAATTACTTTAACACCACACATAATATCGCCGAGGCACCAGATGGTAACCTCTTTTTTAATGATACTTGGGAAAGCAGAAACTTTAGCAACAGAAAGCATTATAAAGGTGCTTTTAATCCAGATATCCAATCGTATAACCCTAAAACAAAAAACTATAAACGTTATACCGATTATATTGGAAAAGATTTTTGGACAACGATAGACCAAAAAGGAAATATCTATTTCGTATCTGATGAGGGCAATGAAGAATACAATCTCTATACCTTCAGCAATGGCAAAAAAACCGCATTGACAAAGTTCGATACTTCGATCAAACGTCCTTTTGTGGCGGCAAATGGCAGTACCATTGTCTTTGAAAAAGATTATCAATTGTATACCTACGATGTAGCAACCAAGAAAACCGAAAAGATAAGCATCAGCACCTCTAGAAACCAGATTTTGAGCAAAGAACAAGAGTATGATGTAAGGGCAAATATCTCCAATTTCGATGCATCGACCGATGGCAAAAAATTGGTGTTTATTTCAAGGGGCGAGATTTTTGTAAGTGATGCAGATGGTAAATTTATCCGCAAGATCAGCAACACTGGCGAAAGGGCCTTAGAGGTAAAATGGTTGGCCGACAACAAGACCATTCTTTTTAACCAGACTTTTAATGGCTATCAGAATTGGTATACCATTACCGGAGATGGTAAAGGCACCCTAAAACAACTGACCAAAGACAAGGCAAACAACCGTGATATTACTTTAAATAAAAACAAAACCTTGGGTGTTTACCTCAGCGGACGTAATGAACTGAGATTGCTAGACCTTAAAACCTTAGAGAGTAGAACCATTGTAAAAGACGAATTCTGGGCAATCCAAAATTCTGCACCTAGTTTCTCTCCAAACGACCAATATGTATTGTTTACGGCCTTCCGTAATTTTGAGCAAGACATTTTGGTGCACGATATCAAAGACAACAAAACCATTAACCTTACCAATACGGGTGTTACCGAAGCTGGTCCGGTATGGTCGCCAGATGGGAAGTACATCTATTTTACCAGCGACCGCACCAAGCCGTCTTATCCGTCGGGTATGCCAAATGCACATGTATACCGTATTGCACTGAACAAATATGATGCACCTTTCCGCTCAGAGAAGTTTGATGAGTTGTTCAAGGACGAAAAACCAGCAGAACCTAAAGAAGTGAAACCAGTAGTGGTAGCAGACAAAAAAGCAGATACGGCAAAGAAAAAGCCAGAAGTGAAGCCAACTCCAAAACCGCCGGTTGTAATTACCATCAATACCCAAAAAATCTTGGACAGAATGGAATTGATCAGCCCATCTTTTGGTAGCCAATACCTTACCGATGTATTTAGCAAAGGTGATAAAACCTATGTGTTTTACACTTCAAACCACGAAGGCGGCTCAACAAGTGCCTATAGAACAATTATAGAGCCATTTGAAGCCAATAAAACAGAAAAGGTTACCGATGGTGGTTTCAACATCATTGAGGCTGGAGGTAAGTTCTATACCCTAACCAGAGGGGTAATCGGCAAGTATAATATCGATGCCAATAAACTAGATAAATTAGACCATAATTATAAATTCAGCAGAAACCTGAATGCCGAGTTCAACCAGATGTTTTACGAAACTTGGGTGGGTTTGGATGAAAACTTCTACGATGAGAATTTCCATGGGGTAGATTGGGAAAAGATGAAAACACGTTATGCTGTTTTTCTACCTTATGTAAACAACCGTGGCGATTTGAGGATTTTGTTAAATGACATGTTGGGCGAGCTCAACTCTTCGCACATGGGCTTTAATAGTTTTGGTGCTGAAGAACGTAGAAATATGAACTATGTAACCAACGAAACAGGAATCATCTTCGACAATGAAAAACCTTATCAGGTAGAAAGGATTGCTAGTAAAAGCAACGCCTGGTTAACCGGAGAGAAAATCAATACCGGTGATGTGTTGACAGAAGTAAACGGTGTAAAGGTAGATGAGAAAATGGACCGTGATTATTATTTCAGCAAACCATCATTGGATAAGGAGATGACCTTGACCTTTATGCGCAATGGCAAACCAGTTACGGTAAATGTTCATCCACAAAGTGGAGGAGCCCTAAGAGGTAACCTGTACGATGAGTGGATTGCCAAAAACCGTGACAATGTTGACAAATGGGGGAATAACCGCATTGCCTATACCTATATGAAGAACATGAGTGGGGGCGAATTGGAGCGTTTCATGTTGGATATGGTAGAGCAGGAAAACAATAAAGATGCGATCATCCTAGACCTGCGCTACAATACGGGTGGTAACGTACATGATGATGTATTGAGGTTTTTATCACAAAGGCCTTACCTTAAATGGCAATACCGTGGTGGTAAGTTATCGCCACAAAGTAATTTTGCACCAGCGGCCAAACCGATTGTATTGTTGATCAACGAGCAATCTTTAAGTGATGCAGAAATGACTGCTGCGGGCTTTAAAGAATTGAAGTTGGGTAAGATCGATTGGTACAGAAACTTACCGCTGGATCATCTTTACCTCTTCAAAAGGATTGGTTGATGGTTCTTCTTACCGTTTGCCATCATGGGGATGTTATACCATGGATGGAAAAGATTTAGAAAAAGAAGGGGTAAAACCAGATATCTTTGTAAAAAATACATTTGAAGATAGGTTGGCAGATAGAATCCACAATTGCAGAGAGCTGTTGCAGAAATCTTGAAGGACCTGAAGTAGAAAAATTGTGTAATTGTTTTATTGTTCATACAATCTGACAATTACACAATTTAACAATAAAACAATTGAACAAGAATGAGTAATTTATTAACTGACAGAGATTTTTGGGTAAAGTATTGGGAAAGTAAGACAGATTTGTCGGTTGTAATACCAGAAACATATTTATTTCATCGCCAACTGGCGGATATTGTACAGCACAATAAGGTAAAAACGGCAATAGAGCTGGGTGGTTTTCCTGGCTACTATGCCGTTTTTTTAAAAAAATACCTCAAGCTTGATGTTACCTTGTTAGACTATTTTGTTCACCCACCCATTACCGAACAATTGCTAACCACCAATGGCTTGGCTAAGGATGATATACACATTATTGAAACAGACCTGTTCAACTATACGCCAACACAACAATACGATTTAGTATTGAGTTGTGGTTTGATCGAGCATTTTAATGACACCGCTGATATCATCAACAGGCACATTGCCTTTGTTAAACCTGGTGGAAGTTTGTTCATTACCTTGCCAAACTTTAAGGCATTGAACGGTTGGTTCCAAAAGAATTTTGACAAAGAAAACTACGATAAGCACAATATCGACTGTATGGATCCAGTTTTATTGGAAAAGATTTGTACTGCCGCAGGATTGGAAGTTATCCAATCAAGGTATTTTGGTCGCTTTAGCCTTTGGTTAGAGAACGAAAAACAGAAAGCCATGCCCGTTCGTTTGCTTAAAAAAACAATGTGGTTGGCTGGTAAATTATTTACCAAGGTTTTTGCTTTTGATTCGAAACAATTGTCGCCTTATATTTTATTGGAGGCCAAAAAGAAGTAATAGAAACGAGGTCGAGATTGCAGATCCCGACCAACAGACATTGCAAATCCTAACCAATAATACCTATTGTCATTCTGAGCTTGTCGAAGACCAGATGATTAAAGATGACCAAAGTTTTGTCATGCTGAGCGCAGCGAAAACCGCGAAGCAGCTACGGAGTAAATCTTTTTTAAGCCAACCTTAAAGAGATTGCAATGTTGAAATTTTAATTAATCATGCTTTAAAAAGCAAACCATTACCGGTTTGTTCTTGCTGGCTTCTGCGTAATAATTCTTGTAAAATGCCTTGGTCATTAAATTAATCTGGAAGTAATGTTTACCATAATTAATGGCTTTTTCCGTTAGTCTAGAAGAATCCCATTGACCAAAATCTGATGGCTGATAATTGGCTAAGGCCGCATTGTCTACTCTTTTGTCATCAATCCAAACCCCATATTTTTTTGAATTTTGCCATTCCTTTAACTGGGTTTTAGAAGGCGTATTGGCTTTGGCAGGTTCGATATAAACTATTTTGGCATCGAATGCTTTTCGTTGTTGCAATGACATTTTATTGTAGAGCATAAATAGCCTATTGTCATCAGCTTTCTCCAACTTTACGGGGAAAGTTACATAATGCTCAGGCCTTTTTTGGAGGTTATATTTAGCTAAAATGGAGTTGAACTCGGCCAATTCAACACTAGAAATGCCTTCTTTTGTAGTTGCAATTTGTTTAGCTGCGGTTAGTTTTGGGTTGTTCTGGGCAACGGTCTTTGTCGTAAATAATGCTACAGCCAAACCCAATATCGGTACCAATACCAATTGTTTGGCGATTACTTTTTTGATAGAATTGGCTTTGCTCATCATGATCAATCTTTTTTTAATGGTTAAATAGTTGAATTGGCTGGTCAATGATAAACCGCTCTGAACGGAAATATGTTGGATAAAGATCAATTGATAGGTTGAGATATCCTGATAGGTATTGATTACAGCTTCATCTGCAAGGTACTCGTGATTGGTCTGTATGGCTTTGCGGTAAAAATACAATAAGGGGTTGAACCATAAAAGATCTGCAGGAGTTCTACTACAATGACATCAATAGAGTGCTTTTGCTGCACATGTGCCAGTTCATGTTGCAAGACTCGTCTGCGATCTTCCCTTCTTCATAATCAATTTTGCTTACAAAAATGTAGTTGATAAAACTGTAGGGAGCAATGGTTTTTTCGCTCAGTACAATAGTGGTATCCTGAAAATTTGCTTTTTCACTTTGTTTAATGTTGGACAAAAGAATATAGAGGTTACGGCCAAACCTCAGCAAAAGCAATGTGGTAATGCAAGCATAAACGCCAAAGATAAGGTATGGAACAATGTCCGGATCTTCTTGGGCAACTATGCTAGTACTTACATTTGTAGGAGAAGCTATAGGCTTTACAGCAAAATGTTGGATAGTTTGAACAGGTATGATTGCTGTTCTGCTTTCAATACTGATCAATGGAATAGTTAGTGATAGACCTAAACTAGCCAGCAAGTACAATCTTTTAAACTTATGCGCCTTTTCTTTGTCTAACAATAATAGATAGGCGAATAAAAATAATCCTGAGCAGAGTACAAATTTGGCTAGATAAATGGTCATGATTTTCCTTTTTTGATCTGGTCTTCTACAATTTTTTTAAGGTCTTCTAATTCGGCTTGGGTCATATGGGTATTGGCTGCAAAAAAAGAAGCGAATTGTAAGGCCGAATTGTCAAAGTAGTTTTTGATCATCCCATTTACATGGTTAGAAAAATAATCATCTTTTTTGATCAAAGGAAAATAGGCCCTAGAGTTGCCATACACCTTGTAGCCAACAAATTTCTTGTCCTGCATCCTTTTTAATAAAGTAGCGATGGTTGTAGGTGCTGGTTTAGGATCTGGATAGTTTTCTATGATATCTTTCATAAAGATAGTCTCATTCTTCCAGATCATTTCCATCAATTGTTCTTCTGCTTTTGAAAGCTGTATCATTCTATGTCTTTAGATTTGCTTCTACAAATGTAGAGTTATAAAGGTCATATCAAAATATTTCTGAAAAAATCTTTCGATGATATTGAAATTATGGGGTGAAGCGATACAACCCAAACTCGGAAAGGGTGATACAAACTGGCGATTTGGTAATGTTTAACCTTACCTTGTTTGTTGTTACCGCATGTTCCAACCTGATGAGCCTTTTGGCGCCAATACTAGTGCCCTCATATACTTTCTTCCAGATATTGTTTTCTAGAATTTCTATGGTGTAACCCTCAATTCTTTGGCCCAAAGGGATATATTCCTGCAAACTTACTATGTCAAATGTTTTTGGGGTTTTGAGGTCGATCGCTATACTTGCCTGATGCACCTGATCCGTCGTTGCCCAATAGCTTTGTTTGTTCCCATCTAACAAGTTGGCAACAGTATAGGTTTTTCCACGGGTATTGCTGGCTTTAAGCTGTGCACCTTTGGCCAAATTGGTAGCAAAGGTATGTTTAACCATGTTTCCAAAACTTTGCAATGCGACAACATCATCTTCATGTAATTGCCCTCGGGTATCTGGAGCCAAGCCTAGGTCTAAACCTGCACCACGGCCTACACTTTTCAGGTACAGGTCGAATAAAACAGTTGGTGTTTTTGGTTGCTCCTTGGCGTGGTAGAACCAACCTTGTCGTAAGGGAACATCGCATTCTGCTGGCATCCAAAATTTTCCGTTTCTAATCCCCTCTGGGCTTTCTGGGTAATTGGCCTGACCCGGAACGGCCACATTTTTCCCTTTAGGTGGCATGGGGGTAAAAGTTGCCCAGCTGGTTTCGTTGGCATATCCGTTTTCGTTACCTACCCAACGCACATCCCAACCAATGTCGCTAAAGATGTTGGCCATGGGTTGCATTTTTCTGGTGATGGCCCAGGTATTGTTCCAATCGTAATAGGTGGTATTGTCTATGGAACGTTTTTCCCTCGCTCCGCCATAATAGCCATCGCCACCATTGGCTCCATCGTGCCAACTCATAAAAAGTTGACCATAGTTGCTATATAATTCTTTGAGTTGGGCTTGGTAAATGGCCAGATATTCGGCTGTGCCATATTTAGGATTGTTACGGTCCCAGGGCGAACAATACACCCCAAACTTTAGCCCATTTTTACGGGCCGCTTGTGCTATCTCCCTAACCATATCTCCCTTTCCGTTTCTAAATGGGCTTTTGGAAATGTTATAATTGGTTGTTTTGGTAGGCCATAAGGCAAAACCATCGTGGTGTTTGGCTACCAAGATGATTCCTTTTAAACCGCCTGCCTTGGCTGCTTTGATGATCTGGTCGGCATTAAAAGCTGTAGGGTTAAATGTTTGAGGGTCGGCATCGCCAAAGCCCCATTCCTTATTCTCGAAAGTAGTAGGTGTAAAATGGATCAGCCCATAAACTTCTGTATCGTGCCAGGCCAATTGTCTTTTGCTGGGGATGGCCCCATAAGGTTTGATCGGTTGTTGTGCAGCTACAAGATTAGCCATGAACAGGCAAAGGACAATTATTCTTTTCATCGGAATCAAATTAAAGGTGAAGGTCTTCACCCAAATTTAAAAGTAATTCTAGCTATCCGATTAAATGATATTGTCTTTTGATAATGGAATTTTATCCAAATGCTTAGAACTTCTCTTTCAGGTATCGTTTGATCCTTGCCCATAAACTACCTTTTCTGTTCGCCAAAAAGTGTTTAATGGCATGGTAGGCCTTTGCATTTTCTTCTACCAAGGTTGGGAACTGACTGATCGGCTTTGGATTGATGATTACATTGTAGATATCGTTCATCCCAGAATGGATCCCACTTCCATCATGGCCTATGTTATTGACCAATGACTGCGCAGGATTTAAGGTCAGTCCACCTTTTAGAAAAATCGAAGCATACCAACGGATGGCCCAAGAGTTGTTCCTGCCATTTTTAAAATCCTGCATCTGTTTCCAAAAGTTCATGGTGTTTTCGATAGAGAAGGCATGTTTTTTCTTGGCATCAAATTGGTCTAGCAAAGTTTGGATGTTCGGCTCGAAATGTTGCCACGCTCTTTGCCAGGTTGCCCAGCCCCAACTGGTAGCTGCCCTGTAGAAAAAGCTTTCGGGTAGGTTTTCTTCTTTTAGGGCGTACATATAGGCGCCAATATGCATTACCTGCTCTTCGTTTCGGTAACGGTTTAAAGCTTCGTTGAAATAGGTCAATGTATATGGAGAAGAGATCAGGTCGTCTTCAAAAACAATAACCTGTCCGTAGGCCGTGGTCAATCGACTAACTCCCGCGATAACCGAATTGGCCAATCCCATGTTCGTTTTACTTTCTACGATTTCTATCGATTTAAAACCCTCTACTGTTCTGATCAGCTCGCGCACCTCTTTTACCCTATCTTCATCTGCAGGAGTTTTGGCGCCATCAGAAAAAATAAACAACCTACTTTCTGCCGCCAATTCATTCTGTTGCAGAAATTTCAAAGTTCGCTCGGTATGCTGCGGACGATTGTAAACAAAGAGTGCTATGGGTGCAAGATTTTGCATGTTAAAAGATATGCAGGTTTTGATCTGATTTTTTTGTTAAAACGGTATAAGCATTGGCAAATTGTTCTCTTTTCTGCTGTCCTAAAAGCTGACCTAAAAAACGTTTGATTCCGTATTCCAATTGTATCTTTAATCTTTTGCTGATGGATCTGCTTGCTTTTTTATTGACAAACTCATTGAAATAGGTCACTTCAGGACTGATCATAGACACTTTATCCGTTACCAGTTCTAAACCTTCACTCTTGAGCAAGAAACGCAAAGAAGTAGGCGTGTACATGTTGATATGGCCATAGTCCATAAAATGTTTCATCCTTTTGTCAACACCAAATCGGTAATCTTTGGGTACTTCAATCACGATATGTTTGGCTACCCGTTTCAGTTCTCTGATCAGGACCCGCTCATGTTCTACATGTTCCAAAACATGGGCCAGAATGATCAGGTCGAAGCTGTCATCGGCATAAGGAATTTGGTAACCATCAAAGGTCTGTGCTTCCTTAAGTCGGCCCAATTGGCGTTCCTTAATTTTATCTACTCCGCTTTGTGCAATTTCTAAGGCATAAAGCTCATTGCCAAAATTCCATTCGTTAAGGTAGTGCAAAATACTGCCGTCGCCAGCGCCTACTTCCAACACTTTATTTGGTTTGATGCTTTGGCAGACTTCTACAATGTTTTGGGCCTTATATTTTGCGCCCAGCATTCGCCAAGCCACATCGTTATCCGTATAAAAATTATCGTAAGCTGTTTTTACTTCTTCACTTAACATTTCGGTACTCATCATCTTAAAATGAATAGGTTAAATGCCCAAACAATTATCGGCCTTGTAAAAAACAGAGGTTGCCTTGTTGTAGAACAAGCCAGGAGAAATACCTGTAAATGGCAATTCTTTAAATCCTTTTTCGGTTAAAAATGTTCTGGCTTCTTGGTACATTTCACGCTCTGAATCGTCTAGAACCAAAACACCATTAGGGGTTAACGCATCAATACTATGTTTACAGCAGTTGACACGGTCCCTGCCATCGACAATGATGACTTCAAATTTTTCGCCCAACAATTTTGCCTTTTGACAATATTCTCCTCCTTTTTCTAGGTGGGTAAAAATCATTTCGGCATTGCTGGCCTTCTCCTCTACGATCTTCTTGAACCAAGCCTCGTCATGTTCTACAGAAACCACTCTTTTTACACGTTTGGCATAAAATAAAGTGGAGTTTCCAGAGCCGTACTCAAAAATAGAAAGCTCCTTGTTTAAACGGGTCTTGATAAAATCGATGAAGGAGTAGGTTACCCAAGGTAAAGGTTGCCCAGCTTCATCAACAGCCTGATGTGTATCAAATGCGGTAAACCAACCAATGGTGGCCAAATAACCTTTATGTCCGTAAGATAACAGGGCGTTAAGCCTTTTTGGCTTGCCAATTAGATCTGCTAATGCTTTAAATTTGCTCAACGTTTAAATATTTTTTGAAATGCGGAGACCAAAAATAGTGATTTTAACATCATTATTCCTTGAGGTCGTGTTTTGGGGATAAAAAGAATTAAAAATGTGGCCGAAAAATAGGCAGCTACCGTGGCGATTGCGGTTCCCATCATCCCCATTTTAGGAATCAACAAAAAGTTTAAAATGATGTTGACAATGGCACCAAGACCCGTACGGGTAAAAGTAAGTTTGTTGAAACCTTCGGCAATCAGAAACTGGCCACTGGCCACGCCCAAAAATACAAAAAGACTGCCCCAAACATGCACCGCCAATACAGGTGCTGCCGCTACATATTGTGGTTTAAATGATTTATAGATCAATGGCGAGGCAAAAGTAATGAACAAGGCAAAAGCCAAACTGAGCCATACCATCAGGTCGAAAAGGTTTTGCAGCCTTTTTTGATAACGTTGGGATGATCTCTTCGGGCATTTAAGATGGCAGGGAAAAGAGAGGTCACAATGGCAACTGGTACAAAGTTCAGTGCCTCGCTAAACATCACCACTGTTGCATATGCACCCGAGGCCTTAGTACCTACATCATCGCCTAAGATCTCTTTGAGCATGATCACATCGATCTTCATGTACACAGATACCATAATACCTGAGATGATCAATGGCCATGAGAGGTGCAATAATTTTTTGGCCAGTTGATGGTTGTATTTCCAATTGAAAATGCTCCTTCCTTTTCTTTGGTAGGTGAAAAAATAACCGATGGACAGGATCAGGATGTCAAAAGTATAAGCATAAATGAAATACATGATATCCGCTGCAAGGTAGACCAATAAAATTTTGATGCCTGCAGAAACAATGTTGCCAATGATCTGCACCTGCATGATATATTTAGATTGTACTTCAGATTGGAAATACGAATCGATGATGGTAAAAGATTGAAATAGTCCTGTAAATGACAAGATCAGGATGAACAGGTAGGGGATATTGGTTAAAGGGAATAGCTGCCAAGCGATAAAGATGATGGGAATACACAACAATCCGGCAAATATCTTTAAAAAGAAGGACGTGCCTAAAATGGTATCCCGTTGTTTGGGGAATTGATGCAGCTCTTTTACAATGAAACTATCCAACCCTAAACCAGCCAAGGCCGCAAACAAGAAAACATAAGAAGTAGAAGTGCTTAAAACCCCATTTCTTTCGGGTAACAGGTAATTGGCTACATGAATTGTGGTGGCCATCTTGATCGCCATACTACCTACACGGCCAAGCATCAATAATCCGGTATTTTTAAAATACTTGTTTAGGGCCTGCTCATCAAAACCATTTATCTTAGGTAGTTTCATTAAAGCAAAGATGGTAAAATCATTCAATTATTAGGTAAGCGGCGCACCAACTGCAATTTCGCAGCGATGACCAGGTTCACCATGTTTGGGGTTTAGTTTCGCACTGTTTTTAGCTTCTTTTGGTAAGTTGGCTGGTAATTTAACTTCTACCGGGGCAGTTGCCTGCGGTTTTGAATCTAAAGGTGCACCCACTGCGATTTCGCAGCGATGACCAGGCTCACCATGTTTAGGGTTCAGTTTTTGTCCTGTGGTATTTACAGTATTTTGAGCAGGAACTGCTGATGCTACAGGTGGCATACTCACTACCTGTGGGGTAACTGTTGGTGTAACAGGTGTAGATGGTGCTGTGTTTAAGGGTGCTCCAACTGCAATATCGCAACGGTGTCCTGGTTGCCCATGAGGAGGATTAACTGTGCCACCACCCTTGTTATTTGCTGCAACTGCCGTACTCGGGGCACTATTCTGGATGCCTTGTAAACCAGTAGGGGTTGCGGCATAAGTGTTTGCCGATTCTGGTTTTTTTGGATTACAGGCCATTAAGCCTATCACATAACATATATATAAAACCTGTTTCATATTTTAAGCGCTAATTACCCAAAGATGTGAAAATTACTGCGCTAACTCAAAACTATTTTCTATCCGCTTTAATTGCTTCAAGTGATGGTTCAAATGGATTTCGATAAACCTTAACCATTGTTTGGCATTCAAGTAACCCAAACGGGGATGTTTGACTTTTATTTTGGGATTAGCTCCGTTGAGTTGCGGATAGGTTTTGCCCAATTGCAGTTCAAAGTCTGTGATGAACTGCTGAGCGGCCATGATATTAATTTTTTTTACCCTTTCGGCCAGCCTTTTAGGCACGTTATATTTTTTACCAGGAGGCAAGGTGCCAAAAAAGAGGATTAGCTTTACCCCAAAAAGTGTTGGTTTTTTTTCGCCTTCACCTTTGATGCAGTTGTTTAAGGCCATCAAAGAAAGGAGGCTGGAGTCGAAAATATGAGAATAGACCTCACTGTAACTCCAGCCACCAATAGGAGGGCTCAGCACAAAATCTGCTTCATCCATCTTGTTTAAGCTAACTTGATAGGCATTTACAATTTTGATGATCGATTGATAGACTTTGGCTGTATTCATATCTTAAAGTTAAACTTTATTAACGCTTACTGATAAAATCCAGTAATGCATCTTGGTTGTTCTTGTGTTTAAATACGTCTTTTAAGGTAAAGTAGTTTTGTTTGTCGCTTACATAACGGTACGCCCATTTGGCACAAATTAAGGCTTTGTCTTCGAAAGTATAGAGCCTTAATAATTCTCCCATCTGTGCGGTAGAAGGTGAGGAGTTTTGGAAGGCAGCCTGAAATCAACTTCGTTTTGCCATCGTCAAATGCCTCGCGTTTAATGGTTGCCTTTAATTGCTCAAATGGACCAGATGAATTTGAGTTCTGCTCTGCCCTTGGTGTTTTTTTACTATTTAAGAAGTTCATGAAGTTGTCCTTCGTGCTGTTAAAAGTAAAAGACTCTTTTAGGGTATAATAATTCTGTACATCGCTAATTGCAGGAGCCAGATTTTTCACCAGACTTAGCTTTTTATCATCAGACAATATATTTTGTAATAAAATGGCCACTTGCGCGGTCGATAACTGGGTATAAGCAACATAAGCCTGGATCAATTTGATCTTGTCATCATCAAAAGATTCCTTTTTAACAAGGATACTCAAATCGTTAAATGCTTTGACATTCTCATCAATATACGGTCTGTTAGGTGGAACGATGCCAGTATTGTAGTTGTCACTGTAATCATCAAAATCATTTAGGGCATATCTTCTGTCCTTATATATTTTGAGCTCTTTCGTTATTTGTAATCCGCGTCTAACCGAATAGTTCAACACTAGACGTTCGTCTAAATGAACATCGATCCTATTGCTATAGATCTTTCTGTTGCCTTGTAAAATAGACAGTGTTGGTCGGGTATTGTAAACATCGTAAAATCTAAAGCGACCGTTGGTAGATCCTACAAATTCATCGTCGAGATAAACGGTAAAACTGCCCTGGTCTTCAATTTGGATAAATACTTCTGCTTTACTGCGGTTGTTTTGCGCAAAACTGAGCTGTGCACTCAATAGCGCCAAGCCTAAAAGGATGTAAATTTTCATGTTGATTGATTTGTGTGTACAGCGTGTCTTTCAAACATCAAACCGAGAATTGTTAAGAGATGTTAAAAGTGCGCTAATAATTCTTCAAGGTTCGAAATCTGCCAGGTTACATCTGCTGGCTTTTCTACATTTAATGGGTTAAAAAAAATAGCCTTTAAGCCAAAAGCCTGTGCCCCACGAATATCGGCTTCCAAACTATCTCCAATCATAATGCTCTCCTGTTTTTCGGCAGCGGCCTTGGTCAATGCATGTTCAAAAATTGCTGGGTTTGGCTTGTTCACGCCCACATCTTCAGAAATGATCACTTGCGTAAAATAAGGGTTGAGACCAGATACTTCCATCTTGGTCAGGGTAGTTTCTTTAAAACCATTCGAAATGATATGCAATTGGTATTTCTTCTGGAGGTAACCCAATACCTTTTCTGCACCAGCAAACAGATTGGTTTTTGTCGGACTGATCCTTACATAATCGTCTTCAAATTGCTGAGGTACTTGCTCTGGACTTACCCCTAGTTCGATAAAAGTATTTCTGAAACGTTCGGCCCTTAAAGTTTCTTTAGAGATTTCTCCCAAATGATATTGGGCCCATAGGCGATGGTTGTTCTCCGTATACCGATCAATAAAATCTTGTGCCGAATGTAGGCCTAATGTTTTTAATTGATAGACTTCATAAAGTTCCAAAAGGGTTTCCTGTGCATTGCGGTCAAAATCCCAAATGGTATGGTCGAGGTCGAAAAAAATATGCTTTGTCATTAATCCAAAGGTCGCAAAGATATTTGGCAAAGAGGTAAGAAACTATTCGCTTTTTTAACCTGTTTACTGTCATTTTGAATCGTTGCGATTGATTGAAATCTACCCTTGGATTTCCTTAATGTTTAAATATGAAGTTAAGCCTTGGTTCCATAAGCCAGATCCCGGCATCGCCCAAACCGGGTACAATGTAAGATTTGCTGGTCATCTCCTCATCAATAGCACCCAACCACAAATCTGCCTTTGGTAAATTTGCCCTTACGTGTTTTACGCCTTCGGTACTGGCAATGGCGGCTACAATATGTAGTTTTTTGATTTTGTAACGGTTGATCAGCTCTTTGGCGCAAAGTACCATACTCAAGCCAGTTGCCAACATCGGATCGGCTAGGATCACTACTTTATCTTCAAGGTCTGGTGCCGAAATGTGTTCCATTTGGATAATGAAATCACCACTTTTTTTGGTCTTGCGATAAGCTGTAATAAAAGCAGCCTCTGCTTGGTCGAAAACACTGAGCAACCCCTGTTGCATGGGTATGCCTGCCCTTAAGATCGTAGCTAAAACAGGTTGTTGGGCCAATACCTTGCTCTTGGCAATACCCAATGGGGTTTGCGTATCAATTTCGGTATAGCTAAGCGTTTTGCTGATCTCGTAAGCGAAAAAAGCACCTAAGCGTTCGAGGTTTTTACGAAAACGCATGGAATCTTTTTGGACCACTTCATCACGCATTTCGGCAATGAACGTATTGGCAATTGAATCTGTTTTGTTGAGCTCGAAGATCATATCCTAAAGGTAACAAATTTTGAATAAAATGTAATATGCAATGCAAGAAACAGCTTTTGGCCTAGGTCAATGAATTTTTTAACAGCTCTTCATAAACCGCTTTCCAACCTTTCCATCTACCGGTTTCAGATAAGGCTTCATTATGCCATAAACTATAAAAAGTACCGTTTACCAATTTCACACTTGATAACAACTGGTCTATGGTTTGGTTTGCCTGTTCGGGAGTTAATCTCAGGTACTGCTGCAGGGTTACATCCATTACCGCAAACGGATGCAGCTTAAGGTGGGTCTGTTTTTCAAGTTGCAGGTCGTACCAGAAAAATGGCGTACAGGTGCCAGCCCTAAAACCGAGATGAGAAGAATAGCCCATCGAATAATCGTGATGGATGCCTGCCTTGATCAATTGCAGATAGGTTTGAGGGAACTGGATCTTTAAAAAATGCTGGCGAGACTGGTCTATCCTTTTGTTGGTGAGTTGTTGTAGGGTCAAAAGCTCTTCGTGGATCTTTTTGGTTTCGATGTTCGAGGCATAAGATGGATGTAGACCAATCTGCGCTTCTTTAGCCACTTGTGCAATTAGTCGCTTAAAAGCTTCATTCTCTGGATTGATGTTCTGGTCGAACATTTCATGTCCGTGTTTGGCCAGCAGAAAGAAGAAGATAGGTTTTAAGCGATATTGCTGATGGATTTCGGCCAGGTATTGATAAGTGTCGAAAGGATCGTTTTGACCTAGGCCTGTTCTTAAAATGGAGGCAATTTTTTCAGCATTGAGTTTAACTGCGGCCTGTAAAAAACGAGCGGTGTTTTTGAGCAAGCCATGAGAACGGAAGTAGAATGCCCTGTCTATATCAATAGTGGGTATAAACGTAAACTTCCTTTTCCCAAATACTAAAGCGGGAAATCTTTTAAGGAGGATATTTTTTAAGATCAAGGCCCAGCCATCAATCACGGGGAATTTTAACAGGTCAAGTTTGTGCTGTAGGCTTAGCGCTGCAGGAAAACGTTGGTGTTCATCGGCTTCAAAGGGTAGATATTCTTCGTACCTGCTCAAGAAATAAAAAGAGGCCGCAAAAACATCAAAAGGTAGAGTTCCGTTTGTTACTGCAAAAGGAACTTTTTGATGACCAAATACCGTCTCACCGATTTTTATTGGCGCTATCTGATGTTGGGTCAATAAGGAGACACTGGCAAAAAACAATTCCTCACCTAGTGGAGCATCGGCATAACTCATTTTAGGAGCGCTGCTTTGGATAAAATCCTCGGCAATGCTGGTCAACTCAAAATCACAGTTCAATACCTCCCTAAAAATAAAGTTGAAGATATACTTTACCCTAGGGGTAACTTTAGGGATATAGATCAGTAGTTGCAACATTGTTTAAAGATATTCTTAAAAGTTAAATGTTGCATTAACTTTTTAATTAAAAATTAAGCTTTGTGCATTTAAAAGATAATCCCTTTAAATAAAGTTGAGCGAGTTCATTTGTAGTGCAAGTGTTCCATTTGTGTTTTAAATGTATAACCATCCTATAGAGCTGTGGGATAATTATATGATGGACCAAAAACTGGAGTATGTCCACCAAAATCCGGTTGTTGCAGGAATTGTAGATGAGCCTGAACATTATTTATATAGTAGTGCTAGAGATTATGCAGGGATTAAAGGTTTATTGAATATTAAATTGGTTAGTTAATTTGTATACTTAAAATAATAATAGTCACAAGCGGGACGCTTGCGCCAGATGAGGGGTATTGAAAGCTGTCGATGATTTTAAATTTAAACCATAATTTATGAAAGTTAGATGTTTGTATAATAAAGGGGAAGCATTAAGAATATATGAATATAAGCCTTTACGAGAGGATATGATTGGTAGGTTTGGTGCTACAGGTTATAGTGAATATAATGGATTAGATATTGGAGCAGAATATTTAGTTATGGGTTTGATAATTTTTGAAACCTACCAAGCCTATTTAATTGATAGTAATGGGTTTATTTCAGCTAGTCCTTGTCAATTATTTGATGTTATTGATGAAAAGACAAGTTCTAATTGGAACCTTAGAACTATTGATAAAAATGAAGATGTTTATCCTTTTATACAAATGATAATTGGTTATCCTGAATTATGTTCTGATAAAAAGGCTTATGAAAAGTTAATTGTAGAAAAAGAGGAGGAAGCACAGCGGATTTATTTCAGACGGAAAATCGAATTGGAGTTAGAGTTGTCGTAACCCCTTCTGGCGCAAGTATATTCTAGCGCATAGCGTCCTGCTTGTGCTTAAGATAAATTACAACCAAAGCCTAATGATGTAAAAAATTGTTAGGCTTTTTTTAGTTTGCGTAAGCTTTTCCAGTTTTGGCATCCCGGATAATAGCGTTTGCTAGAAACAGGAGTTTATCTTTAATAGAAGGTTCGAGTTCTGCTATTTCATCAATCAGTTTTAGAGTCTGCTTGTCAAAGCTTGCTTTGTCGCTGTCGCCAGCGAGGTAATCGAATCCCATCTAGCACAAACGGGATGTACAATAAACAATAATAAGCCGGTCAATCATTAAAACCACTTAATTAAAATTGAGACTCAGTTCCCTAGCAGGATAATTAGCCTTTACACTTTTCCGAGTACCCAATCTTTCTACATGTAAAATATTCATTTGATCATCAAAAAGGTCATATAGAATAGTGTTGTTCAAGCTGATACTTTGCAAAGAAGAAACATTGTCGATTTCAAGATAAACATTGGTCGCCTCATGGTCTATTTCAAAACCCACATAACTAGCCGTGGCAGTTTTTCCGTTTACGCTATACTGCAGGTGGGCATTCATGTATTTTTTGATCAATTCGTCCATGGCCTTGTGCAGGGCAGGTTTCGATAGGTCGGTTTTGGTTTTAAACTGCTTGGCCAAAATCGTCTCAAAATCATCTGTAAAGATGCGGCAGCTGATCTCTAAACTTTTTTCTTTTGCATTGAAATTGATCTCTGTTGTACTTACATGTAAGGGATGCTTGTTTAATTTAACCTCTTCTCCTAGAGGTAAAAGCATCAGGATAAGTAACAATTTTGAATAGATAAGGTTCATATGCAACAAAGTTTCGTTTATAATCAAAAAAGAAATTAATTTAGTGCTATAAAAATACAGTGCTGTTTGCATTAAACCTAAATATACCTGATGCCACTAAGCGATTTTTTCTTTTATTTTAAATTGGGTTGGTCGCATATTGTAAGTTTGGATGCGCTAGATCACCAATTGTTCATCTTGGCTTTGGTGGCAGTCTACACAGCTAAAAACCTAAAACAGGTACTGATTTTGGTTACGGCCTTCACCATCGGTCACTCTTTGACCTTGTTGTTAAGTGTGTTGGATGTGATTCGCTTTTCGAGCAAATGGGTAGAATTTCTGATTCCTTGCACCATTTTTATTACCGCATTTAGTAATCTGTTTAAAAAAGATTTTTCAACCAAAGGGCTCAATACAAATTACTATCTTGCATTGTTGTTCGGCCTGATCGATGGTATGGGTTTCGCCAACTCTGTGCGGATGATGTTGGCCAAAGACCAGAACATAGGTTGGGGTCTGTTTGGGTTCAATATCGGTCTAGAGTTCGGACAACTATTTTTTGTGGTCATCATTTTACTACTTACTTGGCTAAGTCTTTCCTTTTTTAGGGTCAGACGAAGAGAGTGGGTTATATTTATATCAGCAGCTGTATTTAGCCTAGCCTTACAAATGGCATTAGAGAGAATACCTTTTTAATTTTTTACAATGAATAAATTCTACAAATTTTTGGTATTAATGGCCTTTGCAGGACCTATTGCATCTGCCCAGAACATTCAGAACAATCCTGGAAGCAACCATGGCAACAAGTTTGAACAGTTGGGTACCATTTTAACTACGCCAAACGAGCAACGTACCGCAAGTGGGGCGCCAGGTGTAAAATACTGGCAACAGCGTGCCGATTACAACATCAAATGTGAGCTGGACGAGAAAAAGCTTACCCTAAAAGGTAGCGAAACCATTACCTATTACAACAATTCGCCCGATGTATTAACTTATATCTGGATCCAATTGGATGAAAACGAGCACAACAACCTGCGCAATGCCAACTATCAGAGCAGTACGCGGATGCCAGCTGGAGCAGGTACTACACAAGTAGACAACCTCAGTGCCGCTGCTACACAAGGCGATAATGGTTCTGGGATTTCGATCACCAAACTCACAGATGCTACAGGAAAAAAATTAAGCTATACCATCAATAAGACCATGATGCGTGTAGAGGTTCCTGCCTTGAAATCAGGTGCCCAATTTGTTTTTAACATCGATTGGAACTATAAGATTACCGATAGGATTGCTGGTGGTGGTCGTGGTGGCTATGAGTTTTTCCCTGAAGATGGAAACTACCTGTTTACCATGACCCAATGGTATCCACGTTTATGTGTATACAGCGATTTCCAAGGCTGGCAGAACCACCAGTTTACAGGAAGAGGAGAATTTGCCTTGACCTTCGGTAACTTTAAAGTGCAGATGACCGTACCGGCAGACCACATGGTAGGTTCAACAGGCGAGTGTATCAACTACAGTGCCGTGTTAACACCAACCCAATTGGCACGTTACACCAAAGCAACAACAAGTACGGTAGCTCCTGTAGAAATTGTAACCTTGGCAGAAGCAAAAGCAGCTGAAGGCAAAAAATCGGAAGCTAAAAAAACCTGGGTTTTTCAGGCCAACAACGTTAGGGATTTTGCTTGGACAGCTTCACGTAAGTTCATTTGGGATGCGATGGCACAGCCAATTGCAGGTAAAAATGTAATGTGCATGAGTTTTTATGGAAAAGAAGCCTATCATTTGTACAGCAAGTTTTCTACCCGTGCGGTGGCACATACCATCAAAACCTATTCAGATTTTACCATTCCTTATCCATACCCAGTGGCACAAAGTATAGAGGCTGCCAATGGAATGGAATATCCGATGATCTGTTTCAACTATGGTCGTACAGATGCAGATGGAACGTATAGCGAAAGCACCAAGAATGGAATGTTGGGCGTAGTAATCCACGAGGTGGGACACAATTTCTTCCCAATGATTGTGAACAGCGATGAACGCCAATGGACTTGGATGGACGAAGGCCTGAACTCTTTTGTGGAGTATTTAACCGAAGAGCTTTGGGACAATAAATTTCCAAGTAAAAAGGGTCCGGCTTATACCATTGTACCCTACATGAAATTGCCAAAAGACCAATTGGAACCAATCATGTCCAATTCAGAAAACATTGTGCAGTTTGGACCAAATGCCTATTCTAAGCCTGCAACAGCCTTAAACATCCTTCGCGAAACCATCATGGGCCGTGAACTGTTTGATTACGCCTTTAAAGAATATTCGAGAAGATGGGCTTTTAAACACCCAACACCAGCAGACTTGTTCAGGACAATGGAAGACGCCAGTGGCGAGGACTTGGATTGGTTTTGGAGAGGTTGGTTTTACGGAACTGATGCCTGTGACATTGCTTTGGACAGTGTAAGATATGCCAAGCCAGATTATGCCGGAATTACTGGCGGTGCAGGAGGCAATAGAGGGGGTGCTGGTGGTGCAAGAGCAGGCGTAAGAGTTGACAGACCTGCTGTAAACGCTTTTGAAGATATCTCTAAAATCAGGAACCGCGAAAATAGCAACATCAAATTCTATACAGATAAAGATTTGGCAGCAAGAGATTTCTATTGGAAATACGATAGAGGTTTGGTACAGATCGATACCACCTTGGCACCAAAACCAGCTGGTCAACCTGCAAGATTGCCAATGGAAGAGTTTACGGCAGAAGAAAAAGCCAAATACGCCGATAAATTCTTTTACGAGTTGAATTTCAGCAATAAAGGAGGTTTGGTGATGCCGATCATTGTAGAGTTTACCTTTAAAGATGGTACAAAATCGATTGATAGGACCCAGCGCAGGTCTGGAGATTGAATGAACAGAAAACATCCAAATTCTATGTGCAGAATAAAGAAGTAGCGTCCATTAAAATCGATCCGATGCGCGAAACCGCTGATATAGACGAAACGAACAATACTTGGGGAGCAGGAGCAGCGCCAAGTAAGTTCCAATTGTTTAAGATGAGGGCAGGAGGAGCTCCGGCAAGGGGCCAATCAGTAGGCTCAAATCCAATGCAACTAGAAAAGAAATCAAAATAAAAAAAGTCCCGACGCAGAGTGGACCTTTTTTTTGTTCATTCCTCAAGGTGTAAGGTAAAAGGTTTAAGGCGTAAGGCAGGTAATAATAACTTGAATTTCACAAAATTAATAAGGTATTTTACCCTAATGAACGAATGGCAAATGAACAGATCATCAGTCTAGTACACTTCAACCTTTAACTTTCAACCTTCAGCTTTTAACTCTTCTCTTTACCCCACGTTCTTTGTTCTTTTAGCCATTATCTCCTATCTTTACTTATAATGAAGTTCAAACTCATCTCAGATTATAGGCCAACTGGCGATCAGCCAAATGCCATCAAACAATTGGTTGAAGGCGTTAATGCCGAAGAACATTATCAGACACTCTTGGGCGTAACCGGCTCTGGTAAAACCTTTACCGTAGCCAATGTGATCGAACAGACCCAAAAACCAACCTTGATCCTAAGTCACAATAAAACTTTGGCCGCACAGCTCTATGGAGAATTTAAACAGTTCTTCCCAGAAAATGCCGTCAACTATTTCGTGTCTTATTACGATTATTATCAGCCGGAGGCTTACATGCCTACCACCAATACCTATATTGAAAAAGACCTGAGCATCAATGAAGAGATCGAGAAGCTCCGTTTACGGACCACTTCGGCCTTGATGTCGGGCAGAAGAGATGTAATTGTGGTTTCGTCCATTTCCTGTATCTATGGTATGGGAAACCCAGAAGATTTCTCTAAATCGGTTTTTCGCTTTGCGGTAGGGACAAGGATCAGTAGAAATTCTTTTTTACATAGCTTGGTAGAAATCCTATATGCCCGTACCATTAATGATTTTAAACGGGGTACCTTCCGTGTAAAAGGTGATACGGTAGATATCTTTCCCGCTTATTTGGACAATGCCTATCGCATTTCCTTTTTTGGCGATGACATTGAAGAATTATCGGTTATTGATCCCATATCAGGCAAGACCCTAGAAAAATTAGAAGACATGGCCATTTATCCAGCCAATCTGTTCGTTACACCGAAAGAGAAATTTAACTCTTCTATTTGGGGCATTCAGGAAGAACTGGAACTGCGCAAAAACCAATTGTTGAACGATAGGCAGCTGTTAGAGGCCAAACGTTTGGAAGAAAGGGTAAATTTCGACATCGAAATGATGAAGGAATTGGGCTATTGTTCTGGTATTGAGAACTATTCAAGGTTTTTCGATGGACGTTCCCCGGGCATGCGGCCCTTCTGTCTGTTGGATTATTTCCCAGATGATTATTTAATGGTAATCGATGAAAGCCATGTGACCGTTCCACAGATCAGGGCAATGTATGGGGGCGACCGTTCCCGTAAAATGTCGTTGGTAGAATATGGTTTCCGTTTGCCTTCTGCTTTGGATAACCGCCCCTTGAATTTTGATGAATTTGAACGACTGGCGCCACAGACCATTTATGTTAGTGCCACGCCTGCAGATTACGAATTGGAAAAAACGGATGGGGTAGTGATCGAACAGGTGATTAGGCCTACTGGTCTATTGGATCCGATGATCGAAGTGCGACCAGCCATTAACCAAGTGGATGACCTGTTGGATGAAATTGACAAGACCATTAAAATGGGCGACCGGATTTTGGTCACCACTTTGACCAAGCGCATGGCAGAAGAACTGACGAAATACATGGACAGGTTGAACATCAAATGCCGTTACATCCACTCCGAAGTGAAGACCTTAGAACGTGTAGAAATCTTGCGTGGGCTACGTTTGGGCGAGTTTGATGTATTGGTAGGAATCAACCTGCTAAGGGAAGGTCTGGATCTGCCAGAAGTAAGTTTAGTAGCCATTTTAGATGCAGATAAAGAAGGATTCTTGCGTTCTGATCGGGCATTGATCCAAACGATTGGTCGTGCTGCCCGTAATGATAGAGGTCGGGTAATTATGTATGCCGATAACATGACCCAATCTATGGAAAGGACCATTGACGAAACCAATAGACGTAGAGAAAAACAGATCAGTTATAACCTGGAGCATGGCATCACCCCAAAAACTGTAGGCAAAACCAGAGAAGAAATTATAGAACAAAGTTCAGTATTGGATTTCTCAGAAAGCAAGGCCCGTACAAAAGCTTATGTGGAGATTGATGAGGTAAGTATTGCAGCTGATCCAATTGTACAGTACATGACTAAACCAGAACTGCAAAAAGCCATAGACAAGACTCGGAAAGATATGCAGAAAGCGGCAAAAGATATGGATTTCTTAATGGCTGCCCGTATGCGGGATGAAATGTTTGCCCTAGAAAAAGTATTTGAAGAACGTTTTAGTAAATAAGACAAAACCTTGTAGGACATGGATATTTATGGCTCTACCTAACTAACGAAGAACTAACAACAAACCAACTAACCACAAACCAACTAATAACTAACAACTACCCAACGAACAACAATAGATAGATGAATAAAATTGGTTTTATTGCCGGATTGCTATTGCTACATCTTGTTGCAGCAGCACAAGTAAAAGAAATTACAGTGCCCTTAGGTGGCAATGCCTATGCAAATGGTGTAAGTGAAAGATTGGTCACCAGAAATGGAATTGAAAACTGGAACGATGGCAACACTTCATTTAAGGTATATGTGCGTTTTTCCAAAACTGGAAATTTGGCCATCTCCCTAAATAATGTGACTAAAATCAATGGAGAAAACCAACTCAGTTTGGGTATCAATAACCAAAACAAAACAGTTGCGGTGGCCGAAGGTAAAACCCTTGTGCCTGTAGGCGAATGGCAGAATCAAAGACACAGGTTATGTAGCCATAGAGATCAAAGGATTAAAAAAGACTGGAACACAGTTCCCAAATATTGGAAGTTTGATTTTATCGGGAACAGCCATCAATGAACAGACCAGCTATGTGAAAAACAATGAGGGCAACTTTTTCCATTGGGGCAGAAGAGGTCCATCGGTACATTTAAATTATCAACTTCCATCCCAAACAGAGGCAGAGTGGTTTTATAATGAAGTAACGGTACCAAAAGGCGAAGATGTGATTGGTTCGTATTTTATGGCCAATGGTTTTGCTGAGGGTTATTTTGGGATTCAAGTCAATTCAGCAACAGAAAGAAGAATTTTGTTTTCGGTCTGGAGTCCATTTACAACCGATAATCCCAAAGATATTCCAGAGAGCCATAAGATTCAGCTGTTAAAAAAAGGAAAAGAAGTACATACCGGAGAGTTTGGTAACGAAGGTTCTGGCGGTCAAAGCTATTTGAAATACAATTGGAAGGCTGGCAATACTTACAAGTTCTTATTGCGCGCTACGCCCGGTACACCAATCCCTCGCCCAAATGCAGCTGACGGAACAGTAGCTATTGAATATGTAAAAGACAGCACTACCACCTATACGGCCTACTTTTTTGCACCCGAACTGAACCAATGGCAATTGATTGCTTCTTTCGAACGGCCCAAAACACAGACCTACTTGAAACGGCTACATTCATTTCTAGAAAACTTTATTCCCGAGTATGGTGATCGCTCTAGAAAGGTTTTGTTCAGCAACCAATGGGTCTGTGATACAAAAGGAAATTGGACCGAACTGAACACTGCGCGTTTTACCACAGACAATACAGGAAATGTAAACTACCGTAAAGATTATGCCGGAGGATTGATGGACGGAAGCTTTTATTTGAAGAATGGCGGCTTCTTTTCTAATTTTACACCAGCCAAAACCATGTTTACCAGAAAGGAAGCAGGTAAAAAACCGAATATCGATTGGAGCAAACTCCCATAAATTATGCAAGGACAAAATAGAAAAGATATTTACCCAGGATTAGAAGTAGGATCATCTTAAAAAAAGACCAAAGAAACGGAAACGTAACCTATGGGATTGTTAAAAATCTATTGACTTCCTCTGCCTTCCATTCTAGGGGAATAAAAGTACGTTTAGAAGATGGCCAGATAGGCAGGGTTACAGAAATTGTAGAAGAGACTTGATATGAAAAAATTATTTGTCGTTTTTCTTTTGATGTTGGGTGTGGTGAATGTTTTTGGCCAAAGTGCTAACAAAAATGAACCCACAATGATCCGCATGTATTGTGGCCCGACTAAAATCGACCCGACAAAAAGCCCAATGCTAGTCGTAAATGGTAAATATATTATATATCCATTGGAAGATATGGTCTCGCGTTTTAGAGTAGATGATATTGAAGATCTGAATGTTTATAAAAATAGAGATAGTTTGATTGGATTATATGGAGAAAAGGCGAAAAATGGAGTGGTTAGTCTGGAGTTGAAAAAAAGAGCAGCTATCATCGAAATGGATGAACTGTTTGATTCGTTTAACATTAAAGAAAAACATAGATCCTGCCTTTATATGTCAATGATAAACTAATCATAGATAAGGTTGGTTTTTTTATCTCTTCGGCTATGATAAGGAAAGTAAAAGTAGTGAACAGACCAACGGACGGAGTGCCTGATCTTGAATTTATTTCTATAACAACAAAACCTTAAGTGTCTATTAATTGTAATGAAAGTGCAATTATCTTTTTAAAAAGTAACAAAAAATTAATCGCTGCGTCTATATTTGTGTTAATAATATAATAAAAATGGGTTACGTATTAAACTTTATACTGATTGCAATTATCGTACTTTGGGTTATCCGACTCTTGTTCCGGATGATATTTCCAGTGATGCTAAAAAATGTTTTCGGTAACATGCAGAACCAAGCTGCAGGTCAACAACACCAGCAACAACAACGCTCTACTAAACCAGAGGGCTCTATTTCAATTGACTATATGCCTAAAAAAGAGAAAAAAGGCAACGCAGATAAATTAGGTGATTTTGTAGACTACGAAGAGATCAAATAATGCTGTTCTATAACTAAGGGTCTGGCTGTTATGGTTAAGATTTTAACCAAATAGCCTAATTTTAACAAATTTTAACGCATATTAATTTAAATAAAAGTAATATTTGCTGTAGCGTAATTTAATATGCATTCGTTTAAAAGAATAAACCTTTAATTATTTTTATGAAAAATCTTAACCTTACCTTATCAAGTCTCTCTGCCCGTTTAGCTACCTATTTAGGTGTAGCTGCTTTTGGTATACTTTCCTTAAGCTCCTGCAAAAAAAAGGAAAACCCAACAGTAGACAAAAGCTACATAAGAATAATTAATACCTCACCAACAGCTGCTACCTTTAATGCTTATTTAAACGATAAGATGGCAAATACTGTCCCATTGCCTTTTGGAGGAACAATAGCATACCTGCTCGTTGATCCAGGTACTTACGCCATTAAATTGACTACTGCAAGTGATGTGCAGAGCATATTGACCAAATCTGTTAGTGTGACCAAAAACTTGGCCTATTCTTATTATGTGATCGATAAAGCGCCAAACTTGGATGGGTTATTGGTTACAGATGACATGAGCATGGCCACAATGGACAGAACATTTGTAAAATTTATCAACCTAAGCCCTGATGCGCCAGCGCTTGACCTGAAGATAAAGGACGGAGCAGCTGTAACCACAGGTAAAACCTATAAAACATCAAGCACCTTTACAGGTATAGAAGCAAAAACCTATACTTTCGAGATCAAAGACACCAATACAGGAGCAGTGAAAGCCACTTTAGCTGATGTTGCTTTAACAGCAGGTCGTTTTTATACCATTGTTGCTAGAGGATTGATGACTCCGGGGAACAACGAACAGTCATTTGGTGTACAAGCTGTGATCAACCAATAGAACCTGTCAAAAACGAATGGGTATAAGCCTTGTGGCAATAGATGTATAGAAACCATTTCATTGTTACTGCTAACCGTAAAATATCAAAATCAAATTTAAATGGGCCTTAAATATAATAGGCCCATTTATTTTATTTCCTTTTTTATCTCGACCAATTTTCTATTTTTGGGAAATCGTTTAATTTTAATTAACCTCAATGAACAATTGGTTTAATAAAAATGGCATCCATTTAGCCATTCTTGCAGCTTTCTTAGTAATCTGTTTTGTCTATTTCAGCCCTGTGTTACAGGGAAAAGCACCCATTCAAGATGACGTTATCCAGTCAAAGGCGATGCAAAAAGAAATCATGGACTATAAGGCCAAAGATGGGAAAGCACCACTTTGGACCAACCAGATGTTTGGAGGGATGCCAGCTTATCAAATTTGGGCACAATATGCCTACAATGGTGCAACTTATGGCATTGCCTTGATGACCAAAGCATTGCCTAACCCTGTAGGGACAGTATTTTTATTATTGATTGGTGCATATTTTTTGTTTATTGTACTCAAAGTAAATCCTTGGCTCGCTGCTGCAGGAGCCATTGCCTTTGCATTTACTACCTACAATTTTGTACTCATTGCCACAGGACATAGCAATAAGGCATTGGCCATCGGCTTTTTTGCCCCTATCATAGCCGGAATTTTATTGACCATGCGTGGCAAGTATTATTTGGGCGCAAGTTTAACAGCTTTGTTCTTGGCTTTAGAGCTGAGGTCGAACCACGTACAGATGACCTATTATCTGTTCTTGTCTATTCTTATTTTTATCGGAATTGAAGTTTATCAGGCCTATAAATCAAAAACACTTCCAGCACTTGGTAAAGCGATTGGCTTTCTTTCGCTTGCGGTAGTTTTGGCGGTAATGGTCAATGCCAGTTTATTATGGACAACTTCCGAATATGCCAAAGAAACCAACCGTGGTAAATCTAACCTGACCAATAACGTTGGTAAACAAGAAGGTATGACTAAAGATTATGCGTACGGATGGAGCCAAGGTGTTGGAGAAAGCTTTACCTTTTTGATTTCAGATCTTTATGGTGCAAGCCATCAAAGAAAACTGGATGATAAATCAGAGGTTTATAAAACACTTACGGAGATTGGCGCATCGCCAGAGCAGGCAATAGACCTCACACAACGCATGCCAACCTACTGGGGAGAAAAATCCTATACTTCTGGAGGTTATTACTTCGGAGCTATCGTTTGTTTCCTTTTTGTATTCGGTCTATTCATTGTACGTAGCCGTTTAAAATGGTGGGTTTTAGGTACAACTGTTTTGTTTATACTGCTTTCGTTTGGTAAAAACTTCCCATTGGTATCCGATCTATTCTTTGATTACTTCCCGCTATACAATAAGTTTAGGGCTGTAGAATCTATTTTGGCTGTAGTCGGACTGATGGTGCCAATATTGGCATTTTTAGCAGTAAAAGAAGCACAAGAAGGTAATATTGAACAGAAGGTATTGGTTAAAAAATTAACCTGGGCCGCAGGTATAACAGGCGGTTTCTGTTTATTGGTGGCGATTGCACCAACAATTTTCTTCAATTTCAGAACTTCTGAGCATGCAGACTTTGTACAACAATTAGGTACCATGTTCCAAAATAATGAACTAGGACAGAAAGTGGCCAATGCTTTAATCAAAGATAGAACTTCACTTGCGCAAGCAGATGCATTGCGTTCCTTCTTGTTTATCCTAGTTGGCTTTGGGATTATTTGGGCCTTTATCACCAAAAAAATGAATATGCAGTTGGCTTTTGGGTTGTTGACCCTGGCTGTACTGATAGACATGTGGCAAGTAGATCGTCGTTACCTTAACAACTCAAATTTTGAGAGTAAATCAGCATTGGCCAATTATTTTCAACCACGTGATGTAGATACTTTCATCATGTCTGATAAAGACCCTGATTTTAGAGTGTATGACCAGACAATTAACACTTTCTCTAGTGCAAATGCCTCTGCTTTCCATAAAACGATTGGTGGTTACCATGCGGCAAAACTGAAAAGATATGATGAGCTGATCCAAGGCCAATTTGCGAAAAGTGTAAATATGGATGTATTGGACATGCTAAATACCAAATACCTTATTACCCAGGATTCCACAAACTGGATCTGTTAAGATGCAAAGAAACAGTACCGCATTAGGCAATGCCTGGATTGTAGAAAGTGTGCAGTATGTAAAAAACTCAGACGAAGAGATGAAGGCCATCAGCAGCTTTGATCCAAAGAAAGAAGCCATTGTTGACCAAGAGTATAAAAAATTCATTGATACGACCCGTTTAGGTGCAAGTACCTACTGCATTTATCAAAATGGAGAGCTATCATCCAGATCATTTGGTTTATTCTTATAGTGCACCTAGAGACATCATTGCGGTGTTTTCAGAAATCTATTACGATAAAGGATGGAACATGTATGTAGATGGTGTAAAGAAAGATTATTTCAGGGCCGATTATGTATTAAGAGCAGCTCAGTTAGTAGCGGGTAACCATAAAGTTGAATTTAAGTTTGAACCAAAATCGTATTATATGGGAGAGAAGATTTCTCTAGCAGGATCGATTTTGTTGGTGTTGTTCTTAGGTTTTGCAGGTTACACAGAAACCAGAAAAAAGAAAGTAGCTTAGTCAACGCATAAATAATTTTAAAGTCCCAGGTCTACAGACTTGGGGCTTTTTGTTTGTATACTTTTTCTAGCGTTGTCGATTTTAAGCAAAGAAAGGCCTCCATGTTAACAAATTGATAAAAACAACGTATCATAATATATTCTTAACATGCTGTTAATCTAGCTATTGCAATTTTGTAATCATAAAATAGATCAAAATGCCAGAATTGTTTCTAGTTATCTGCTTGCTTGCAATTGTTGTTTTTTTCTTTAGTCCATATGATTTGACTATTGATGAAGAGGAAGACTGAACAAAACAATGCTGCTCCAGCTTTTTGTCAAATAGCACATCTGGCATTTGATGCGCCAAAAAATCTGTATGGAAAAGCGAGAAGTTGAGATTGCGGTAATTTCCGACGTACATCTGGGTACTTATGGCTGCCACGCCAAAGAGCTGTTGAAATATCTGAAAAGCATCAAGCCTAAAATGATCATCCTCAATGGCGATATTATCGATATTTGGCAGTTCAGCAAAAGATATTGGCCCGAAACCCACATGAAGATCGATTCGTAAGTTGATGAAATTTGTGGTAGAGGGTGTACCTGTCTATTATTTAACGGGTAACCACGATGAAATGCTGCGAAAGTTTGCAGACATGCACATGGGGGCATTCCATCTTCAGAATAAATTGGTGTTGGAATTGGATGGCAAAAAAGCATGGTTCTTTCATGGAGATGTATTTGACGTAACCATGCAACATTCTAAATGGCTGGCCAAATTGGGTGCCATCGGTTATGATAGCCTGATCCTGATCAATAGTTTTACCAACTGGTGCTTGTCGTCAATTGGTCGCGAAAAAATGAGCTTTTCCCAAAAGATCAAGGCCAAATTTAAAGATGCCGTAAAATTCATCAATAGCTTTGAACAGACTGCAGCCGATCTGGCCATAGAAAAGGGCTACCAATACGTAGTTTGTGGACATATACACCATGCAGAACTGCGCGAAATTGTAACCGAAAATGGTTCGGTAACTTATTTGAACAGTGGCGATTGGGTAGAGAGCTTAACAGCTTTAGAGTACAATCAAAAAGAATGGACGATTTTTAAATACCAAGCAGCTGATTTTGAAAAGGATGAAGTAGAACAAGGTATTTTATCAGATAGCGAAGATCTACACAGCAAATTGGATATCAATACGCTGTTGCAAAAGATCAAATTAGAAATTGTTTAGGTAGTGCAGAAAAAAATACTTTACGCCATACAAGGTACGGGCAATGGTCACATTAGCAGGGCTAGGGAAATCGTACCCTTGCTTCAACAACATGGTGAACTTGATATCCTGATTTCAGGAACGCAGGCCGATGTAAAACTTACCCAAGAAGTGAAATATCAATTACACGGCTTTAGTTTTATTTTTGGAAAAAATGGAGGTGTTGATCATCTCAAAACTTATAGAACGATGGATTTGGGTCGTTTTTATAAAGACATGAAGACTTTGCCATTGGGCGATTACAACCTGATCATCAACGATTTTGAACCTGTTACGGCATGGGCTTGTCGCAGAAAAGGCATTGAAAGTGTTTCCTTGAGTCATCAGGCTTCTTTTACTTCCGCTAAGGTGCCTCGCCCAAAGGTAAGAGACTGGGGCAAGCTGATCTTGGACAATTATGCACCAACCACCCATCATGTAGGTTTTCATTTCGAAAGCTATGACGATTTCATCTACACTCCGGTCATCCGTAAAGAGATCAGAAGTCTAGAGCCAAGCAATTTAGGCCATTATACGGTGTACTTGCCTGCAATTGATGATCGACACCTGGTGAAGTTGTTGAAACAGATTCCTTCGGTAAGGTGGGAGGTTTTCTCCAAACATACCCGTCAATCTTACAGCGATGCCAATGTTTTTGTTGAACCTGTAAACAATGAAAAGTTTAACAAGAGCATGGCCAGTTGCGAAGGCCTGTTTACTGGTGGCGGTTTTGAAGGGCCTGCCGAAGCATTGTTTTTAGGTAAAAAACTATTGGTAGCCCCCATGAAATTTCAATACGAGCAACAGTGCAATGCTTATGCATTGATGCAGATGGGACTGCCTGTAATTTGGCGAAACAACCACAATTGGTTGCCCGTTTTAAAAGATTTTGTAACAAACACCCAACAACACCAGTTTCATTTTCCGGATCATACAGCTTCAATAATTGATGAGGTGGTGCAGACTTTTGCCAGATAAATTTCTTTACTTTGCCTTTAACAAGAAGGCATGATCAATCAGTTCAGAAATTTAAATCCGGTAAATATTTTAATACTGGCCGCATATACCATTTTTATGCGGTTAGCGATATTCATCCATCTGCCAACAAGGCTTGATTTCGAATTTCTGGAGCCTTATGCCAAACTCTTTATCCAAATACCTTTATCCAGCTCATTTTCGCCTTTGGCCAATATATTTTTTGCGGCTGTAATTACCTTTGTGCAGGCCATTATTTTTAATCGGATCATCAATAACCACGGCCTGTTGGCTAAGCCAAGTTATTTGCCTGGGCTACTTTATATTACCGGTTCTAGTTTGTTTATGCAGTTTCTAATCTTAAGTCCACCGTTGATCTGTAATTTCCTGCTGATCTGGATGATGGATAAATTTTTGAAGATCGGTAAAACAACCAATGGTATGATGACCATGTTTGATGTAGGAATGATCATTGCTTTGGGCACGTTGATCTATTTCCCTTTTATTGTGTTGCTCATTATGCTTTGGTTGAGCTTGTTATTGTACCGCTCTTTCAACTGGAGGGAATGGATTGCAGGTTTGATTGGGTTTTTGACCATTTTCTTTTTCATTGCTGTTTTTTATTACTGGAATGACAACATTACCCAGTTTTATAAAATCTGGAAGCCTTTGGTCAATAAATTCCCTTCGGTATTGCAGATCAATTATAACGATTATCTGGTGTTGATTCCTGTGGCCATCATTATGGTGTTGGCAACACTGCAATTGCGCGAGAACTTTTTTAGGAGCTTTATCAGTACCAGAAAAGCATTTCAGATGTTGTTTTTTATGTTCATCATCGTCATCATCAGTTTTTATACCAAACCAGACTTTAGGGTCTACCACTTTTTATTGAGCGTTCCGCCAGGCGCAGTGTTGTTGGCCTACTATTTTTCCAATGCCAAAAAACGTTGGTTTTACGAATCACTATTTGCCATATTAGTGCTTTGTATCCAGTATTTTTTGTTTGTTTAACCTTTTTTAACAATTTGACACCTTGAAACTTGCTAAAGATTAATAGCTTTGTGCCGTAAAGTTTGAGGTCAAGTAGGCTTCAGCTTCGATATGGTGAATGCATAATCTGGTCATAGATATTGGGAATACATATAGTAAACTAGCAGTTTTCAACCATAAAGAACTGGTACATTACCAGCGGCTTAAGGAGTTGGATGAGCTAAACTTAACAAGCTTAATAGAAGAATACCAGATACAAAATGCCTCCGTTTCAACTGTAAATAAAGAGGTTAGCGAACTAAGCGCCTTCTTAAAGACAAAAGTAAATTATATCCCTTTTACAACAGCCATAAAAGCTGGGATACAAAACAATTACGAAACATTGGCTACTTTGGGTTTAGATAGATGGGCTAAAGTGATAGCCGCCCATTGTTTATATCCAGGTGAAAACTGCTTGATGATCGATGCTGGAACCTGTATTACCTATGATGTACATACAGCAGCCAATGAATACTTTGGAGGAAGTATCAGTTTAGGAGTTAATATGCGTTTTGAGGCCTTGAATTATTATACAGGTAGATTGCCCTTGGTCAATTGGGACAAAGACGAAGCCATTCCGAATGGTACAAATACCAATAATGCCATTAAAAATGGGGTGCTGCAAGGCATAGTAAATGAAATTGAAGGGTTTATTGCGCTAGAAAATAAAAAGAATAAGGCCTTAAGGGTGATGATAACAGGTGGTGATGGAGATTTTTTGAACAAACAATTAAAAAATAGCATCTTTGCCACCCAAATCAGTTATGATCAATACTTGGTTTTAAAAGGATTAAATGAAGTTATTACATTATAATATGTACCAAAAATTAAAATATACGTTTGCAGTATGCTTATTGCTAACCGGCCTAATTGCAAACGCACAAGTTACGATCCAATCTCCATACTCTAAATTTGGTGTCGGTAATGTTAAGGGCTCATTGTTGCCACAATTCCGTGCCATGGGAGGTATCTCAACCGGAGTATCCCAAGCAGGCTCCTTTAACAACATCAATATCCAAAATCCAGCCTCATACGGTACAATAACTACGGTTACCTTAGATATGGGTATGAGTGGGGGCTATACAGAGTTGAAAAACAGCTCAATGAAAGAGAATAGCTTTAATGCCAGTTTAAGCCATGTGGCATTGGCCTTTCCTATTCGCAATAAAGCAGGTTTTACAAAAGCGGCTATCAGTATCGGTATCCTTCCTTATTCTCAATTGGGATATGATTTTAAAAATACCTCTACAATTGGTGGAACTCCAGATAACCAAAAAACGATCGACTATAAATACACTGGAGAGGGAGGTTTAACAAAAGCCTATATCGGTTATGGTAGACAATTTGGCGACCATTTGAGAGTGGGGGTTAACTTAGAATACTTATTTGGTAGCTTGATTGAAAGTCGTTCTACCGAATTCCAAAATGATCCTGGTGCTTTGAGTTCTCGTATCCAGGATAAAAATAGCATTGGTGGTGTTAACTTTTCTTATGGTGCACAGTACGACGTAAGGATAGACAATAAAACTACGCTTGTTTTAGGTTATTCAGGTTCTTTGAATTCAGCACTTGATTCTAAAAGGGACCGATATGTAACCCAATACAACTTCTCTAACGGAAGTGAAAACCCAGCATTGGATACCTTAGAAAAAGTAGAAAATGGCAAAACCAACATGAAATTGCCATTGATCCATAATTTTGGTTTCACTTTGCAAAAAAGCAATAAATGGTTGATCGGAGCAGATTACAGAATGGGTAAATGGTCTGACTTTTCTATTGCCAATGTAAACCAAAACCTACAAGACACCTACGGTTTTTCTGTTGGTGGACAATTTACGCCTGATTATAGCTCAATCAGTAATTATCTTAAAAGAGTTGAATATCGCTTAGGTTTCCAATATGATAAAACATACATCCAGATGAACAAGCAGGATGTGAAACAAATGGCGATCACTTTGGGCCTAGGTCTACCACTATCGTCATATGAAAGAGGGGTAATCTATAAAATGAACATTGCCGCAGAGTTGGGTAAACGAGGTAACATCAATAATGGATTGTTGCAAGAAAGATATATCAATATCCATTTGGGCTTTACGTTGAACGACATGAGATGGTTCCAACGATTTAAATTTGATTAATGCGTAGGTCGGGTATTCAATCTGGCATTCCATTTCTTCTGATAGCCTTGCTATTTGTGGTTGTTTCGTGCAATGATGATGACCTGAAAAATGCGAGCACCATTTCTTCAAAAAAAATAACCTTAACCAAAGACAGGACCTATGGAATGGAGATGATCTATAGTGATTCGGCCGTTGTGAAAGCCAAAGGTTTTGCGCCGATTTTGGATAAGGTAATGCCATCTGCGGGCGCAGCCTATAGCGAGATGCCCAAAGGGGTGAAGATCCAGTTTTATGATGCGTATATGCAGATCACTGGAACCATTACTTCAGATTATGCCATTTATAAAGAAGCAGAACATATCACCATTTTTAGAAAGAACGTTGTAGTAGTGAACGACCAGATGACCTTTAGAACAGAAGAACTGATTCTGGGACGAAAACAAGAAGATGTATTTCTCGCCAGCTGGCACAGTAACCAGAAAAGCCGATGGCAGTGTGCTCAATGGTACCCAATTTTCGGCACCACAAGATTTTAGCACCTATTCTATTACAGAAGCCCAGGGTGAAACCTATGTTAAGGGAGACCTTACCCAATAAAAATAAAAACCTATAAAATGTCTATCTTAATTGGGTGGATAATTTTGAGGCTTTTACCATGCTAAAATGCGGATTTGTTTCGGTTTGTAAGTAGTTAAGCCATTGTAAGTTTCGGGGCGAAAATCAAATAAAATTTAATATTTTCTAATTAGACGCAAATTTGTATCTTGCGCCCTCTAAAAAATAAAAAATAATAATAATTAATATGGGAGTAATGACATTCATGCGTACCAAAATGGGATATTTTCTAGTAGGAGGTATCGCAGTGGTATTAGCATTATTTGTTTTAGAACCTTTGCTTCAGCAAGGTTCGGCGATTTTCGGAGCATCTAGAAACGTAGTGGGGTCAATTGATGGTCAAGACATCAAGTATGATGAGTTTAGTCCTAAAGTAGAGCAAAGTATCGCTCAGTTTAAACAACAATACGGAGGTAACATTAATCCACAGATGCAGGCTATGGCAGTAGACCAAGCTTGGCAAGCAGAAATTGCAAACACGATCTTAACAAAAGAATATAGTCGTTTAGGGTTAACTGTTTCTGGTGATGAATTGTTTGATCTATTGCAAGGAAAAAATCCTAGTCCATTGATCGTTCAATATTTTGGTAACCCACAAACTGGTCAGGTTGATCGTGCGGCGGTAATCAGCTCTTTAAAAGCACAGGCAAAAGATCAAAGTTGAAACAACAATGGGACTTGTTGCAATTAGAAGTAGAAAAACAAGCGTTGCAACAAAAATATACAAACCTGATCCGCAACTCGGTATACATTACTTCTGTTGAAGCGAACGATGAGTATAGCAACAGAAACAAATTGGCGAGCTTTAAATATGTAGACTTAGGCTTTAGCACTATTTTAGATAAAGACGTAAAGTTGACTGATGCAGATTATCAAGCTTATTACGATGCAAATAAAAAACGCTTCGATAATCCAACGGAGACCCGTGGTTTCGAGTATGTATCTTTTGGCATCCAACCAACAGCGGCAGACTCTGCAGCGGTTAAAGCACAGATGGATAAATTGGCAGCTGATTTCAAGATTACGCCAAACGATTCATTGTTTGCTGCTAACAACTCAGATGTAAAGGTTCCTTATACTTATATCAGCAAAGGTAAATTAGACCCAGCAGTAGATTCGGTAATCTTTAATTATCCAGTAGGAAGTTATTATGGACCAAAATTCTCTGGTAACTCTTATAAATTGATCAAAGTTGTGGGGTCTAGAATTTCTCCAGACTCTGTAAAAGCTAGCCATATCTTGATCGATCCATCAAAAGTAGGTGGAGAGGCAGCTGCATTTAAATTGGCAGACTCATTGAAATCACTATTGCAAAAAGGTGGTAACATGGTAGAGCTGGCTAAAAAATATAGCGTTGATGGTTCAAAAGACCAAGGTGGTGATTTAGGTACTTTCGGACGTGGAGCTATGGTTCCTGAGTTCGAAAATGCATCTTTTGATGGTAAAGCAGGTGATGTCAAAGTTGTTAAATCACAATTTGGTGTACACGTGATTAAAATTGTAAAACAAGTAGGTTCTTCTAAAGTAGCTAAATTGGCATATATTGAGAAAAGCCTTGCGCCAAGCCAAAAAACAAGAGACGCAGCTTATAAAAAAGCTTCTAGCTTCCTAAGCGAAGCGAAAGGTGATAACTTTGCTGCTTTAGCTCAGAAAAATGGATATACCGTTGCTTTGGCTGATAAGATTACAGCTACACAAGGTTTTGCTCCAGGTTTGGATAACCCTCGTCAGTTGATCAGAGATGCTTACCAAGCAGACAAAGGCGATGTGCTTCCTCAGATCTATACCATGGATAATGGTTTTGTTGTAGCGCATTTAACAGACATCAGACCAAAAGGTCAATTGTCTTTAGCTGATGTGAAAAAAGAGATACAACCACAAGTAATGAACGAAGTGAAAGCGAAGATGTTGAGCGAGAAAGTGAACAAAGCATTACAAGGTTCTTCAAGTATTGACCAAGTAGCTCAAAAACTAGGTAAAACAGCTACCCCGGCACAAAATGTAGTATTCGCAAATCCAGTTATCCCAGGTTTGGCGCAAGAGAACAAAGTGATTGGTGCAATATTTGGTTCGCAGGTAGGTAAATTATCTAAAGCTATTGAAGGTGATAAAGGTGTTTATGTGTTTGTTGTTGATGGTTTTACCAATCCAGCACCACTAGATAATGTATTTAAACAAAAAGAAACCATGATTCTTGGTGTTGCTCAACGCTCTTTGGGCGCAGCATTCCAAGCATTGCAAGATAAAAGTGATATAAAAGACAATAGGGTGAAATTCTATTAATCTTTATTCCGTAATTTTGTAACCGTCTCGATATACCATCGAGGCGGTTTTTTATTTAACAGCGATGGACATTCAGGAAAAATTTGTTAATAAAGTAGCAGCAAGCGGTTTGATCACCTTAAATCTCGAAGAATATTTCCACAAAGGAGAGCGTTTGGTGTATGATATTAAAGACAATCTGTTTCATGGCCTGATGTTGAAAGAACAAGATTTCAGGGCATTTATAAAAGAGCATAACTGGGAGCAATATCAAGATAAAAATATAGCCATAACCTGTAGTACTGATGCAATCGTACCTACTTGGGCTTACATGTTGTTGGCCAATAAAATGAAACCATACGCCAATGAAATTGTATTTGGTACCCTCGAAACATTAGAAACAGTGCTTTATACCAAGGCTTTAGCTAAAATAGATATCAACGCCTTTGCCGGAGAACGCGTAGTGATCAAAGGTTGCGCAAGTCTTCAGGTACCCGTTTCTGCCTATGTAGAAATTACTTCTTTACTTACACCAATTGTTAAAAGCATCATGTATGGCGAACCATGTTCAACCGTTCCAATCTACAAACGAAAGGACTAATATTTTTGGATTGCTTTTTGTTTTAAGCAATACTATGAGAACATGGATTTTAGTACTGGTATTGGCGTTAAATAGCCTGTCCAGTTTTGCGCAAGAGTTGCCCTTAAAAAAGGAGCCTGTTTTTAAGGAAGGAGAAGTCTTAAAATATAAGCTTAAATATGGCTTTTTAACTGCAGCAGAAGCTACATTAAAAGTGCAGGCTACAGATATGAAATTCGACAATAAGCCTACTTATAGGTTAGTTGTGGATGCAGAGACATCCGGAACGTTTGATATCTTCTATAAGGTAAGGGACCACTATGATTCTTTTATCGATAAAACAGACCTGACCCCATACTTCTACCAAGAAAATATCAGGGAAGCCAGTTACCGTAGACAGGATAAAGCAAGGTTTAGTCAAGATGCCAAAAAAGTTGTAGCCAATAGAGGTACGTTTACTACCCCTACAACGCAGACATTTGATTTGGTTTCTGCCTACTATTTTGCTCGTAGCTTGGACATTGCAGGCCTAAAAATTGGAGATAAGTTTAAGTTGAATTACTTTTTGGGAGATGAAATCTCACAGCTGGAAATCCAATATATTGGGAAAGAAGTCATCAAAACCAAGTTGGGTAGCATCAGGTGTTTGAAATTTAGTCCTTCTATTAAGCCTGGACGTATTTTTAAAAAGGATAGCAAATTGTATCTTTGGATTACAGATGATGGCAACAGAGTGCCAGTAAAAGCCGAGGTAGAAATATTAGTTGGTTCTGTGTCACTAGAAATTAAATCTGCCGAGGGATTGAAATATCCAATAGGTCAATAAACAAAATAAATGATAGAGGTACAAAATGCCTTAGTGCATGAGGATGTGGTTAGCGAGAACTTTGTATGCAATTTGAGCAAATGCAAGGGGATCTGTTGTATAGAAGGAGATGCAGGTGCACCTCTAGATCATGCCGAAACAGCAATTTTAGCAGAAATTTATCCTAAAATCAAACACTTATTAGCGCCTAAGGGTATCAAAGCGATAGAAGAGCAGGGTACTTCTGTAATTGATGCAGATGGAGACTTGACCACGCCATGTGTAGATGGACACAAAGAATGTGCTTATGTAACCTTCGAAAACGGGATTACAAAATGTGCAATAGAAAAAGCATATGAGCAAGGTCTGGTGGATTGGAAAAAACCGATTTCCTGCCATTTGTATCCGATCAGGATCACTAAATATCCTGAGTTTGATGTGCTGAATTACGACAGATGGCACATCTGTCATGATGCCTGTACATTTGGAAGAGAATTGAAAGTGCCTGTTTACCAGTTTTTAAAAGAACCGTTGATCAGAAAATATGGTTTGGAATGGTATACTGAATTGGAAAATAATGTATCTTCAAAATAATGGGCTTAAAATAGTTCAATAAGATTAATAATTAATGTCTCAAATCTCTCTATGAAAGGTATAATCTTAGCTGGTGGTAGTGGAACCCGCTTACATCCATTAACATTGGCATGTAGTAAACAAATGATGCCTGTTTACGATAAACCGATGATCTATTACCCGCTTTCAACCCTAATGTTGGCAGGTATTAAAGAAATATTGATCATCTCTACACCACATGATCTTGCCCAATTTCGAAAAGTTATTGGGAGATGGTTCTAATTTAGGCTGTAGATTTTCTTATGCGGTACAAGCCGAACCGAATGGCTTGGCACAGGCATTTGTTATAGGTGCAGATTTTATTGGTAAGGATAAGGTAGCATTGGTGCTGGGAGATAATATTTTTCATGGTGATGGAATGGCTAGACTGCTACAGGCTAGTGCAGATCCAGATGGAGGGGTTGTTTTCGCTTATCAGGTATCTGACCCAGAACGATATGGGGTAGTTGAGTTCGACGCCCATAAAAATGCAATATCTATAGAAGAGAAACCTAAGGTTCCAAAATCTGATTATGCAGTACCCGGCCTATATTTTTACGACAATACTGTAGTAGAGATAGCCAAAAATATCAAACCGTCGGCTCGTGGTGAATATGAGATTACCGATGTCAACAAAGAATACCTTAGCAAGGGCAAACTTAAAGTAGGAGTGTTAAGCAGAGGCACCGCATGGCTAGATACAGGGACCTTTGCCTCCTTAATGCAGGCTGGACAGTTTGTGCAGATGATCGAGGAACGTCAAGGGCTGAAAATTGGCTGTATCGAAGAAATTGCCTATCGCATGGGCTTTATCAATGCAGATCAACTTCGCGAAATTGCAACACCTTTACTTAAAAGTGGTTATGGAGAGTATCTACTGAAGATACTTAAATAACAATCAAAACTTTTGGTCTGCAATAACCCTAAATAGTAGAAAAAGTGTAGAATTTCAGATTTGTTATTTTCCACATTTTGGGGAAACTGTGGAATTTTATACACTATCTTTCTCGATATTACTATTTTGATTTTGATCTGAATCGTGAAATTGGAATTCCTAAAAAGCGTATCAAGCAACAGTTGTTTGTTGTAGCTGGTCTTATGTTTTGGGGTTAGAATAGCCTATTTTAATCTCCTAATCAAGTTATGTGCGCTGTTGTTATGTATCTCGGGTTGTCTTAAAGTTTTTGGGTTCCACATAAAATGAGCATAACGGATTGTTATGGACTCTGTGCATCCAAAGTTGGATTCAAGTTTGTCTTGGTATAGGTAATCACCCTAACCCTTAACATCATGTACAATACCTGTAAATGCAGAAACTGCGAGCATAGTCTCTACTATGAAATGCCTAGTAATTTCATTTTTAAATTAATTACATTAAAAATATTCTGGTGTGCCAAATGTGATACCAAGACCCATTTTTGGGGCTGGGACCATGTAAGTGCCTAATTTCAATTAAAAAAATCCTTTATTTACAAGTATTCCCTCAGGTTGTACCTATTTCTCGGGGTGGGTTTAGAACATCTGCTTGTCAGTAATTAAGCCTCATTTTTTTGTCTTTTGAAATTAATTTTAAATGAGCATGAGCAAATATTATTGTTTATGTTTGTTTTCTTTAACCAAAAAAGTTCAAATTAATGAAAGTTGCCTTAATCACTGGAGTTACGGGTCAAGATGGAGCGTATCTAGCAGAGTTCTTGTTAAAAAAAGGATATTTTGTACATGGTATCAAACGTAGGTCGTCTTTGTTCAATACCGATCGTATAGACCATCTTTATCAAGATCAACACGAACAGAATGTGCATTTTAAGTTGCATTATGGAGATTTGACGGATTCGACAAATCTGATTAGGATTATTCAGGAAACTCAACCTGACGAAATCTATAATCTGGCAGCGATGAGCCATGTACATGTAAGTTTTGAAATGCCAGAATATACCGCCAATGCTGATGGGATTGGAACCTTACGTTTATTAGAAGCGGTAAGGATTTTGGGCCTGACAAAAAAGACAAGAATTTATCAAGCTTCTACTTCAGAACTATATGGTTTGGTACAAGCTGTACCGCAAAGTGAAACTACACCTTTCTATCCACGTTCGCCTTATGCAGTGGCCAAGACTTATGGATATTGGATCACCGTAAATTACCGCGAAGCCTATGGGATGTTTGCTTGCAATGGTATTTTGTTTAACCACGAAAGTCCGCTAAGAGGAGAAACCTTCGTTACCCGTAAAATTACCAGGGCAGCGGCCAAAATAGCCTTGGGCTTACAAAACTGTTTGTACTTGGGTAACCTTTCGGCACAAAGAGATTGGGGGCACGCCAAAGATTATATTGAGGCCATGTGGCTCATTTTACAACAAGAAAAAGCAGAAGATTTTGTAATTGCTACAGGAATTACAACCACGGTAAGAGATTTTGTGCGTATGGCATTTGCAGAACTAGGCATCGAAATCGAGTTTTCTGGTAAAGATGAAAATGAAATAGGAGTAATTATAGACGTTGATCAAGAAAAAACAGCAAGTTTAGGTATTAAAACAGAAGTCTACATCTGGGTACAACCGTAGTTAGAGTAGATGCCAAATATTTCAGGCCTACTGAGGTTGACCTGCTTTTGGGCGATCCAACCAAATCAAAAACAAAATTAGGTTGGAAACCTAAATATGATCTACCTGCATTGGTTAAAGACATGATGCAGTCTGATCTTCATCTAATGAAAAAAGACGAATATTTAAAATTAGGCGATTTTAGAACCTTAAACTATTTCGAATAGTAACCTTAAGGTCTAAGATCAATTTTTCAATAAGCAAATAAGGGATTGCTGATCTTTTTCCTCATTTTGGGGAAAATTTTTCCTGAAAAAGCCGATCGTTTAATTCAAGTGATCGGCTTTTTTCATATACGGGCATCCGTATGTTTTATTTTAACGTATGTATTAAAGAATGATTAAGTAAAAAATATCAATTCTAGGTTATGGATTGATATTTGCATTATTTTTAACATGATGTATAAAAAGCGCTTCTCTAGCTATGGGTTATCAGGATTATAATTGTAAAAAATGTGGTTCTGATTTTCACTATCAAGTACCACGTGGTTTCTTTTTAAAAAATGTCCTAGGCTTCTTGCCTATCAGGATCTATTGGTGTCCTAGATGCACTGCCAATCGCTATGTTTGGGTCAATAAAAAGAATAAATAAGTTTCCCAAATTAATTTTAGATCAAATCTCTGTTTTTGAGTAGGCCACTGTCTACCAATCTGGCAAAATGTTTAGTAGCAGGTACCTGTTTTAACAATTCAAGATGTTTAACATGGTGGATATCTGTTCCGATAAAATCGATCATGTCATTTTCAATCAGTTTTTCGGCTATTGCTTTGATGCCCTTTCCATAATGTTGGGTCAATGACAATGCATTTACCTGTAGTTCAACGCCCATTTCTTTGATCCTGGTATAATAATCAAATTGCCTGTGAAAAAAGAGATAACGTTCTGGATGCGCCAAAACAATCTGGTAGCCTTTGATGCCCAAATTAAAAATTTCTTCTTCTAAATGATGTGGCTTAGAAATCTGGCTAAACTCGACCAATAACCTGTTGCCCTTAAATGGCATCACCTTATCTGCATTGACTTGGTCTTTGAACTGGTCATCTAGGTAATATTCTGAAGATAGGCTTAGGCTTGATCCTTCTGGTAGTTTTCCATCTAATAATGTATGGCCCTTGCTTAGACTATCCATTGTATTAGGGTGTATATCTTGCAAGGTATGGGGGGTGGTAATCAGATGTTCAAATCCCAGACTTTTCAAGCCACTGATCAATTGAATACTGTCTTCTACATCTTTAGCTCCATCATCAACACCTGGAATCAAATGCGAATGCATGTCTAAGCCTACTGCACTAAAATCTGAATGGCTGGAATTCCGCGAGCGATTGAAAAAAAACATAATTTTCTTTTAACTGTAATGAATAGCTGCGAAGCTAAGGAATAAATTTATGAAATAGCTGTTTAACCTTTTGGTGTATGCGCTAAAGTATTGACCAACTTGACCATTGTATCATTACATTGGTAGGGCTTGAATGCAAAATTATAGTTTTTGTTTTTCTGTCTTTAAGCTTAAAAGGAAGATTTGGTTAAATAAATAATTCCGTATGTTTGTTGTAACAAACACATTGGGCATAAACTATAAATAGAATTTAGTTAAGCTTTACATAGCAAGAAATAAATTTTACCTATCTTAATTATTTTAAGAAATAAGCTCAACACTACCAAGAATGCATATGAAATTCAAGAAAATATTTACCCTATTATTTTTCTTTTTTGCTTTGGTGATTGCACAAGTAGCAGTTGCACAAACGAATTATACAGATATAAAAGTTGATGATCTAACAGATACACAGATTAGACAGCTTATTCAACGTGCAGAGGCCATAGGATATAACGACCAACAGTTAGAACAAATGGCAGCAGCACAAGGAATGAAAGCCACAGAAATCCAGAAACTAAGGTTGAGGGTAGAAAAAATAAGAAAGTTGGATGGGAATAACCTGCCCAAAGACCAAAAAAGTGCTAAAGACCAAAACAAGTCAAGAACATACGAAAATACACAGGCCGATAGTTTGTTAAATAATAAAAACAAGGGCAAACAAACCAATGAGTTTGACAAAAAATCGGTAGCTGATGAAGAAAAGTTGGCGATGCAAGAGCTTTTTGAAGGCTTAAAACCCAAAATATTTGGGGCAGACCTATTCAAGAATGGCGAGATTACCTTCGAGCCTAACTTACGTATGGCTACACCTAAGGGATATATCATCGGACCGGATGATGAATTGTTGATAGATATTACGGGCGACAATGAACAGGACTATAAACTAAAAGTTAGTCCAGATGGTACCATTCGTCTCCAATATGTAGGTTTGATTAGTGTGGCAGGTCTATCTATAGAACAGGCGACTGCAAAGATTAGGACAGCAATGTCGTCCACTTACCCAGCTTTGCGCAGTGGACGTACCAATGTAGCGGTAAACCTGGGCAATATCCGGAGTATAAAGGTGGTACTTACTGGAGCCATTGTAAAACCTGGAACTTATACATTACCATCTCTAGCTACCGTATTCAATGCGTTATATGCTTCTGGTGGGCCAAATGAAAATGGATCGTTTCGAAACATTCAAGTGATCCGCAACAACAAGATAATTACAACCATCGATGTTTATGATTTTCTTTTAAATGGTATTCAAAAAGGTAATATCAGGTTACAGGACCAAGATGTAATCCATGTACCTGTATACCAGACAAGGGTAGAAATAATTGGAGAGATCAAAAGATTTGCCTTGTTTGAAGTTGTTAAAGGCGAATCGTTAAAAAATGTGTTGGATTTTGCTGGCGGTTTTAGCAACCAAGCCTATACAGGTAAGATCAAGGTTTTACAGAACACGGACAAAGAGCGCCGGATTACAGATGTAGAAGCTGCAGACTATGCAAATTATCAACCTAACAATGGAGATAAGTTTATTGTAGAATCAATTTTAGACCGCTTTGAAAACCGGGTACAGATTATTGGTGCCGTTTTTAGACCAGGGCAATATGAATTGGATAAGGGATTAACCTTAAAAGGATTGATCAAAAAGGCCGATGGCCTAACAGAAGATGCCTTTTTGTATAGAGGTTACATCAGTCGTTTAAATACAGATAATACACCAGCTTTGCTTTCTTTTGATGTAGCTAAGATCATGTCTGGAGAGACGACCGACATTCCCTTAAAAAGGGAAGATAAAGTGACCATTAGCTCTTTGTTCGACATGAGGGATGAATATAAGGTAAGTATCCAAGGAGAAGTACGTTCACCTGGAGATTTTGATTATGCCAAAGCAATGCACTTAGAGGATCTGGTTCAGATGGCTGGTGGGTTTAAGGAAGGGGCAACACCTACCAGGATTGAAATTTCGAGAAGGATTAAAAACAGTGACGCAAATTCTGCTTCTGCCCGTACAGCAGAGATATTTGTAGTCAATGTAGATAAAGACCTACGTTTACTCAACCAACAATTTATATTAGAACCATTTGATATTGTATCAGTGCGTAACGCAGAAGGTTATACTGTGCAGAAACAGGTCAAACTGGAAGGAGAAGTTTTATATCCAGGTACCTATACCATCAACAGAAAAGACGAAAGGATATCTGATGTGGTTAAAAGAGCAGGTGGCTTAACCAACTCTGCCTATGCCGAAGGTGCATCTTTAAAAAGACCAGGTGCAGAGAAAACCAACCCAGCCAGCAAAAATGCAATCAATAACAAAGAAGAAGAAGATAAAAAATTGTTGAACCTAAAAAGAGTACAACAAACGGGGGTTAAAGATACTTTGTCTGCAGAGTTAGAACAAAAATTATTACAATCGGATTTAGTAGGAATTGATCTGCAAGATATCTTGAAGAAACCTTATGCGGCTTATGATCTGATATTGGAAGATGGAGATGTAATTAGGGTGCCTAAAATGCTACAAACCGTAAAAGTAACAGGAGAAGTATTAAATCCTAATGGTATTGTTTTTAGACCACGAAAAGGGTTAAAACAATATATCAATGGTGCTGGGGGCTTTACCGCCAATGCCCTCAAACGCAATGTATATGTCAAATATGCCAATGGATCGGCAGAGGCAGTAAAGAAGTTTTTGTTTTTTAGAAGTTATCCAAAAATAAAGCCTGGTTCAGAAATTTTAGTGCCAAAAAGAGCAGCTAAAGAACCATTGTCAACCCAAGGATGGATAGCAATCAGTACGGCAGTAGCTTCATTGGCAGCTATTGTGATTACTTTATTTAGGTAAAATATAGCTTAAATCTTTTGGCATTGATTAATGAATAGGTATTGTAAATAAAAGTATAACGTATGGCAACAGGACACCCTAATCTTTTACCAGCTGATCAAGAGGAAACTTCGTTAAAGAAGTTATTCGTCGTATTTAGCGATTGGCGGTCTTACCTATGGACTAAATGGCGTGTTATTTTATGCTGTACCTTATTGGGGGGATTAATTGGATTTGCGTATATCTATTTAAAGAAGCCTGTATATACGGCTGATACTACTTTTGTTTTAGAAAATGGCGAGAGTTCTGGTGGTGGATTAGGGCAATATCTCGGTTTGGCTTCTATGGTAGGACTGGATCTTGGTGGAGGCGGTGGCGGTATCTTTCAGGGAGACAATATCCTTGAGCTTTATAAATCTAGAGCAATGATAGAAAAGGCATTGCTTAGCCCAATTGCTGGAGATACCACACAATTGCTTATTAATAGATATATAGAATTTAACCAGCTTAAAAAGAAATGGGCAAGTCAACCTGCTTTAGTTAACCTCAAGTTTGCTGCTTACGAAAAGCGAACACAAGCCAAAGATATGGCTACTTTGCGTTTACGCGATAGTATAATGGGTAAAGTAGTGGCCCAAATCAATAAAAAGTACCTAACTGTTACCAAACCGAACCAACGTTTAGATATTATAAGGGTTGAAGTTAAAGCCCCTGATGAAACCTTTGCCAAAGAATTCAACAATCAGATCGTTAAAACAGTTAACGATTTTTATATACAGACCAAGACAAAAAAAGCAACAGATAATGTAAATATACTTCAACAGAAAACAGACTCTGTAAGAGAGGTAATGGATGGGTCTATCTATACAGCAGTTGCTGCAACAGATGCCACACCAAACCTGAACCCTACAAGGCAAGTACAGCGGATGGTTCCAGTGCAAAGGGCACAATTCTCTGCAGAAACGAATAAGGCTGTACTTGGAGAACTGCTTAAAAATCTGGAGATGTCGAAGGTAAGTCTTAGAAAAGAAACACCGTTGATACAAGTAATTGATCAGCCTGTTCTGCCATTGAAAGACGATGCAGACTATATGTTCATGTATCCAATTGCTGCTGTGATAATGTCCTTTTTGTTGATTATTGTTGTCTTATTATTGAGAAGGTCTATTTTACTGAAGCTCAGCTAAAAGATGGAACTTGCGCTGTTTTTACTTTTAACCAATACCATTTTTTTAGCAGGTGTATTTTTGTTGAGATTTAACAAACTGATAGGTCTTTTGGTAACCATCTATTGTTTGGTTTGGGCAATTACCATTTATCTGTTGGCCATCTTTAGTCCAGCATCTATAGCGTTTATGACTTATAAAGGCATTATTATCCTTTATGCTCATTTTATATGTGTGCTCTTGGCGTCGCTTTTTACCTTTAATTCTTTTCATCAATTGGTTAATGTGCAGCGCATCAAAATGTCTAGCCAAACACTTTATCTCGTCTGTCTAGTACTAGCCACTATTGGTATTTGTATGGTATTGTACACAACAGACGTATGGACATTCTATATCCAAAATCAATTGGCAGAGTTAAGGGGAGAATTGTTTGAGCAGAAGATTACCGTCAATAGATATTATAAGTTTATCGGAAATTTTGTGTATCCATTGGCCATCGTTGGGCCATTGTATTTTTTTAGGAAAAATAAAAGTGTATGGGTACTTGTCGCCGTAATTTTGCTTGGAGGCCTGTTGTCTTTTTCTAATGGGGGCAAGGGCAATTTATTGATTGTAGTAATCATCCTCATAGGAGCAATTGTTTACTTGTTATACCAACGCAATTATGTTTTTCCGAAGGTTTTAAAAAGAGCGGCAATTATACTCTCTATAGCCATGCTTTCGTTTTTCTATTTTATAAGTTTAACAAGGGTGGAAGCTAACGAGAAATTTTCTGCCTTTGATTCTATCGTTTTGATCAATGAATATTTTTCTAGTTCAATTCCATCATTTTGCCAATGGATAGAAATCAATGATGTAGCCTATATAGATTTTAACATCGGGCAAACTGCACTATTGAGAGAAGCAGGTTCGATCATAGGCATTTCTAATCCAAGGACAATAGACCAACAGGTAGTTAATATCCCACATCGTTTTAACGTGTTTACAGCATTTGCCGATTCTCTGGCAGCTTTTGGATATATTGGGTCTTTGATTTATTATCTGATCATTGGAGCTATATTAGGTCTGATAGATTTGATCCCAAAAAGTGACAGTACCATATTTATATTTTCTACTTTTTTTCTTTTTGTTTGTTATAGCTTATTTACAGACATATTTTTTTACATGATCGGTTCTTGGATCTGCTTATCGTTCCACTTTTTGTTTAAAATAGAAGACCGTGGAAAAAAACCATTAATTGAATAGATGTCGAAACAAAAATTAAACATTGAGGATACTGCTGTAATCATTACTTCTGCTCTTTTTGTTGGACAAAATGGCGAACGTTTAAAGACAGCGGCAGTAAATAGGATGGTTAGGGTACAGCATAGTCTTTCCTGTTTGGCACATATAGGATTTTCCAATTTTCTGCTTTTGGACAATACACTCCCCGCGGATTTTAATGCCCAAGCGTTAATAGGTGATTTAAAGGTAGAGCTGACCATTGTTGAGCTTGCAGCGGCTTCTTATACTTTGCCACCAGATGAGTACAAAATCAATGGTCCTTCTAGGTTAGAAACGATATTATTGAATCAAGCATTACCAAATCTTCTTGTCATTTTGCGAAATTTTAAGTTTGTATTAAAGATCAGTGCTGGCTATGAGGTGAAAAATCTAGAAGATATTATTGCAAAAGCAGAAAATGGGATAATTTACAGAATGGGTAACCCATTTAGAACCGTAGTTAAATTTTGTTTGACTAGTTTTTACATACTTCCCGTTCATTCTTTCATAGATTTGTGCGTATATTTCTATGGTCAACTTGCTATAATGTCGAACTTAAAACCTCTAGAATATCACTTTTATAGTTATATCAAATCTATTCCGCATCAAGCTGTAGCCATCAGTTACCCTTTGCTCCATGCCGATTTTCTTTCTTCTGGTAGAAGTTCTGCCGATTTAGATTATCGCTTGAAAGAATTGATATTTAGATTGCTGGCCAAACTAGGTATGTACGCTTTTCAACCCAAATGAAGAATATCATTGTATTAATAGGAAGCCGGCTGGTTAATGGCTTATTTGGGCTGTTGTTATTTGGATTGCTCCGGGCAATTATCAGCAACGATGGTTATGGAAGTTTTTCTAGTAGTTTTGCCAACCTCACTTTATTGTCTACGTTAGCAGGTGGTGTATTAGGAGGCCTTTTGCTCAAAAATGCGTTCCATTTTGGATCCGAATATCAAAAAGTCATTTATTTTTATGTGATACTGTTTATGGTTTTAATGGTAGTACCATTAGAACTGGCCCTGTTTTTTGATGCTTTTATATTGCTGTCCAGATGGGTGGTCTATTTGTTCATCATTAGCCATTTACTGAGTTCGGTAGCACTGATCCATTATCAGTTAAAGCAAAGATTTATTTTAATGTCTGCCATAGAGATTTTCAGGACAGTTTTTCCTTTAGTGCTTATCTTGATTGTTAAATATATTGCCCATATTTCAGAAATTTCTGTAAACCATGTGGTATTGGTGATGTCAATTGGAAATCTTTTGGGCATTTGTTTCTTTATAAAAAGTGCTTTTTTGGGCTATGGCGGAAAGATTATTCCAATTAAGGCTTATTTAAAAGAGAAAATGAGACCCGATCTGTTATATGGGTTTAGTTTTGCTTCTTTTAATGCTTTGGCCCAATTGATCATAGCCAGGGATAGAAATTTAATTGTGCTCAATCCAAATGCTGCACAAGGATCAGATATAGCCTATTCTGCAGATCAGTTGACAAAGGTGACTAATGGGGTCTTGTTCCCACTCAATACCAAGGTGTCGAGTGAATTGGGCGGTTTGGTAAGAAGTAATGAGGTTGAACGTTTTCATCAGAAGCTTAATGCCTATAGCCTTTTTACACTTGTTGCCGGGCTTATGATTACCTCTGGTGTTTATGGAGTGACCTATTTTTATGGAGCTATTAAATTATTAAAAGACCTAGATCACAATGCCATTTTATATTATGGTTTGGCAAATACCATTTATTTAAGCTGTTTGATCTATCAAAAACGATTTGACTACACCAAATATAAATTATTACCAACTTTATTGCTGCTCTTGGCTGGAGGTTTGGCCTTTTTATTGATGGGTTTTATATTTACAACATTCAGTTATTTTTTTATAACTGCTGTTACCTTTGGCCTGCTTTTGTTGTTTTCTGGAGTATGTTTGCCAAACCAAAAATTGAAGCTCAATAAATAGTTGCTATGAATTTAGATTATACCATTCTTGTAAACTCGTCTGACAATTTTGAAGATTGCTGGGATCCGTTCTTTAAGCTCTATCAGAAATATTGGAACGCAACAGGAGTGCCTATCCTTTTAAATACTGAGTGGAAAACTGGGTATCGATATCAAGACTTGCCTATCCATTGTAGCATGGCCAATAGCAAGCATCCTGAACGAAGATTGACTTGGAGCGAATGTTTGTTAAATGCATTAGACCAAGTAGAAACAGAATTGGTCTTATACTTACAAGAGGATTATTTTTTAGAACAAGCCGTAGATGATCATTTGATCAATGAGCTGCTAACCTTGATGCTGGCCAATAAGAGATCAAATATATCGGCTTGACCCATTTTGGAAATACTGCTCCGTTTAAGCCATGGGCTAAAGATAAGCGTTTGTGCAAGGTGCTCAATACCAGGTACCGCATTTCTACCCAAGCTGGAATATGGAGTAAGGAAACTTTGAAAAGTTATCTTAAACCCGAAGAAAATGGATGGATGTTCGAAATTTTTGGTACCCAACGAGCAAAAAAGAAAAGAGACCTTTTTTTGACTTTGAACCGCGAAATCTATAATGAGGCCAATCCTGCTATGCTGTATACCCATACAGGTATCATCAAAGGCAAATGGCATCCAGCCATGCCAGCCTTGTTTAAGCTTAACCAGATTGAAATGGATTTTAGTGAGAGAGGAATTTATAAAGAAAAACCTTATTTATTAAGGAAATTAGAAACAGGTCTTAAATTGGTTAAAGATCCTTTTCTTTTTTATAATGGAATGAGGGGTAAATCATGAAGGTTTGGGTCATCAATCCATATGGTAATATTCCTGGAGAAGGTTGGCGTACTTACCGTACTACCTTAATTGCCAATGCATTCGTAGCTAACGGTCATCAGGTGGTCTCTTGGGTATCCAACATCCAACATCGATCTAAAGAGAAACGAGCCGAAACTTGGAAAGATATACAGGTCAATCCAAACTATCTGATCAAAATTGTCCCATCTACAGGTTATTCGGGGCATATTTCTTTTGCAAGGATAAAATATGAACGCACCTATGCAAAAAACTTATGTGCAAAAGCACTCGAAACCAATGAAAAGCCAGACCTCATCATTTTAGGAGAGCCCGCGCTTTTTATTTTTGACATCATTAAGAAATTGGTCAAACAGAAAGAAGCTGCTTTGATCATTGATGTGATTGATCTTTGGCCCGAACTGTTCAATATCCTTTTACCAAACCGATTGGATTTTTTAGGGAAATTCATTTTTGCCCCACTATATTATAGGAGAAATCTCTTATTCAAAAAAGCAGATGGAATAATGGCCGTGGCCAGAGATTACCTGCAGATTGGTCTTAATGCCAAACCGATGGTACCCGGTGCGGTGGTATATTGGGGACTGAATGTAGAAGAGGTAAAAGTACCTGTTGGTCATGATTATCAAAAAAAAGAGCTCAACAGCCTTGAGAAAAAAGATGGAGAAGTTTGGCTGGTCTATGCCGGTACGTTGGGCTCCAATTATGATATTGATACGCTATTGCAATGCGGACTATTGTTGGCCAAACGAAATGTAGGAGTTAAGCTATTGATTGCTGGTGATGGCCCCTTAAAAGAGAGAGTTGAACAATTTATTGCCACGGAGAAGCTAACCAATGTGGTTTATCTGGGTAGCCTGTTGCCACAAGACCTGAATCTGTTATACACAAAATGTGATATTGCTTTGTCAAGTTATGTGCTACATTCAACGGTATCCATGCCAATTAAAGCTTACGATTACTTAGCAGCAGGTTTGCCTTTGGTTAATTCGCTAGGCAGAGATTTGGGTAGTTTTGTATCAGAAAGACAAGTAGGTATACAATATCAGCCTGAAAATGCAGAAGCGATGTTTGCTGCGGTACTACAATTGGTAAATGATCAAGCCCTGCGTTTACAAATGAAAACAAATGCTTTGGTACTGGCTGACGAATTTGATGCGGTAAAACAATATCAGAAAGCTGTAGTATTGGCCGAAAAGGTTTTACAGATCAATCAACACTGACCACGTCCATTTAAAAACAATAGGTTAAAGATTGGCATATAATTTGCCTTGCTTTCAAATGCTTTATCGATGTAATTACTATTTTAATGGAATTGGTTACCTTTAAGGTTTTTGTAAAATAAATTAATGTAGCTTTACTTCTGCACTTGAATGAACATAGAAATTAGGAGATTAACACCGGCAGAGGCACATCCAATCGCAGCTTTACATTATAGCGCCTTTAAGGGTTTTTTTTTGACCTCTTTAGGTCAGCCTTTTTTGAAAGAATTTTATAAAGCGGTATTGATGCATAAAAATGGCATTGGCTTTGGGGCCTTTGCAGGTAATGATTTAGTTGGGTTTGCGATAGGTACACAACAAAATACGGGGTTTTATAGCGATATATTAAAGACGAATGGTGTAGGCTTATTGCTAAAGGCTCTTCCTAAGTTAATCGCACAACCAAAAGGTGTATTTCGATTGGTCAAGAGTTTTGGCAGTAAGGTAGGGACTACATATCAACATGTACCCATGCTTTTGTCAATTTGTGTAGATCAGGCTAAAGAATCGAAAGGAATTGGGAAGAATGTTTTAGTAGCCTTTGAAAAAGAATTGATTAAATTAGCCTATGATTGTTTAATATTGTCAACTGATACCCATGATAATTTTTATGCAAATCAATTTTATCACAAGAACAATTATACCTTTGTAAAATCTTTTTTTCAAGGTAAAAGAGAAATGAATTTATACTATAAGAAACTGATTACATGAGAATCCCTTTTTCTCCTCCATTTGTAGATGATGATGTGCTTAAGGAAGTTGAGGATACTTTAAGGTCTGGGTGGATCACCACAGGTCCAAAAGTAAAGGCATTGGAGCATGAAATCAATCAGCTTACTGGCTGTCAGCAAACCTTATGTGTAAACTCATGGACCTCAGGAGCTATTTTAACTTTAAAATGGCTTGGTGTAAAGGCTGGAGATGAAGTAATTGTACCAGCTTATACCTATGCCGCAACAGCATTAAGTGTAATTCATTGCGGAGCTACACCTGTATTGGTTGATGTGTTGACAGATTTTACCATTGATCCAGCTGCAGTAGCAAAAGCAATTACCAGTAGAACCAAAGCGATCATCGGAGTGGATATCGCAGGTCTGATGTGTGATTACGACCAGTTGAAAGAAGTGGTCAATCGTCCAGAAGTTCAATCGCTGTTTGTAGCGGAAAGTGAGGTGCAGTCAAAAATAGGACGCATCATGATCATTGCAGATGCAGCTCATTCAATAGGTGCCAAGTATAAAGGACGTAATGCTGGCGTATGCGCAGATGTAAATATCTTTTCTATGCATGCCGTAAAGAATATTACCACAGCAGAAGGAGGAGCAATCAGCCTACAGCTTCCAAGTAATTTTGATCCTAAAGCAGTATATGACCTGATGCGCCTCTGGTCACTAAATGGCCAGACCAAAGACGCATTCAGCAAAAGTAATGGGAGTGGTTGGAGATATGATATTTTGTTTGATGGCCTAAAAGTGAATATGCCTGATATCTGTGCTGCCATAGGTTTGGCGCAGATTCGTAAGTATAGTGGCCAGTTGATCAAGGATAGAGCCAAAATTGCCAATCAATACGAAACATTCTTTAATAAAAAAGGCTGGGCACAACCACCAACTTTAAAAGATGGCTCAAGAGAATCATGTTATCACATTTACGCACTCCGGATCAATGGTATTACCGAAAATGAAAGAGATGCGATCATTGAAAAGATAACAGCAGAAGGGATTGCTGTAAATGTACACTTTATACCATTGCCCATGTTAACCGCTTTTAAGGATAAAGGTTTTAATATCCAGGACTTTCCAGTTGCTTATGATAATTATGCCAGAGAGATTTCTCTACCTATTTATCCGCAGTTGACCAAAGAAGAGGTAGAATCAGATATGTACTGTAGTTGAGGATTCATACCATAGCATTAAGGCGAGTGAAAAGACTGCTTGACGTATTGCTTGCAGCCATAGGTCTACTGATGCTGCTTCCATTTTTAATTTTGATCAGTATAGTCATCTTAGTTACTTCTAAAGGGCCGGCCTTATATAAACAGGTAAGGGTTGGTCAATATAATAAAGATTTTAAGTTGTTAAAGTTCAGGACCATGTATCCCAATGCGGAAAAGGATGGTTTGTTGACGCTTGGTGAAAAAGATACCCGGATTACACCTATTGGTTATTTTTTACGCAAGTTTAAATTAGATGAACTGCCCCAGCTCATTAATGTATTGATTGGGGATATGAGTTTGGTTGGCCCTAGGCCAGAAGTGAGAAAGTATGTAGAGATGTATACACCAGCTCAACTCAAAGTTTTGACACTTAAGCCAGGGATTACTGATATGGCTTCTATTAAATATGTAGCTGAAAGTGCCATATTAGCTAATTATAAAAATCCAGAACAGGCCTACATCGATTTTGTAATGCCAGATAAGATCAAGATCAATTTAGAGTCCATGCAGATGAGCCAATCAGCTTGGGGCTCGCTCCAGATCATTGGACTAACCATCCGTTCCATTTTTAAAGGGAAATCCTGATGTTTCGTTGTTTATATCTTGCCGTTAGAATAAAACATTCCTTATTAAACATAGTTCGCCATAAATGTAATTTGCGCCCAATTAGATTATAAACTATCTTTATATAACCACCATTAATCAGGCCCCATTGATGAAAATTATAAAACTAACAAGTGCCTTGTTGCTGTTAATTGCTCAAAGCCTTTATTTGTCTGCCCAAACATTTCCTGTTGGGCTTTTACCCAACCTAGAAGACAATGTAAGAAGACAACAATTGTTAGGGAATGATACCTCAAAAAGATCTTTTATCATCAGGCCATTGTTCCTCTCGGCAACCGATGAACTGAAATATGGAGATGCAGACTCACATATAAATTTGCGTACCAGCATATGGTCGAGCAAAAACGAAAAAATTGGATTATATGCTTTGCCAATCACTTTACAACAACAGTACAATAGTCATCATCCTTATGGAATAAACGATGGAGCGATGATTCCTTCTAAAGGATACGAGACCATGTTATCGGCGGGTGTATTTTTTAAAGCGGGCCCTTTAACAGTACAATTAAGACCAGAATATGTGTTTGCACAAAATGCCAAATACCCAATTTTAACAGACTACAATCAACCAGCTAGTTTGATAAATAATTATTATGTCTATCAAAACTCTGTTGATGCACCAACTAGGTATGGTAATGGTTCTTATAGCAAATTGGATTGGGGACAAAGTTCTGTTCGTCTAAACTTTGGAGCAGCATCTGTCGGCATTTCAAATGAGAACTTGTGGTGGGGGCCAGGAAGGTATAATGCTTTGCTGATGACCAATAACGCTCCTGGTTTTAAACATTTGACTTTAAATACTTTGAGGCCTGTTCAAACTTTTATCGGTTCTTTTGAAGGGCAATTGATTGCTGGTAAATTAGAAAATTCAGGCTTTGATCAGCCCATAGGTTCTCCCTACAAGTCGAAAAGTCAGACTTGGCGTTACATCAATGGGATGGTCATTACTTATCAACCTAAATGGGTGCCTGGATTATATGTAGGCTTTGACCGGACCTTTATGGCTTACCATACTGATGTAGATAGTTTTGGAGATTATCTGCCAGTTTTTTCATTCTTAACTAAGGCTGCATATGCCAAAGACTCAAATTCAAATACAGAGGATGCAAAGAACCGAGACCAAAGAATCTCCTTTTTTATGCGTTGGGTATGGCCAGAGTCACGGTCAGAAATCTATTTCCAATATGGAAGAGAGGACCATTCTTGGAATGGCCGTGATGCCTTTTTAGAACCGGAACACAGTAGAGCATACGTAGTAGGTTTTAGAAAATTGATGCCATTGAAACAAAAAGCAAATGAATTCATCCAAGTGGGTTTAGAATTAAGCCAACTAGAATCGTCTAACAGCAATGAGGTTAGAGCAGCTGGTTATTGGTATTCACATTCGCAAGTGCTGCAAGGTTATACCAATAAAGGACAGTTTTTAGGAGCTGGTGGTGGACCAGACAATACGCAGACTCTTGATGTGGCTTGGGTAAAGGCATTGAAACGGATTGGCTTGGTGATAGAAAGAAGAGTACATAACAACGATTTATATAATCGTGCCTTTACAGCAACCAAAGATTCTAGAAGAAAATGGGTAGACCTCAGTGCGATCGGTCAATTTGATTGGACTTTTAAAAAATTTACATTGAATGCAGAAATGGGTCTTATCAAATCGTTCAATTACGAGTATTTTTTGCCAGATCCACCAACAGGAGAATATTGGTATGGTCCTAAAAATGATGTGACCAATTTTCATGCAAAGATCGGACTGATGTATTCACTTTAATCCATCTAAAAATTAACCAAAATATCTTAGTAGTGGGTTCAAGAAAATAAGTATAACCACTCTTAATTATTCCATGATCTACTACAATGACTGAGTTCGTACTTGAGATTTATTTCTTAATGTCTACGCTAAACCCATGTTGCTAGACTAAATGATAGCTTAAATCTACTAGAATTGAGCAAGCCACTTTAAAAGGATAAATTTACAAGCTTCATCAACTCAAGGTTTAAGCGTAAACCGCATGTAGATGGTGAATCTTTTAGTTGTTTAGCTAAAGGGATAGATTTAATAAGAAAAATGGAGATTTAAATAGTTGATTAATAGCTTTTTAAATTAATGATTTGCTTAAAAGTTGTTGAACTGTAAATTGTCAGTTGAATAGGCATGAATTTTGCTTTTAGATGACAATTCATTAATCAATACTTAAATGATTACATTAATGGACGATATAAAAATAACTCTAATTGGTAATTCGGTAAGCTCATGTTAGTATATTTGAAGAAATAATCTAATTGAAAAACGTTCTATGAAAAAAACAATCTACTTATTTATAGCTGTACTTTTTTTAAGTGCCTGCGGTGTTAAATACAAAACCATTCCTTATTTTGTTGATCTGCCTCCTGGCAATTTATCAGAGGAAATTCAAAATCAAACCATTCTCAAAATCCAAAAGGATGATATTTTAGCCATTACCGTTTCTAGTTTGAGTAATGAGGCTTCAGCCATTTTTAATATGGGCAATACCGCGGTAATGCAAGGGGGGTCGGCAACTGGAAGTAATGCTGCAAATGCTGTAAATGGATTTATCGTAATCAAAACGGTTCTATACAATTACCATATTTAGGTTCTATTAAGGTAGAAGGTTTAAGTACGGCAGATGCAAGAGAAATGATACAAACGAAGTTGATCAAAGGCGATTATTTAAAAGAGCCAGTGGTTAGCTTACGCTTAACAAATTTTAAAGTATCAGTTCTAGGAGATGTAGCCCGTCCGGGGGTATATCCTGTACAAAGTGAAAGAATAACTGTAATTGAAGCCTTAGGCTTGGCTGGAGACTTAAACATCACGGCCAAGAGAAATGATGTACTCTTGGTAAGAGAAAACCAAGGTAAAAGGCAACAGGTTCGTTTAGACCTACAAAGTAAGGAATTGTTCAACTCACCTTACTATTACCTGCAAAATAATGATGTACTGGTGATCACACCAAGTTCTGCTAAATACGCCAGTGTTGACTCGAGTTATAGAAATGCCAGCTTAATTATTTCTGCATTATCTGTAATTGCCATAATCATTTCTCGTTTTTAATTTATCATATTAATGAATAATACTACTAAAGAACAACATGCCTCCCCATCAGATTCAGAGATTGAAGAGTCAACTGTTAATGTAAGGGAAATTATAAACAAATATATCTTTCATTGGCCAGTTTTTGTTTTAGGAATAACCATCTGTCTAATCGCAGCTTTTTTCTATTTACGTTATACGGTAGAAGTATATGCAGTAAATAGCACTTTATTGATCAAAGATCAGAAAAAAGGTGGAGGAGTAGCTGGAGATGATCTATTGAATGAGCTGAACCTATTTGGGAGCTCAAAAGTTGTGGATAACGAGATTGAAATCCTAAAATCCAAAACATTGATGCGTAAAGTGGTTAATCGCCTAAATTTGATGATTGGCTATAGTGTGGAAGGTAGAGTTATTCAATCAGATATTTATGAGACTAAACCTGTTGAAATAGGTGTAATAGAAATTGATAGCGCATGGTATGGTAGAACACTTAATTTGAGTTTTCCTTCTGCTACCACATATGTAATTGAAGACCCATTAAATAGGGTGAAAATGAGTGGCTTACTGGATTCTTTACAGCGGAATAAATTTGGAGTTTTCAAAATTACGCGTAACCCGAATTTTAATAAATGGAGAAAGCTAAACAAAAATCTGATCAACTTATCAATCCGTAATCCTTTATCTGTAGCAGATCAATATTTAGGAGACCTTACAGTTACCTTAGCAAGTAAACAATCAACAGTGTTGAGTCTGAAATTGCAAACTACTGTTCCACAGCGTGGTAAAGATGTGTTGAATACATTGGTGCAGGTCTATAATGAAGCCGCATTGGCTGATAAAAATAAAACTACACAAAGTACGATGGAATTTATCGATGTGCGTTTGAAACTGATCAGCGGTGAATTGACAGATGTAGAAAAAGATGTAGAAGGTTTTAAGAGTACCAGAGGTATTACCAACATGAGTAATGACGCGACCTTGTTTTTGGATAATGTAAAAGCGAACGATGTAAGGTTAAATGAGGTCAATCTAAAACTCTCTGTAATACAGGATATTCAGCGTTATGTAAACTCTACCTCTTCTGAAGAAAAATTACCGAGTACATTAGGTATCGAGGACCCCGTATTATTAGGACAGATTACACAATTGAGCGAATTGCAGGCACAAAGAGATAAACTCTTTGCAACTGTTGGCGCAAACCACCCAAATATTGCTATTATTAATAAACAGATAGAATCAGCTAGAGATGGTATCAAATCCAATGTAGATAATATTTTCTTGTCCTTAAATAATACCAAAAAAGCGCTACAAGGAAATGAATCGCAGAATCCAAAGCTCTATTAAAAAGATTCCAGGTCAAGAAAGACAATTGCTGAGCATAGAAAGACAAAAAGCCTCTAAGGAAAGTATCTATGTGTACCTATTGCAAAAAAAGGAAGAGGCAGCTTTATCTTATGCTTCTTCGGTTGCTGATAGTAGAGTGGTAGACCCAGCATTTGGAGGTAACGCCCCGATTAAACCAAAGAGACAATTGATCTATTTGGTGGCTTTAATTGCTGGCGTATTATTACCAATCAGTTATATCTATGCCAAAGGTTTGCTAAATAATAAAATCGAAAATACTAATGATATTTCCAAATTAACAGCTGTACCAATATTAGGTGAGATTTTATATGAAGAGGGCTCAGGTGCAATTGTGGTACAGGCCAATAGTAGAAAGGCTATAGCCGAACAGTTTAGAGCCATCCGTACCAATATGCAGTTTTTGCATGGCAAACCAGAACCTGGTAAGGGAAAAGTAACACTTTTTACCTCGAGTATGTCTGGAGAAGGAAAATCATTTGTGGCCAGTAACATTGCTGCAGCTTTGGCCATCAGTGGTAAAAAAACAGCCTTGCTGGAGTTGGATTTAAGAAAACCGAAAGTAAGTAAGTATTTGGATTTGGCAAATAAAAGTGGTTTGAGTAACTATTTGATTGGTAAGGCAGAAATTAAAGATATCATTCAGCAAACAAAAGTGAATGAGAATTTCTTTGTAATCGGCTCTGGTCCAATTCCTCCTAATCCATCGGAGTTATTGATACAACCAGAAATCGAAACTTTACTTGAATATCTAAAAGCGAATTTCGACGAGATTTTAATCGATACACCACCAATCGGGCTGGTAACAGATGCACAGATTTTAGCACGTTTAACCGATGCAAGTATCTACTTGGTAAGACAAGATGTAACCTATAAGGCGCAGATCAAAAACTTAGAAGAATTACGTCGTCTTCATAAATTCCCTAAGCTTAATGTGGTATTAAATGGTGTTAAATTGGGCGGAAGTTATGGTTACGGTTATGGCTACGGTTATGGCTACGGTTATGGATATTATTCAGACGATGTGAAACATCAAAAAAGTACGGTAAAGAACTTTTTCAAAGGCTTCTTCAAAAGATTTTAACAATTATTAATTATGAGTTTAGATACACAAAGCCCAAAAATTGCAATCATTGGACTTGGATATGTAGGATTGCCTTTAGCGGTTGAGTTCGGAAAGATATTTCATACCACAGGATTTGATATTAATCAGGTTAGAATACAAGAACTAAATGAAGGATTAGACAGAACATTAGAAATTGAGGGCGAATTTCTGCAGTCGGTGCTAGAAAAAAGCCATGCAGACTGTTTAGCAGATTCTTCTCTTCAATTTTCAAGTGATATAGATTTCATAAAAACATGTAATACTTTTATCGTTACAGTTCCAACTCCAGTAGACAAAAATAATAGACCAGACCTTACTCCTTTATATAGAGCAAGTGAAACCGTTGGTAAGGTTTTGAAAAAAGGCGACATCGTGATTTATGAGTCAACAGTTTATCCTGGTGTTACTGAAGATGAATGTGTACCAGTACTGGAAAAAATTTCAGGGCTTAAGTTTAATATAGATTTTTTCGCAGGATATTCTCCAGAGCGTATCAATCCAGGTGATAAAGAGCATACCGTAACAAAAATCTTAAAAGTGACCTCTGGTTCTACACCAGAAATAGGGCGTAGGGTTGATGATATCTATAAAAAAGTAATCAAGGCAGGAACACATTTGGCACCTTCTATCAAAGTAGCAGAGGCAGCTAAAGTAATTGAGAATTCGCAACGTGATATCAATATTGCTTTTGTAAATGAATTGGCAAAGATCTTCAATATTTTAGATATTGATACCCATGCAGTTTTAGAGGCCGCAGGCACGAAATGGAATTTTTTACCATTTAAACCTGGGCTAGTAGGTGGACATTGTATTGGAGTTGACCCATATTACCTTGCACAAAAAGCACAAGAGAAAGGATACCATCCAGAGATCATTTTAGCCGGTAGAAGGTTGAATGATAGTATGGGCGAATATGTGGCTTCTCAGATCGTGAAGTTAATGATCAAAAAAGGAATAGCCATTTATGGTGCCCAGTTATTAATGTTGGGTTTTACATTTAAAGAAAACTGTCCTGATGTTCGCAACACCAAAATAGTTGATGTGGTAAAAGCATTAGAAGACTATGGCATTACGGTTGCGATTTATGATCCATGGGCAAGTCCAGCTGAAGTTTCGCATGAATATGGGCTAACTACAACTAAACAACTACCAAAAGAAAAATATGATGCAATTGTATTAGGCGTTGCACACAAAGAATTCTTGCAAATAGATTTTTCGGCATTGCAGAAGGACAAAAGTATACTTTATGACGTTAAGGGGATGCTTGGCAGTAGAGCAGATGGTAAACTGTAATAGATTAGATCTAAAAGCTATAGTAGAATTTAAATATAAATATAAAGATGTACAACAAAGAGTTATACCATATTCCATACCATACTAAAGATTTATCCTCTTATAAGTTTTTAATTACAGGAGGGGCTGGATTTATTGGAAGTAATATTGTAGAATACTTATTGCGCTATAATGCTGGTCAGGTAAGGGTACTTGATAATTTATCAAATGGATATTATTCAAATATTGAAAAGTTCATTGAACTTCCTAATTTCGAATTTATAAAAGGCGATATCAGAGATCTAGAAACCTGTAAAAAAGCAGTAGAAGGGATGGATTTTGTAAGCCATCAAGCAGCTTTGGGATCTGTTCCACGTTCAATAGTTGATCCAATAACTTCTAATGAAACAAATATTTCAGGTTTCCTGAATATGTTAACAGCGGTAAAAGATGCGCCAAATGTTAAAAGAATGGTTTATGCTGCTTCCTCATCTACGTATGGAGATAGCAAAGAACTACCAAAGGTAGAAGGTGTAGAAGGAAAACCTTTATCTCCTTATGCAGTTACCAAAGCTGTAAATGAACTTTATGCAGATGTATTCAGTAAGGTATATGGTTTCCATACCATTGGTCTACGCTATTTTAATGTGTTTGGTCCTAAGCAAAATGCCAATAATCCATATGCTGCAGTTATCCCAATTTTTTGTAAGCATTTTATAGAAAATACAAGCCCTACCATAAATGGTGATGGGATAACGAGTAGAGATTTCACTTTTGTAGAAAATGCTGTTCAAGCAAATATAAGGGCTTTGCTTTATGACAAGCTCGAGAAGCATGAGGTCTTTAACATGGCCTGTGGTGATCAAGTAAGCCTAAATGAAATGATAGAAATGCTTAAAAGGATTTCTAACAAAGATATTAATGCAGTATATGGTCCTGAAAGAGCTGGTGATGTTAAACATTCAAAAGCAAGTATTGAAAAAATATCTAGAGAATTGAACTACTATCCTGAGTTTAAATTTGAAAAAGGGCTGAAGATTGTTTTTGATTGGTATCAAAATGAAATGTTAGAACAAATAAAATAGATATATTATATGCTTACAAATAAATCGATTTTGATTACGGGCGGTACTGGTTCATTAGGTAAAGCCTTAACAAAACATATATTAAAGGTTTGGCCAGAGGTTAAGCGTATTGTTATATATTCTCGAGACGAACAGAAACAATTTCAGATGGCGCAGGAATATTCTGGAGATGAATACCCGCAACTAAGATTTTTTATTGGGGATGTGAGAGATAGAGAGAGATTAAAAAGGGCAATGAAGGGAATTGATTATGTTATCCATGCTGCGGCAATGAAACACGTTCCTATTGCAGAATATAACCCTGATGAGTGTATCAAAACCAATATTGGGGGTGCCCAAAACGTGGTGGATGCTTGCTTGGAAACCTCGGTAGAAAGAGTGGTGGCTTTATCAACAGATAAGGCTTGTGCACCTATCAACTTATATGGTGCTACAAAATTAACATCAGATAAATTATTTGTTGCCGCCAATAATATTAAAGGCCACAATCCAATTCGTTTTTCTGTGGTGCGCTATGGTAACGTAATGGGATCTAATGGACTCTGTAATTCCATTTTTCATTAATAAAAAGAAAGATGGCAAACTACCTATAACCGATCCTAACATGACCCGCTTTAATATCTCACTGCAAGGTGGTGTAGATATGGTAATGCATGCATTGTTTAACGCCTGGGGTGGAGAAATTTTTATACCAAAAATCCCTTCTTATAAAATAACAGATATTGCCATGGCGATAGGCCCAGAATGCGAACACCCAATCGTCGGTATCCGTCCTGGAGAGAAAGTGCATGAAGAAATGATGACCACTTCTGACTCTTTTTATACTTATGACCTAGGTAAATATTATACAATCTTACCTGCAACCCATAGTTGGAAATTAGAAGATTTCAAAAAGGAATTTAATGCAGTTAAAGTAGAAGAAGGCTTTGCTTACAATTCTGGCGACAATACAGAATGGGAAACAGTTGATAGTTTAAGAGCCTTGATCAAGGAGCATGTTGACTCAACATTTGAAATGTAATGGAAGATAAAATCATCCCTTATGGTAAACAGCACATCACTGAAGAAGATCTACAAGTTGTAGCACAAGCACTTCAGTCAGATTATTTAACACAAGGGCCAAGAATAGCAGAATTTGAGAAAGCATTTGCAGAATATGTAGGTGCCAAATATGCGGTTGCAGTAGCTAACGGTACAGCTGCCCTGCACTTATGTACATTAAGTTTGGATGTAAAAAAAGGAGATAAGGTAATTACTACCCCGATCACTTTTGCAGCATCAGCCAACTGTGTCCGTTATTGTGGGGGTGAAGTGGTCTTTGCAGATATTGATCCGGCAACTTACCTCTTAGATATCAATGCAGTTAGAAAATTACTAGAAGCATCGCCAAAAGGTACATACCAAGGCATTATACCAGTTGATTTTGCAGGTAGGGCTGTTGATCTAGAAGCATTCAGGAATTTGGCCAATGAATATGGCTTATGGATAGTTGAGGATGCCTGCCATGCACCTGGGGGTTATTTTAAAGATTCAAAAGGTGTGGATCAAAAATGTGGTAATGGTCAGTTTGCCGATCTGGCAATTTTCTCTTTTCATCCAGTGAAACATATTGCATGTGGAGAAGGAGGAATGGTCACCACAAATGATGAAAAACTATATAAAAAGCTGTTACAGTTAAGGACACACGGAATTGTTAAAAGTGAAGATGCTTATACCAATAGCATCGAGTTTGCTGGGGGTGATGAAACCTATCCGTTATGGTATATGGAAATGCAAACACTTGGGTTTAATTATAGATTAACTGACTTTCAGGCTGCCTTGGGTTCAAGTCAATTGAAAAGAGCAGATGAAGGTTTAGACAGAAGAAGAAGTATTGCAGCTAAATATGCAAGTGCATTTAAAGGAAAAAATTTCATTAAAGGACAGAGTGGTTCAATAGAAGGGCATGCTTATCATCTATATGTAGTTGAAGTAGAAAATCGTTTAGGACTATACAATCATTTAAGAAAGCATAAAATATTTGCACAGATCCATTATATTCCTTGTCATTTAATGCCTTATTACCGCCAGTTTGGATGGAAAGAAGGAGATTTTCCACAATCTGAAAATTACTACAAAGGATGTATCAGTTTACCCATGTATCCAACCTTAACTGATGAGGAACAAGAATTTGTTATTCAAAGCATAGATAATTTTTATAGCTAATGAAAGCCGTATTGCAATCAAGTTTAAACTTAGTAGAAAAGAGTGAATTTGAAGGCTCCATTTTTTACAAGAAGCATTATTTAAGCTCGTTTAACTTTACAAGCTCTTCATTGGCCTATTACCAGACCTATTTTGGAGAAGATTTTATTGACAAGTCGATATTAGTGTATGACGATTCGGCTCCAGTACTGGCCATGGTTGCATACGCTGCAAAAGATAAGTTAACCCATTTTGGTGGGCCCATTACTATCATAGAAGGTGTATTTGAATCGGTTGAAAAAAAACAGCAGGCTTATAGATTGCTGATTCAGAAACTGAACGAGCTTGTAAAAAAGGATACAATTGAAGAAATGTATTTTTATGCCAATGAGTTTATCAGTGCCGAGTATTTTTCAAAGATTGAGGATATAGAGGTAGAGTTTAGTTCTGTAATCGATTTAAATATCTCTGAAGACCTGATCAAGATGAATATTAGAAAGAGCTATAAATCATTAGTGAATTGGGGTAAAAATAATCTTGAATTAGACATTATAAAAAAAGACAATGCATCTCTTGAAAAGTTCAATACGTTTAGAGATTTTCATATTAAAGTAGCTGGGCAAAGAACCCGAAGTGATGAGACTTGGCAAAAACAATATGAAGCTATTCTTTTAGACGAGGCTTTTTCGGTAATGGGGTATCTACAAGGTCAACTCGTATCCTGTTCGTACATTATGTTAGGTAAGGAAATTGCTTATTACGGTGTCGGAGTTTACGATAGGCAATTGATGGAACAGAATTTACCAATTGCACATTACAATATCTTAACTTCAATTAATTTAGCCAAGAGTTGGGGCTGTAATAAGTTTGATTTAGGTTTTATAAATAATGGCAATCAAAATGCAAAAGAAACCAACATTTTTAAATTTAAAGCAGGGTTCTCTAATCAGCTCATTTTAAAAAATAAATTCATTGTCAAATTTCCAAAAGGTAGTGAACAATAGACGGCAAATATTTTTAGCACTTGATCAATAACAGCAGATGGATTCAAAAAAAATAGTCTTAGGAACGGTACAGCTGGGGATAGATTATGGAATAAATAATAAGGCAGGTAAGCCATCCAAACAGCTGGCCTATACAATTCTTGAAACAGCTTGGGAGAAAGGCATTTCTATATTGGATACTGCAGATGCTTATGGAGATGCTCAGACCCTTATAGGCGAATATCATAAGTTAAGCAATACTGTTTTTGAAGTGAACTCTAAATTTAAAGGCAATGCTATAAATATAAGCTCACAGTTGGAGAGAACTTTGAATGAATTGAGAATTGATAGCCTGAATTGTTATTTTTATCATGATTTTAATGATTTCGTTAATAAACCAAATCTGATACAAGAGCTTATAGCTTTAAAAGAAAAGGGGAAATTTAAACAGATTGGATTATCTGTTTATGAAAACTCAGAACTTGAATTAGCCATCTCAAATCCTCATATTGATTTTATTCAATTACCTTTCAATCTATTTGATAATATCAATGAAAGAGGAATTTTATTGCAAGAAGCAAAAAAACAGCAAAAAATTATTCAGGTAAGGTCTATTTATCTGCAGGGTTTGTTTTTCAAAGAGCCTCAAGCTCTACCCATTAAATTAGCGCCATTATCTCCTTATTTGGATCAGATTCATGAAATTGCTAAAACCTATAGACTAACTATAGAAGAATTGGCTATAGCCTATGTGATGCTCCAAAAACAAATCGATGAGATTATCATTGGTGTAGACAATCCAGATCAACTGAAAGTAAACTTGGAGATGTTTGGTAAAGAGTTTGATCCATTATTACGAAATGAGATCGAAAAAATAACAGTAGAAGAAAAAGAATTATTATATCCAAAAAATTGGAATTAAATGAAAGTATTGGCTATTACCCAAGCTCGTGTGGCATCAACTAGATTGCCCAGGAAAATCCTTAAAACAATTAATGGCCTACCATTATTAACCATTCATTTGAAAAGGACTCTTGGAGTCGGCACTGATTAGCAAATTAAAAATTGCTACGACGCATGAAGAAGGTGTAGAACCGATCATCGATATCTGTAATGAACTTGGTGTGGCATATTATCAAGGCTCGTTAGATGATGTACTGGGTCGTTTCTATCAGGCTGCTTTACCAGAAAACCCTGATTGGGTAGTGAGGTTAACTTCTGATTGCCCTTTAATAGATCCAGCGATGATAGATAAAGTAGTAAGGGCAGCAATTGAACATGATGTAGATTATGCCTCCAATACTTTAAACCCATCTTATCCAGATGGAATAGATGTTGAAGTATTCAAGTTCTCAGCATTGGAAAAAGCATTTAAAGAGGCTACATTGACTTCTGAAAGAGAACATGTAACACCTTATATCTGGAAAAACTCAGATGTTAAAGGAGGGCATATCTTTAAAGCTTTGAATGTAGAAAATGCAGAGGATTTGTCGTTGATCAGACTTACGGTTGATACCATCGAAGATTTTGAAGTTATAGAAAAGTTGGTTCAAATTGAAGGTACAGACAAAGATTGGCTGACCTATGTTGATACTTTAAATAACCATCCAGAGATCAAAGAAATAAATCAAAAATATAGACGTAACGAAGGTTACGATAAATCAATTGACCTAGAGAAATAAAATAATTAATTGTATGGGAAAAGGACAAGAGTTATATAAAAAGGCAAAAACCTTAATACCTGGAGGTACAATGTTATTGTCTAAAAGACCGGAAATGTTTTTGCCAGAAAAATGGCCTTCTTATTTTTCTAAGGCTAAAGGCTGTAAGGTTTGGGATTTAGATGGAAGAGAATTAATTGACATGTGTATCATGGGCATCGGTACCAATACACTAGGTTATGGTAATGATGAGGTGGATGCAGCTGTAATGGAAACGGTGAAAAATGGAAACATGAGTACCTTAAGTTGTCCAGAAGAGGTCTATCTTGCAGAAAAATTAATAGAGATCAATCCATGGGCAGATATGGTAAGATTTGCCAGGAGTGGTGGAGAAGCCAATTCAATTGCCATTAGGATTGCAAGAGCAGCATCGGGTAAAGACAAGGTAGCTATTTGTGGTTACCATGGTTGGCACGATTGGTACTTGTCTGCAAACCATAATGATGGTGATGAACTTTCAGGCCACTTACTCCCAGGTTTAAGTCCAAATGGTGTTCCGAAAAACCTAAAGGACACTGTCTATCCTTTTCATTATAATAATTATGAGGAGCTTTTATCTATCGTTGATAACAATGAGATAGGGGTAATCAAAATGGAAGTATTAAGAAACTTTGGACCTGAGGATAACTTTTTGCAAAAAGTGAGAGACCTAGCTACCCAGAGAAACATTGTATTGATCTTTGATGAATGTACTTCGGGCTTTAGGGAAACTTATGGCGGTATCTATAAAAAATACGGAGTAGAGCCAGATATGGCCATGTACGGAAAGACAATTGGTAATGGTTATGCGCTAACAGCTGTTGTGGGTAAAAGATCTGTAATGGAAGCTGCACAGACTACTTTTATCAGCAGTACGTTTTGGACAGAGCGCATCGGACCTACAGCTGCCTTAGCTACATTGAATGTAATGGAAAGGATCAAATCGTGGGAAACGATTACAGCCATTGGAAAAAAAATGCAAAAAGGTTGGTTAGACCTAGCCAAAACGCATCATCTTTCTATAAGTGTTGCGGGTATACCTGCATTGAGTACCTATAGTATCAATAGCGACAACGCACTAGCTTATAAAACACTGGTTGCACAAGAAATGTTAAAGAAAGGGTTCTTGGCCAGTACTAATTTTTATGCCTGTACAGAACATAGTGATGATAAATTTGAACTGTATTTTAATGCTTTAGATGAAGTTTTTGCAACAATAAGCAAATGCGAGAATGAAAGTGAAAAGATAGAAAACCTATTGGAAGGACCTATTGTGCACTCCGGTTTTAAAAGATTGAATTAATTGGAAAAGTTGGCGGTTTTTTTCAGGGCAGATGGAGGTAATCATATTGGCTTAGGGCATTTGGTTAGGTGTATTGCTTTGGCCCAGATGATCGAAAGCCACTTCAACATCAACTTTGTTTGCAGATCTATACCAGAAAAAATCGCCAATGATATTGACCAGCTTCAATTTAAGCTAATCCGTATAAAAGAAGAAGAAGAATTTCTAGCGCTTTTAAAACCTGTAGATATTGTGGTACTAGATAGTTACGAATTGGATTCGAGCTATCAAAAAAAGGTAAAAGCAAAGGGTTGTAAATTGGTTTATATTGATGATTTAAATCAACAATCCTTTTTAGCCGATTTGATTATCAATCATACGCCTAATGTAAATGGAGTAGATTACCATGCACAACTTTATACACAGTATGCGTTAGGCTTGTCCTATGTATTATTAAGGCCTATTTTTTTAAAAGCGGCAAAAGAACCAAAAATAAAGCTGCCAATCAAAACAGCTTTTGTCTGCTTTGGTGGTTCTGATAGTAAGAATTTAACACAATTGGTAGTTGATGTCCTTAAAAAAGACAAACGATTTGAACACATATTGATTGTAACCGGTGCTGCCTATGCGCATTTAAATGAGTTGGAACAAGCGATTAAAAATGATTCAAGGTGTAAGCTGTCACATGCAATTACATCAGAAGAGATTTGTGAGCTCATGCAAAAGGCTCAGCTCGCAATTGTTCCTGCAAGTGGAATTTTACAAGAAGCCATAGCAGTAGGCTGTAGGATCATTTCAGGTACCTATGTTGATAACCAAAAAAATATATTTGAAAAATATAATGCTTTGGGTGCATTCGAAAGTGCAGAAGATTTTTCAAGAGACCATCTCATCAACGCAATAGATCGGTCATTTGAAAATGAAGACTTACCTATCAAAACATACATTGATGGCAATTCATGTGTTAGATTGTTAAATGCATTTGAGCAGTTGGTTAAACAAGACGAACTCGTTTTAAGACAAGCCAATGAGCAGGATGTACAAAAAACATTTGAATGGGCAACTGAGCCAAAAATAAGGGCATTCTCATTCAATACTGCTCCAATAGTGTATGCAGAACATGTAAATTGGTTTACCCAAAAAATAAATCATAAAGATTGCTGCTATTTGATGGCTTCCATCAAGGGCCATAGCATAGGTTCAATTAGATTTGATATCAAAAATAATTCAGCACTGATCAGTTACCTGTTAGTACCTGCATATCATCATCAAGGTTTAGGTATTTTGTTGCTTAAAAAGGGTGTCGAAAAGTTAATTGAAATCAATAACGAGATTAAAGAAGTAATAGGTTACGTATTGCCACAAAATATAGCCTCCATTAAAGCCTTTGAAAGGCTAGGTTACCTGCAATTAATGGAAGCGGAGAGTTTTAAATTTGAAAAAAAGATAGGGTCATGAAAATAGGAACGTTTGAAATCAATAAGAATAGTTCGGTATTTATTATTGCAGAGTTATCGGCAAATCATAATGGAAGTTTGGAAAATGCTTTGTTAACGATCAAAGCGGCAAAACGTGCTGGTGCAGATGCGATTAAGCTACAAACTTATACTGCAGATACAATTACGCTTGATGTTAAGAATGATGACTTTAGATTGAAACAAGGAACCATATGGGATGGTAAATACCTTTATGATCTTTATCAAGAAGCCTATACTCCTTGGGAGTGGCACGAACAAATTTTCAATGCAGCCAAAGCAGAAGGTCTAATCTGTTTTTCATCACCATTTGATAAAAGCTCAGTTGACCTTCTAGAATCATTAGATACGCCAGCCTATAAGATTGCCTCTTTTGAAATTACGGACATTCCGTTAATCGAATATGTAGCCTCAAAAGGGAAACCAGTTATCATATCTACTGGAATAGCTACCTTAGAAGATATCGATTTGGCCTTAGCTGCCTGTCACAAAATGGGGAACAAAGATATTGCCTTGTTGAAGTGCACATCTTCTTATCCTGCCCCAATTGAAGAGGCAAATATCATGATGGTTAAAGATCTAGCTGAAAGATATGGGGTAATCAGTGGTTTATCAGATCATACCATTGGCAGTACAGTACCAGTAGTAGCTACCTGTTTTGGTGCTAAGATCATAGAAAAACATTTCATCATAGATAGGGCTATTGGTGGTCCAGATGCGTCATTCTCTATGAATGAGGAAGAGTTTACTGCGATGGTAAAATCGGTGAGGGAAGCGGAAAAAGCAATTGGGCTTGTTGATTATCAGTTAACGGAAAAACAATTAAAGGGACGGGACTTTTCTAGGTCTTTATATGTTGCAGAAGATATAGAAGAGGGTGAAGTGTTAACAGCAATAAATGTAAGGTCTGTTAGACCGGGCTTTGGGCTGCATCCCAAACATTTTAACGAAGTTTTAGGTAAAAAAGTAACCAAAAGCATAAAGAAAGGTACGGCTTTAAGTTGGGGGTTTTTAGAAACAACAACCTTACCTACTGTTTAACTTTCCCATTAGACCAAGCTTTTAAAATATGCTCTTCAACTCGTTAAGCTTTGCCATTTTTCTACCAATAGTCTTTGTACTTTATTGGTTTGGAACAAAGGGAAACCTAAAACTACAGAATATTTTATTACTCGCTTCGAGCTATTATTTTTATGCTTGTTGGGATTGGCGTTTTCTATTTATACTGGTTTTTTCAATTTTACTAGACTATTTTACAGGAATTAAAATTCATAGTGCTACAAATAAGCGATCAAAGCTATTTTGGTTATGGCTTAGTATAGGAATCAACTTAGGTATTCTCGTCGTATTTAAATACTATAATTTTTTTGCGGCCTCATTTGCCGATGGATTATCCTTACTGGGATTTAAACCTAACCTGGGAACCTTACAACTCGTATTGCCAGTAGGGATTTCTTTTTATACTTTCCACGGATTATCTTATGTGATCGATCTGTATAAAGGCAGGATAGAACCTGAAAGAAATTTCATTAATTATTCTGTTTTTGTTAGCTTTTTTCCACTACTTGTTGCAGGGCCAATAGAAAGGGCCACACATCTTTTGCCTCAGATACATAAGAAAAGAGAGTTTAACTATACGCAAGCTGTTGATGGTTTACGTCAGATCTTGTGGGGCCTATTTAAGAAAGTTGTAATTGCAGATAATTGTGCAGAATATGCAAATGCTATTTTTAATAATTCAGGAGATTATTCTGGAAGTACGCTTGTTTTAGGGGCATTGTTCTTTAGTTTTCAAATCTATTGTGATTTTTCAGGATATTCTGATATTGCTTTAGGTACAGCCAGATTGTTCGGTATAGAGTTATTAAAGAACTTTGCCTTCCCTTATTTTTCAAGGGATATTGCCGAGTTTTGGCGTAGATGGCATATCTCTTTATCATCATGGTTTAAAGATTATGTATATATACCCTTGGGAGGAAGCAGAGGAGGTGTATGGATGAAAATCAGAAATACCTTTATCATTTTCTTGTTAAGTGGCTTTTGGCATGGCGCAAACTGGACATTTATTGTCTGGGGAGCATTAAATGCTATTTATATCATGCCATCTATCATTTTCAATACCAATAGAACAAATTTAGATATCATTGCAAAAGGTAAATATCTACCCAATATAAAGGAGTTTTTATCCATGGTAATTACCTTTGGATTAACTGTATTTGCTTGGATCTTCTTCCGTGCAAATAATATAGGGCACTCATTCGAATATATTTCGGGAATATTTTCAGGTTCATTGTTTTCGGTTCCCTATTTCCCAGGAATTGAAAAAGCAATACCTATCGTTTTGATCACCATTATTTTTTTATGTTTTGAATGGATTGGTAGAGAATCGGCCTATGCCCTTCAAATTGTTTCAAATGTTCGGAAAAACTATTTGCGGATAACCATGTATTATGTAATCATTGCTGTTATTTTAATGTTTGGTAATTTTAATGAAAACCAATTTATTTACTTTCAATTCTAAAATGAATAGATTTTTAATAAGAGTTGTTTTAGTATTAGCACCAATATTTCTATTTGTTGTTACGGTAAATTATTTTGGTGATGCTGCAAATCTGTTTTCAATGGATTATGAAAAAAAAATAGCCGATGAAATCTTGAAAGGACATCACGTTACCAACATTACAAATTACGATGAAAGACTTTTGAATAAATACTTGGTCAATAATTCAAAATCATGCCCAGAAGTTTTAGTCTTAGGCTCAAGTAGAGTAATGTTGGTCAACTCTAGTCATTTTGCTGGCCAAACTTTTTTTAACAATGGAGTAAGCGGGGCTTCTATCGAAGATCTATTAGGGATTTATGAATTGTATGAAAAGAAAGGATGTTTACCAAAGAAACTCATTTTAGGTTTGGATCCATGGACACTTAACATCAACAACGACCAAAAAAGATGGGTTACACTAAAAGATGAATATTATTCGATTGCTAATAAATTAACAGGTAGCAAGGCTGTAATGGAAAGTGACAATGGTTTCTCCAAACTTTCTCAGCTTGTATCTCCCTCATATTTTAAAATGAGTTTTAAAAAACTGATTTCAAGATCTCCAGAATTGAAAGGCACTGATCAGAAAATGAACAAGGGTTTTACAAAGCTTGCTGATGATCTATAAACTATGATTCAAACTATAGGGCTGTTACTGCCGCTGGGGTAGAAAAAAGAGCAGTAGATTATATGAATGGGCATATTTATGGTACAGAAAATTTTGATAAACTTTCTCCAGAAGTGACGTTGGTACTTGAACGTTTTATTAAGTATTTAAGTGGAAAAAATATTGAAGTATCATTTTTCTTAACTCCTTATCATCCCAAAGTATACACTTTTGTAAGTGAGACTGATAAATATAAACAGATTGCTTTAAGCGAAAAATACTTTATTGATTTGGGCAAAAAATATAACATCGAGATTATAGGTTCATTCAATCCATATCGTTTACATATGGATAATTCTGATTTCTATGACGGGATGCATTGTAATGAAAAGGGAATTGCAGAATTGTTAAAAAGTAAAACAGTAAATAATTAATATTTCGGCTAGCGTAAATCGAAGAAAAATAAATGGGTCAATTAGGGTTGATATCAAAAAATATAGGGTTGTATACCTTTGCAAATCTTTTAAAAGCCGTAATAGGGTTTTTATTAGTGCCACTCTATACCTATTATTTAACCCCCAATGATTTTGGTATTGTAAGTGTAGTTTCCTCCCTTATTGGCTTCTTCTCCATATTTTACTCTCTTTCTTTAAGTTCATCTATCATTAGGTTTTTTAAGGAATATTCAAAAACGGATGTTGTTAAGTACATCAGTACGATCATTAGTTTCCTTTTGATATTCAATGTCATCTTGACGATCCTGTTGATTGTTTTTAAAGATTTGGTCATCGCTCCATTTATAGAGGGAATAAATTTCTATCCTTATATTTTTGTTGGGTTATTGACCATAACATTAACCCCCATATTTATAATTACGCAAACCATTAATCAGGCTTTGCATAATGCTAAAAAGTATTCGATCATCAACCTCATCCAATATGCGTTAAACATTCTAATGGTATTGGTTAGTGTGATGTATTTTAGAATGGGAGCTTTTGGCGTACTCTTATCCCAACTGCTTTCTACTTTTGTATTTTTCTGCTATTCGTTCATTATCCTTTTTAGAGAGTACAAGTTCTCTATTGACAGAGGAATATTGAAAAATTCGTTGAACTATTCCTTGCCACTTGTACCACATAGCCTATCTGGATGGACACTTGACCTTATTGATAGGGTACTTTTAAATAACTTGAAATCTACAGCAGATGTGGGTATTTACAATGTGGGTTACAAACTGGGATCAATCCTCGATTTTTTTATCAGTAGCGTGCATCTCACCATGAGCCCTTGGTTTATGGAGAATGTGGCAGAAGAAAAAGGAAAAAACCTCATTATCCGTATTTCTGAGTTTCTAATTTATGTCTATTCTTTTATTGCACTTTGCATCTGTTTCTTTTCTAAAGAACTTTTCGCAATCCTATTGTCAAAAGAGTTTAGGGAGGCCAATGTGATATTACCTTATATTACATTTTCTTATGTGATCATTGGCGCTTATTATTTTTTTGGATATCCTCTTTTTTACGATACCAAGCGAACAAAATTGATCAATATTGCCACATTTGTTTCTGCAGCGTTAAACGTGGTACTGAATCTGTTTTTAATTCCAAAGTATGGAATGATTGGTGCTTCAGCAGCTACATTACTGTCTTTTTTTGTGTCAAGTTTAATCACACTGATACTCTCTAACAAAGCGAAGTTAATTCGTTATAATTATGAAAGTATGTATTTAGCTATAGTTTTATCGTTCTCTTTAGCGCTTTTCGTTACAAACTTAAATAGTGCCATTACATTAAATACAATACTTTTGAAACTCTTGACTTTAACAATTATATTATTGGGTATTGTATTTAAATACCGTAAAGAGATGAAAATGGCTGTTGATCTAGTAAAATCTAAACTGAAAAAATAGCTGAAATGATTAAACTTATATATCCCCTGTTCAATTATGCAAAGTAGTGCTATGAAAAGTGTTTTTTTAGTCGAGACGCCTTTGAGTTATATCAATGCATTAGAAGCGCAAAATCATCTTGGAATAAAAAAGATCAATCTATTTTGGTGTTGACTACCATTTGGGATAAAAATTTAGAACAGATCAAGGGAATGCTTGATGAAAACCAATGGGCAGAAGTCATCTTTCTGAATTATGAACTGAAGAATGGCAAATTGATAGGTCTATTTCGTCAAGGTAGATTAAAAAGGTATATTAGTTTTAGACAAGCATTAAATAGGATCAACAAATTAGCAGCAAGAATAGGACAGATTGATTACTTGTTGTCGGGTTATTATACACACGAGTTGATTTTACATTTTGCTAATAAGGTAAAATATAAAGAATTTGTGCTTGTTGATGATGGTACCATGACGATGTCGACCAATAGTGTTAGGATAAATGAAAAAGACAGGAACTTTAAAAAGACCTTACTTTATAATGGTAGGCTTAAGGCTGATTATAAACTCTATTTAAAATATTTGCTCGGACTTAAAGACAATGGTATCCCATCTATTACCTTTTTTACGGTATTTGACCTTAAAGTAAACCCATTTGATCAAGTTATAAAAAATGAATTGACATTTCTTGGAACACAAATTGAGGTGAAAGCAAAAACAGATAAAGTTTTCTTTTTAGGAAGCCCATTAGCAGAATCTTTACCAAATGCCATAGATATTGATTATTTTGAAGTATTGATAAGAAAGATTGTTGAGATTTACGGGGCAGAACAATTTGTTTATTTTCCCCATAGAAATGAGACACTTGAAGTTGTGAATAAGGTTCAAAAAGAATTGCAATTTGAGGATCAGAACGATTAGTGTTCCCTTTGAATATTATTTGGGGCAAACAGCATATGCGCCAAAAAAAATTGTATCCTGTTTTACTTCGGCATTATTTAACCTGACCAAAATTATTCCAGCTGATATTCAAGTGGAGGCGATAAGAATTCCTGATGATCAGCTTGTTGAAAATGTAAATAAGATAAATATTATAGAAATATATAAAGAAATAGCCAGTAAAAAGGATATTGTAACAATTGAAATTTGATGAAAAATTTACTTCGATATCTAAATATCATCTCTATATTGATTATCGCAACTAATGCAATCATATTTGTTAGCCATGCAGAGATCATTACTATACAGCCGCGGATATTTATTATTTTCACTGCTGTAGTGGCTTTACTTGAATTTAATTTTTTCAAAAGGAAACTTACATTCAATTACCTGACCAAATTCTACCTATTTATATTGGTGCTGTTCTTTGCTGGCTTGATATTAACAACATTTCCAGAGGATGCATTAAACTTGATAAGAACACAGATTTATTCAATCATCCTGATCATATCACTATCCATTTTATTGCAGAATAAATATGTTTATGACCGCATACCGAAGATCATTTTCTACTGTTCCATCTTTGCCGTCTTTTTCAATATTTATGAATTTTTTACACCAACCTCATTCATGAAAGTTGTGGGTAAGTCTTCTGGCCTCTATATCAATCCAAATTCATCAGCTATTGCCTTGTTATGTTTTGGATTGATAGGGATTGATTATGTAAAAAATCAAAAATTGAAAATGCTATATCTGGTATTTGTTGCATTAGGCATTTTCTTAACGCTTTCTAGAGCGGGCATTGCCATTAGCCTTATCGTATTCCTATTTTATTTCATCAAAAACAAAAAACAACTATTTATTATCACTTTAACAATTATCGTTACTGCCCTGTTAGCGCCAATTCTGATAGATAAAATGGCCAATACATTCAGTAGTAATGATGTTGGCCTAAATAGATACAGTTTGGTTACCGACTTATTTGAGAGTAAAACGAGTATCGTCGAAAACATTGAAGATGATAGCCGAGGATATGTTGCAAAACAGGCGTTCGAAATGATTTTGGATAGCCCAATATTTGGTTATGGTTTAGGGGCTTATCGTAATATTCCATATAATCAGAATGTATTGGAAACACACAATATCTATCTTGCCTTTGGTGTAGATTTTGGTATTCTGGGTCTGTTCATCTACCCTATATTTATTTACTATTTATTTATACACAAAAGAAAGGATTTTAATGGTGTCCTCTTGTTTATTGTATTCTTTGTTTGGGGGTTTGCATCCCACAATGTATTACATGAGTATTTTTTAATCTTGGTCTACACTTACTATAATGTTAGAAAAAAACAAAATGAAAATCTGCTTTCTAATCAGTAGCCTAAGATCTGGCGGTGCAGAGCGTGTCGTTTCGTTGCTGGCAAATAGTTTTTCTAAAAAATACGATGTTGAAATTTTAACATGGGAAGACAGTACCCCATTTTATACTTTAGAGGCTAAGGTTAAACATATCCCTTTAAATCTGCAGTATGTTAAGGAAAAATATAAGAACAACCTATACTTTAATCTGGTTAGGATAAAGGCCTTAATGAGCGTATTAAAAGAGAGAAAGCCAACGGTTGTGATCAGTTTTATTATCACCAATAATATACTGGCCATATTGGCTTCCAGAAAATTAGGTATCTCGGTTCTGATTTCAGAAAGAAGTGCCTTGTTTACAAACAAGATTTCCAAATTTTGGTTCAACATGAGGAAACTAACCTATAAATATGCAGATTTATTGGTCTTTCAGTCTCAAAATGCAGCCGACCTCGGGATAGCGAATAAGATTGTTGCCAAGAGAAATGTAGTGATCTCAAACCCAATATCGATTGAACCAAAACAAGATATACCAAAACAGGATGTAGTATTGTTTGTTGGGCGACTTTCAAAAGAGAAACAAGTAAAAAACCTGATCCAGGCTTTTAAAAATATATCTGCATTAAATCCAACATTTCAATTGTGGATTGTTGGCGATGGACCTGAAAAGGAAAGTTTGCTTCAACTTTCGGGCGATTTGATTGCTAAAGAGAGGATTGTTTTTTTCGGACAACAAACAGATACCGAATCGTTTTATCAAAAAGCAAAAATATTTGTGCTACCCTCTTTATCAGAAGGCTTTCCAAATGTACTACTGGAAGCGATGAATTTTAATAACATCGTAATCAGTAGCAACTATTCAAAAGCTGTTGAAGAAATTATTGAGGATGGTACAAATGGGTTTTTATATGGACCAAATGATGTGGCAAAATTAGAAATGCTCCTGTCGGATGTAATGAAAAGATATGAATTGCATGGTCAATGTGCTGCCAATGCGCATGATGGCTTGGCAAAATATTCAATAGAGAATATCACCAACGAGTGGGAGCAGAACCTACAAAAAGTACTAAAGGAAAATGGGGGGCAAAAAAATGGTTAGGTATCTTTTTAGATTAGATGATGCATGCCCAACAATGGACCACAAAAAATGGGCAAGGGTAATTAATATTTTTAAAAAATATAACGTAAAACCAATTATTGCAGTTATTCCAAACAACGAAGACCCAAACAATGTAGTTGATGCGCCCCGACATGACTTTTGGAATGAAGTGATCAAATGGAATGAATTAGGTTATGCTATTGCATTACATGGCTACAACCATGTATACACTACAACCGATAGTGGTTTAGTAGGTATCAACAAATTTAGTGAGTTTGCAGGTGTAGTTTATCCTATTCAAAAAGAAAAGATCGATTGCTGGCTGTAAGGTATTTAACGAGATTGGCATAAAACCAAGAATTTGGGTAGCACCCGGTCATTCTTTTGATAAACATACGCTAAAAGCGTTAAAAGAGCATACCCAGATCGATATCATATCAGATGGTTTTTCAGTTTATCCATATCAAGATTTAGGTTTTTTATGGGTGCCTTCGCAATTGTGGGGACCCATTGAAAAGGAAGAGGGTGTATGGACTATCTGTTACCATCCAAATACAATGGTAGAAGATCAATTTAAGCGGTTGGAAGAATTTCTGCTAAAGAACCAAGCTAATTGTATAGGTTCAATAGATGAAATTTATAAGGAGTTCTATAGCCGACGCAGATCACTTGTAGATATAATTTATCAGCAAAAGATTTCTTTGGTAAGAACTATAAAAAGGATAAGAAAAAATATAAAACAATAAGGCCATGAAATATATTAGACTCTTAAAAGAACTTTTTAACCGGGTTACAAAATCTGGGGTGGAGTATGCAAGGTATAAAGGTGTAAAAGTAGGAGAGGGCTGTAGGTACTATACCACTAGTTTTGGCTCAGAACCTTGGATGATAACTGTAGGCAATAAGGTAACGATAACCAGCGGAGTAGTATTGTTAACCCATGATGGCTCTACTTGGTTAATGAATGATGAAAACGGGAGACGCTATTTATATAGGAGAGTAGAAATTGGCAATAATGTTTTTATAGGAGTAAACTCGATCATTATGCCCGGCGTAAAGATAGACGATAATGTGATCGTGGCAGCAGGTAGTGTAGTAACCAAATCTGTTCCCTCTGGTGTGATCATTGGCGGTAACCCAGCCAAAATTATTGGTAATTACGACCAGTATAAAAAAGAAGTAATGGAAAATTATGTGTCGGATAAAGACATGGATAAAAGTTTGGATTATCAAAGACGGATTGAAAAGGTAATAGATAATTCATTTAAAAAATATTTAGCATAATGTGTGGTATTTACTTAACAAACATCCCCTTTGAAGAAGAAGAGGTAAAAATTAAATTAGAGACCATCAAATTCAGAGGTCCAGATTATACAGGAATCAAAAAGGTTGACAATATCACATTTGGTCATTTAAGACTGGCCATTATTGATCTTGATTTGAGATCTAATCAGCCTATGCAATTTGAAGACCTAACGATTGTCTTTAATGGAGAAATCTATAATTTTGATTCAATTAGAGAGGAACTAAAAGCACTTGGTTATCATTTTACCACCTCTGGAGATACAGAAGTACTATTGAAAGGATACAAAGAATGGGGTGAAGGAATTGTTCCAAAATTGAATGGAATGTTTGCTTTTTCCATTTATAATGCCACAACCAAAAAAATATTCTGTTCAAGAGATCGTCTTGGCGTTAAGCCATTTTATTATTATTGGAAAGACGGTGATTTTGAGATTTGTAGTCAACTTAGACCAATTCATGAGGGAAAGCAAATCAATGAAGAAGCGGTATCTATATATCTCGATTGTACTTATGTGCCGAGCCCTTATACCATATTTAAAGATATTTACAAATTGCCCCCAGGCAACAATCTAGAAATTGATCTGACCACCAAAAAGTTTAGCATCAAGCAGTATTGGGACTTTAAGGAGATAAAAGATGAGGGACTATCATACGAGGAAGCTAAAGAACAACTACATGAATTGTTAAAAGACGCTGTAAAAATCAGGCTACAGTCAGACGTGCCTTTTGGCTCTTTCCTGTCAGGAGGGATTGATTCAGCATTGATATCTAGTATTGCTGCTGATATCTCAAAAGAACCCATCAAAACATTTTCTATAGGTTTTGACGATCCAAAATATGATGAGAGTAAAGTAGCTGCACAATATGCAAAGATTATCAAGTCTCAACATACTGAAACCATTTGTAAACCAGAGGACATTCTAGAGATGATTCCTAAATTAGTGGAAGTATATGATGAGCCATTTGGAGATAGTTCGGCATTGCCTTCATTGCTACTGAACAAGATCACCAAGCAGTATGTTACAATGGCATTGTCTGGTGACGGCGGAGATGAAAGTTTCTTGGGTTACCATAACTTTGATTGGGTGGCTAAATTCAAGAAACTATCCAAAATACCTTATGCTTTAAGATACCTTGGGTCAAATTTCTTGAGATTTAATGTATTAGGTGCCAGAACAGAACCACTAAAAAATATACTTAAAACTAAATCCGAACACCAATTTATTGCGGGGATCTTTACAGGGTATATTTCAATTTTAAAGAAAAGAAATTTAAACTGGTTGTCTCACTACCAGGGTTATAAGAAGGTAATAGGTAATCCGATGCAGGCTACTGCTGACCTAAATATAAAATTATGGTTAGAGAACGACAGTAATGTCAAGGTGGATAGGGCCAGTATGGCCTACTCCGTTGAAGTAAGGAGCCCATTCTTGGATTATCGGATTATTGAGTTTGCAAGAAACCTACCAGTAGTTTACCGATACGATAACGGATTAAAAAAGAAGATTGTAAGAGACATCTTAAAAAAATACATCCCTGAAGAAGTATTTAACCAACCCAAAAAAGGCTTTTCAGTTCCATTAGGTGGTTGGATACGAAAAGAGTTAAGAAAGGAATTTGAAGAGAACCTAAGTGATGACTTTTTAAATAAAGTGCCGAATTTGGATATAGACAAATTTAAAAAGATGTTCAAACTGCATTTAGAAGGTAAAGGAGAATATGCCTCATTTATATGGAGGGTATATGTGTTGTCAAAATGGTACCAAGAATTTGGTTTTTATAAAAAATAAATGGGGAATAAAACGAGGGTCTTATTTATTTTACCGAGTCTAAGAGCTGGGGGAGCAGAACGCGTCATTTCATTTATCGCACAACAATTAAATCCAAATGAGTTTGAGGCCAAACTGCTCATTTTAGGTTTTGAGAAAGATGCGGTGTATAAGGTAGATCAGATAGAAGTCGAGTTTTTAAATAAACCTAGACTTGTTTCAGCCATCCCGACTTTGTTTCTAAAACTTTGGAAAGAAAATAAAAGGCCGCTCATTGTTTTAGGTTCTATTTCTCATGTAAACATCTTGTTAGGCTTTTTCAGTTTTTTCTTTAGACGAACAAAATTCGTGGGTAGAGAAGCAAGTGTAGTGACTAAAATGAATGAGTTTGCCACGGGAAGATCTAACACAATGGTTTCTTTAATGAAACTGTTTTATACCAAACTAGATGCCATAATCTGTCAATCTAATGATATGGTGATTGATTTTTATCAAAAATTAGGCATAGATAAAGCTAAATTGAAATTGATCAATAACCCGATTACAGCACATATTGATTTAATAAGGCACAAAAGGAAAGATGATGAACTACATTTTGTTACCGTTGGAAGACTAAGTGTCGAGAAAGGGCATCTTAGGATTTTAAATGGGCTTGCGAAAATAAAAAAATATAACTTTAGCTATCATGTTATTGGTTCGGGGCCATTAAAAGAATTGATTGAGACCAAAAGTAAAGAATTGGGAATTGCTGATAAGATTACCTATACTCCATATACGGCGAACGTTTTAGAAGAAGTAGCCAAATGTGATTATTTTATCCAAGGATCGTTTGTAGAGGGGTTCCCAAATGCATTATTAGAGAGTTGTACTGTAGGCACGCCAGTTATTGCTTTTGATGCAGTAGGCGGTACAAAAGAGATTGTTGATAATGGTGTAAATGGCTTTGTTGTTAAAGATGAAGATGATTTTGCAGTGTTATTAAATGATGTAGAAAAGTTAAGGTCAATTGATAATGATAAGGTGGTAACCTTTGTAGTTGATAAGTTTAATGCAAAGAAAATTATTGAAACGTACCAAACGTTTTTTAAATCGCTTTAAGAATGGATAAGACCTTACTTTTTATAGTGCCAACTGATGAAATGGGTGGAGCTGAACAAATCATCAAACAGCTTGCCATCCACTATCAACTTGCGCAAAAAGAGGTACAGGTAATTTGCTTAACAAGGGAATCAACTAAAAATGGATGGAAGGATTTTAAAGGCAAAATCCGTTATTTCAAAACCTCGAATGTATTTGTCGGTTTTATGTTACTCTCTTTATATACTTTTAATAAAAAGTTTCATTTGGTATTCAGTAGCCAAGTTTATATAAATGGGCTTTTAGGTTTTTTACGCTCATTAAGGTGGTACAAAACCTCAAAATTAATTGTTCGGGAGTCAACAACCATTTTTTTAAGGTTTAAAGGATGGAGGCTATGGACCTATAAATTATTTTATAAGATTGGGTATCACAATAGCGATTTGATCATTTGTCAAACAAAGTTGATGCAACAACAATTGATAACACATGTACCTTCGTTAAAAACAAATAATATTCAAGTACTACAAAACCCAATTAGCTTAATAGACATCACTAATAAAGCAGAATTAACCGCCGATTTTGGCAATATAGAGGGCGAGTTCATTGTGGGTTTGGGAAGGATGGTGAGTGCAAAAGGTTTTGACATATTGATCCATTCATTTAACCAGATTAGCGAACAGTATCCCAATCTCAAATTGCTAATTTTGGGTGATGGGCCAGAAAGAGGATTATTAGAAAATCTGGTAAATCAATATAAATTAACCGAAAAGGTATTAATGCCTGGATATTCGTTTAATCCTTTCCCATATTTAAAAGCAGCATCGGTTGGTGTGGTATCTTCAAGGATTGAAGGTTATCCGAATATTTTGCTTCAGATGATGGCCTTAAATAACAATATAGTATGTACAAATTGTGCGGGTGGGGTTGAAGAGATCAAAGGTATTGGTCTATGTACCGCAAATGATATTGACAGCTTGACAAATGCACTATTGGCTGCCTTAAGTACATCAGAAACAAATAAGAACAGACCGCTTTTTGATGCTTATTTAAGTAAAAGTTCGATAGATAGTTTTATTGCAAAAATGGAAAATTAACATCCCAGTGGTGTGGTGAAAATATAAGATGAAAGAAAAACTAATTAGGATTACAACTATTCCACTTTCTTTAGAAAAGTTATTAGGTGGTCAGCTTCATTTTATGAGTGAGTACTATGAGGTAATTGCAGTTTCTTCTGACGAAAAATACTTGCAGCAAATTGGTCAAAAAGAAAAGGTCAAGGTATATCATACGGACCTTACCAGAAAAATCACACCTTTAAAAGATTTGAAGGCCCTTTGGAAGTTGTATCGGTTCTTTAAAAAAGAAAAACCTACCATTGTCCATACACATACACCTAAGGCAGGTATCATTGGCATGTTGGCTGCTAAGCTTGCTTTTGTGCCTTATCGTTTGCATACTGTTGCCGGTCTGCCCCTTATGGAAGCTAGCGGACTTAAAAGAAATATCCTCGATGCTGTCGAACGGCTTACTTATCAATGTGCAACAAAGGTCTATCCAAACTCAAAGGGCTTGTACGATTTTATAGTGGAGCATAATTATGCCAAGACAGACAAATTAAAGGTGATTGCCAATGGTTCATCGAATGGTATTGACACGACATATTTTAGCTTAGATAGCGTTGAGGATGGTAGTATAAGCACACTTAAGCAAGAATTGGGTATTCTACCAAGTGATTTTGTATTTGTGTTTGTGGGGCGTTTGGTTGGTGACAAAGGGATTAATGAGTTGGTCAAAGCATTTTCGATCTTGAACCAAAAAGAGACAAGCCTTAAACTATTACTTGTTGGACCTTTGGAATCAGATTTGGATCCACTTGAGGACGATACTTTAAACGAAATCAAAATTAATCCAAGTATCCTGACAGTTGGAATGCAAAACGATGTACGCCCTTATTTTGCTATGGCAAATGCCTTGGTTTTTCCCAGCTATAGAGAAGGTTTTCCAAATGTGGTAATGCAGGCAGGAGCAATGGGTTTACCTGCTATTGTATCTAATATCAATGGCTGTAATGAAATTATACAACAAAATGCCAATGGTTTAATAGTTCCATCAAAAGACATCGATTTGCTTTACACTGCAATGGAGAGGCTGTATCAAGACCCTGTTTTTTATAGTGCTTTAAAGGCCAATGCAAGAACAATGGTCACTTCGAGGTATGAACAAAAAGTGGTGTGGAATGCTTTATTGAATGAATATAATAATTTAAAAGCGGATGTATAAAACAGTATTCAAACGAGCTATTGATTTTCTTGCAGCTTTAATTGGATTGTTGCTATTCAGCCCAATTATAATTGTTGTAAGTATTTGCTTGATATTTGCCAATAACGGCACTCCTTTTTTCTTTCAAGTTAGACCTGGTAAAAATGGCCAACTATTCAAAATCATCAAATTTAAAACGATGAATGATAAAAAGGATAAGGAAGGTAAATTATTGTCCGATCATTTAAGGATCACCAAGGTAGGTAGTTTTATCCGCAGAAGCTCGCTCGACGAAATTCCCCAATTGTTAAATGTATTAAAGGGCGACATGAGTTTAATAGGCCCAAGGCCTTTATTGCCCGAATATCTTCCATTGTATAGCGCCGAACAGCGCCGTAGGCATTTGGTTAAACCAGGCATTACAGGTTGGGCGCAGATCAATGGCCGTAATGCAATTAGCTGGGAACAAAAGTTTAAATTAGATGTGTGGTATGTAGATCATTTGAGTTTTTTGTTAGATTTGAAGATCTTGTTATTAACTTTAAAGAAAGTTGTGGTTAGAGAGGGGATTTCCTCGACCACATCGGTAACGATGGAAAAATTTACTGGAAACTAATGCATATAATTGGTGCTGGTGGTCATGCCAAGGTGATTGCTGATATTATTTTAGCCAATCAAGGTCAAATCTCTGGGGTTTGGGATGAAAATCCAATGGTCGGGTTTTTTCTAGACCATCCCATACTTGGCAACTTGAAGAACTATATTGACCTTGAGGATGACCAGTTTATAATCGCGGTTGGGAATAATCGCATCCGTCAACAGATTGCAAACCAATTGTTACAAAGCAAAGTAAAGGCCATACATCCTAGCAGTTATGTAGCAAGTAAGGTTAAAATAGGTAATGGCTCTGTTTGCATGGCCAATAGCTCGATCAATATAGATTCGGTTATTGGCGAGCATGTGATTATAAATACCAATGCTTCGGTTGACCATGACTGTAAAATTGCTAATTTTGTTCACATCTCTCCACAGGTAGGTTTAGCGGGCAATGTAGAGGTTGGAGAAGGTACGCATGTAGGTATTGGTGCCTGTATAATACAAGGTGTAAAGATTGGCAAGTGGGCTACCATTGGCGCTGGGGCAGTTGTTTTAAAAGATGTGCCAGATTATGCAGTAGTAGTAGGTAACCCTGGAAGGGTAATTAAATTTAATACGATAGATTAAAAACGATGAACGATAAAATCTGGCTCTCTTCCCCACACATGGGTACCAAAGAACAATTCTACGTGAATGAAGCTTTTGACACCAATTGGATTGCCCCTTTAGGACCACATGTAAATGGATTTGAGCAAGATCTGGCAACTTATACCCATGCTAAACATGTAGCGGCCTTAAGTTCAGGTACCGCAGCTTTACACATGGCCCTGATCATGTTGGGTATTGAACCAGGTGATGAGGTGATCTGCCAGAGCATGACCTTTTCTGCCAGTGCCAATCCGATTGCTTACCTAGGCGCTATTCCAGTGTTTGTAGACAGTGAGGAAGATACCTGGAATATGTGCCCTGTGCTATTAAAGCAGGCAATTGAAGAACGGGTTAAATTGGGTAAAAAACCAAAAGCGATCATACCAGTCCATTTATATGGCATGCCTGCAAAAATGGACCAGATCAATGCTGTTGCCCAAAATTATGGCATACCTGTAATTGAAGATGCTGCAGAAGCTTTAGGTTCTACTTTACATGGTAAACCGATGGGGACATTTGGTCTAATGGGAATTTTATCATTTAACGGAAATAAGATGATTACCACTTCTGGTGGTGGTGCTTTGGTTTCAGATAATGAAGCATATATTACAAAATCGAGGTTTTTGGCAACTCAGGCCAGAGATAATGCACCTCACTACCAACATAGCGAAATTGGTTACAATTATCGGATGAGTAATGTTTGTGCAGCGATCGGTAGAGGACAAATGGAAGTTTTAGATGAAAGGGTAGCTAAACGTAGGGCCAACTTTGAGTTTTATCAAACTGCATTAAAACAATTTGAAGGAATCAGCTTTTTGAAAGAACCAGAAGGTTACTTTTCTAACCGTTGGTTAACCACCATCTTAGTAGATCCAAAACTAACAAACGGTGTTACTAGAGAGAAAATTGCAGAAGTATTAGCTGCAGATAACATCGAAAGTAGACCACTTTGGAAACCCATGCATTTACAACCTGTATTTGCAGCTAGCCCTTTCTATGGAAATGGGTTGTCGGAAAAACTTTTCAAAAATGGACTTTGCTTGCCTTCAGGGTCTAATCTGAGTGATAAAGACCTGACTAGGATAGTGGAGAAGATGATTGAAGTATTGACCTAATACGGTTCCCTAAACCTCTTAAGTTTATGAATGTGGAGTTTGTTAGTTTTCCATCAACAGATTAATTTCAAATAATCCAGATCGGATTGGATAAAGTTATATTTTTGCAGAAAATTAGAATTGGCAGCAATTTTGAGGATTGCCGATAATAAACAGAGCCAATTTTAGTTTAATAAGCATTATAGCTAAAACCCTTAGACCTTTTGAAACGACTTTTATTCTTTTCTATACTTTTCTTATTTGCAACTAATTTAAGTGCCCAGAGCAATTTCTATAAATGGAGTGCAGGCGTAAATATTGGGGGTACATTGGTCTACGGCGATTCGGATAAAAAAAGAGTGGGTTATGCCTATGCAGGTGTAGTAGATTATTATTTTACACCTTATATGAACTTAGGGTTCGAATTTCAAGCAGGTAAACTAAAAGGTGGGGAAATAGGTATAAGATCTTTCGAAAACAATTATAAGACAATCGCTTTTAATGGACGGATGCAATTAGGCCAGTTTTTAAATGATGACCACCTCGATTCGTTTATCTGGAGGAATTTAAAAGGCTTCTATATTGGGGCAGGTCTTGGAGCTATTGACAATAAGGTAGATATCACACTACCACATACTGTAGGCTATTTCAAAAACAAGGAAATCTTTATGCCCGTTAATGTGGGTTTAAATATAAATATCCAACGGAGATGGCAAGAATATTCTCGTATCATGGTTAATGTCAACTACCAGACCGTAGTGTCTTTTGAAGATGGTATGGATGGAGATTATGACCTGAAAAGCAATTCTAATGATAGGTATTCTTTCCTATCTCTTGGTCTACGTTATAATTTCGGAAGTATTGGTTTAGACCAATCTAAAAGAAGATTATAATCAAGGACTATTGATTCTAAAAATGTCCTTTCTTTTGTACACTTATCTAATAATACTGTAAATGATATTAGATGTTGTTGCTTTTATATTGAAATAAACTTATTAGAAATCCATATAAATCAACTGTTTATACATCATTCTTGAAGTATAAATTGCGCAATAATGAATCTGTTTATGATTAAATAGAGTTCGCTTCCCACCTACTTGAAAAATAATTTACAATAAAAGCGCATGTTTTAAAATTACATTTGGCTTGAAAATTGCTTATTTTTATATAAAACATAACTTACAGTTAAGTAACTATTTTGATTGCAACTTGTGTTTGTAAGTGATAACAATTAAATTATTTGTAGTTTTGATAAAACTTATACTAAGGAATGACGCTAGGTAAAATCAATATTGTCCCTCGTTGGGTTATTTTGATGTTGGATTTGGGAATTTGTATAATTTCTTTGACCATTGCTCATCTTTTAACGCATAATTTAGATATCACAAGTATTGATTATGTCGCCTTCAGTAGAAACATCCTGATCTTAACCTTTTTTAATATTGTCGTATTTTACAATGTTAAAACGTATGCGGGTATTATACGTTATACCAGTGCCCAAGATACTTTTAGGGTTTTATTTGCCGTATTGCTAAGCAATATGAGTTTTGTATTCCTTAATCTAGGATTTTTGGCGGCAACCCATATTCCCTTAATTTCAAATAAACTGCTGTTTGTAAATGGACTGACCTCCTTTCTATTGCTCATTACCTATCGGGTATTGATCAAATACTTTTTCATGTACATCAAGAATTTAACCCTTGATAAACGGAAGGTAATCGTATACGGAGCAGGAGAGGCGGGGATAGCGACTAAACGAACATTCGACCATGATGCGAAGGTTAATAAAACAATCATTGCCTTTGTGGATGACGATGAAAGGAAAGTGGGAAAGACTATCGATGGAATCAAGATATTAAATGCTTCCAGACTGGAGGACCTCATTGTAGAACATCAGGTAGATGAACTTATTTTTGCCTCTTATAGTATCCCTAACGAACGGAAAAACCATATTGTAGACATTTGTTTGGATCATGATATCATTGTCTTGAACATTCCACCAGCTGATTTATGGATGGGTGGTGTATTGCATACCAAACAGATTCAACATATCAATATTGAGGATTTATTAAACAGGAAGCCGATCCAGATTGATACACATAGTATCCAAAACCAGTTAAAAAACAAGCGCATACTCATCACAGGTGCTGCTGGTTCTATAGGTAGTGAAATAGTTAGGCAGTTGATGAACTTTGAAACAGGTTTGATTGTTTTATGCGACCATTCGGAAACGGCCTTACATCATATTTACCTTGAATTAACAGAAACCTATAACAATACCAATTTCCATGCTTTTGTAGGTGATGTAAAAGACGAAAAAAGGATGAGCCACCTTTTTGAAACTTATAAACCACACTATGTTTATCATGCTGCGGCTTACAAACATGTGCCTTTGATGGAAGATAACCCCTCTGAGGCCATTAAAACAAATGTGATGGGTACCAAAACCATTGCCGATCTGTCTGTTAAGCACGGTGTACAGAAGTTTGTAATGATTTCTACAGATAAAGCAGTTAATCCTACCAATATCATGGGGGCTTCCAAACGGATTGCCGAGATTTATGTGCAGTCTCTAAACAATTCGTTGAGCACTGAAGATTTTATTTTTAGCAATGGGCTAAGTTATATCAACGATCTCCATGTAAAACCGATCACCAAATTTATTACCACACGTTTTGGAAATGTGCTAGGTTCTAACGGCTCTGTAATCCCTAGGTTTAAACAGCAGATAGAAAAAGGAGGACCGGTTACGGTAACACATCCAGAAATTACCCGTTATTTCATGACCATTCCAGAAGCTTGTCGCTTGGTGTTGGAAGCAGGTTGTATGGGCAAGGGAGGTGAGATCTTTATCTTTGATATGGGTAAATCTGTAAAGATCGTCGAGCTGGCCAAAAAGATGATCAGATTAGCTGGATTGGTTCCTAATCAGGATATCAAAATCCAATATTCTGGATTAAGACCAGGAGAAAAACTTTTTGAGGAATTATTGAATGACCACGAAAATACCATGCCTACACACCATGAAAAAATCATGATCGGTATGGTGCGCCAATATATATTCTCTGAAATAGAGGCCCAGATCTACGAACTGATTGCGTTGGCCAAGCAAAATAACGACCGTAGTGTAGTGATTGCCATGAAAGATCTGGTAACTGAGTTTAAAAGTAAAAACTCAATCTTTGAAGAGCTAGACCAGCTCAATAACTAATTATCGTTTAATTTTGATCAAATAAGGCTTAATCGTAAATGATTAGGCTCTTTTGCTTAGATAGTCTTGGTAAGCTAGTTTCAGACCCTCCTCGAGCTCTATTTGATGTTTCCATCCCAGTGCGTGTAATTTGCTTACATCCATTAATTTTCTAGGCGTGCCATCTGGTTTACTCGAATCAAATTGCAGTTCGCCTTCAAAACCAACCACCTTTTGAATCAATAAAGCCAGGTCTTTAATGGTCAAATCTTCTCCTGTGCCTACGTTGATCAAATGCGGTTCGCTATAGTTCTGCATCAAAAAGAAACAGGCCGCGGCCAAGTCATCAGCAAATAAAAACTCACGCATAGGTGTACCTGATCCCCAAATGATAACATTTGCATCTCCATTTCTTTTGGCTTCGTCAAATTTTCTGATCAAGGCGGGTAGCACATGTGAGTTTTGAGGATGATAATTATCGTTATAGCCATACAGATTGGTTGGCATGGCCGAAATGAAATCACACCCATATTGAGCTCTATAAGCATCGCACATCTTAATGCCCGCTATCTTGGCAATGGCATAAGGCTCGTTGGTTTCTTCTAGTAGACCGGTAAGTAGGTATTCTTCTTTAAGAGGTTGTAGCGCCAATTTGGGATAAATACAGCTGGAACCTAAAAACATCAGCTTTTTAACCCCATTTACATAAGATTGATGGATCACATTGTTTTGGATAGAGAGGTTTTCATACAAAAAATCTGCTCTGTAGATGTTATTGGCCATAATGCCGCCAACTTTTGCTGCTGCCAAGAAAACATAATCAGGTTTTTCGGCCAAAAAGAAATCTGCAACGGCCTGTTGGTTTCTTAAGTCCAGCTCATCAGATGTTCTGGTTACCAAATTGGTAAAACCTTCTTTTTGTAGTTTACGATAAATTGCCGAACCAACCATACCTCGGTGTCCAGCAACATATACTTTAGCATTCTTTTCCAACTTGGTCTATTGTTTTAATTGCTCAATTGTTTAACTGCTTAATGGTTCATCCCAACACGCAATGCATGACTAAAAACGAACCAACCAACAACTCTAATAAGGATGAAATAGGTGTTAGGAAGCCATTGTTTTGGTTGTTCTACTTACAGCTAATTTCTTTACGGTGTTGATAATGGCAGCGGTATCGTATTGGCATGCTGCCCAAAGCTCAGGTTGTTCACCATGCTCAATTACTTCGTCAGGTATGCCCAATCGCACCACATTTGCCTTATAATTATGGTCCGCCATAAACTCTAGTATCGCACTGCCCATACCTCCTTGTACACAGCCATCTTCAATGGTAATTACGTTGGAGTAGCGTTTAAATACCTCGTGTAACATTTCGGCATCTAAAGGCTTAACAAATCTTAAATCGTAATGTGCAGGATGTATTCCTTCGCTATTCAATTCCTGACAGGCTTCTACAGCAAAATTACCTACATGACCAATTGATAGAATAGCTACATCTTCACCATCAGATATTTTTCGACCTTTACCGATTTCCAATGCCTTGAATGGTCGTTTCCAATCGGGCATTACACCGTTTCCACGCGGGTAACGAATGGTAAATGGACCCATATCTTCTTGTTGGGCTGTATACATCAAGTTGCGCAATTCCTCTTCGTTCATCGGAGAGGCCACAATCATGTTTGGGATACAACGCATATAAGCTAAGTCGTAAGCACCATGGTGGGTTGCACCATCAGCACCAGCTAAACCTGCTCTATCTAGACAAAAAACTACATTTAGGTTCTGTATAGCTACATCATGAATCACTTGGTCATATGCCCTTTGCATAAAACTCGAATAGATGTTACAGAATGGAACCAAGCCTTGTGTAGCCAAACCTGCAGAGAAGGTAACGGCGTGTTGTTCGGCAATGCCCACATCAAAGGCACGGTCTGGCATAGCCTTCATCATAATATTTAAGGAAGAGCCAGAAGGCATGGCAGGGGTAATCCCTACAATTTTTTTATTGGCTTCTGCCAATTCAACAATACTATGCCCAAAAACATCCTGATATTTTGGTGGTTGTGGCTTATCTGGTACTGATTTTTTGATTTCACCAGTAATCTTGTCGAACAAACCCGGTGCATGCCATTTGGTCTGGTCTTTTTCGGCCAGTGCAAAGCCCTTACCTTTTACGGTTACGCAATGCAACAGTTTAGGGCCTGGGATAGCAGAAAGATCTTTGATGATCGAAGCCAGACGTTTTACATCATGGCCATCTACTGGACCAAAATATCTAAAGTTAAGCGCTTCGAACAAATTGCTTTGCTTCAGTAAAGTACCCTTGATACTTTTTTCTATCTTTTTAACATACTTGTGTGCATTTGGACCAAGCTCAGAAAGTTTGCTCAATACATGCGATACATCATCACGAAAGCGATTGTATGATTTAGAAGTGGTAATGCTTGTTAAATATTCTTTAAGCGCGCCTACATTGGGATCGATAGACATACAGTTGTCGTTCAAGATCACCAATAAGTTGGAGTTTTCTATACCTGCATGGTTTAAGCCCTCAAATGCCAAACCTGCGGTCATGGCACCATCGCCAATTACTGCAACATGTTGTCTGTCTTTTTCTCCTTTGTAATGAGAAGCTACCGCCATACCTAAGGCTGCAGAAATCGAAGTAGAAGAGTGCCCTACGCCAAAGGTATCATATTCGCTCTCGCTGATCTTTGGGAAACCGCTAATGCCATTGATGATACGGTTGGTGTGAAACTGGCTTCTTCGGCCTGTTAGGATCTTATGCCCATAAGCCTGATGCCCAACATCCCATACCAGTTTATCATAAGGTGTATTTAACGCATAATGTAGTGCTACGGTTAGCTCGACCACACCTAAACTTGCGCCAAAATGCCCCCCATTAACACTCACAACATCAATGATATATTGACGCAACTCCTGGCAAATTTGCTCTAAATCTTGTTCGCCATATCCTCTTAGGTCAATTGGGTAATTGATTTTAGCTAATAAGGCTCCGGTTTTAACTTCCATGCAATATTTAAAAGTACAAATTACGGTATTTTGTTTAATACTTTTATTAAGAATCGTTTCAAATTTTAATTGCTGCTTTGGTATTTACGGCACATTGTGCCAGCAATGCCCATTCTTAAGGTTTCCTTGTGTTTAGCCTTGTTTTTTAATTTGGCCGAGAGCCAGAAAAAAAGATGGGGCAACAAGGTTTCTGATCAAAAATGTAAGGTAATAAGATGGTCTATGTGGTTAATAACCACATTTTTGAATTTGCACCAGAAAGGCCTCCCAATCTGTCCTTAATTAAGCAAAAAATAGTTATTTTTACCAAAAAAATAACATTCCCATAATGAAACGAGATACTTTAATTTTTGATTTAATTGAAAAAGAATTAGATAGACAAGAACATGGTCTTGAACTAATTGCATCTGAAAACTTTGTGAGCAAACAGGTAATGGAAGCCGCAGGTTCTGTATTAACCAATAAATATGCCGAAGGCTTACCAGGAAAGCGTTATTATGGAGGCTGTCAGGTAGTAGATGAGATAGAGAACTTGGCCATTGAAAGAGCGAAAGAACTTTTTGGCGCAGCATGGGTAAACGTTCAGCCGCACTCTGGTGCACAGGCCAATGCCGCAGTAATGTTGGCAGTTATCCAGCCAGGCGATAAGATCTTGGGTTTTGATCTTTCTCATGGTGGACATTTAACACATGGTTCTCCGGTAAATTTTTCAGGTAAATTATACGAGCCACATTTTTATGGGGTTAAAAAAGAAGATGGACTGATTGATTATGCTAAACTTGAAGAAGTAGCTTTGGCCGAAAAACCAAAATTGATCATTTGTGGTGCCTCAGCTTACTCTAGAGAGTGGGATTATGCTTTTATCCGTAAAGTAGCGGATCAAATCGGTGCTTTGGTATTGGCAGATATTTCTCACCCTGCTGGTTTTATTGCAAAAGGCTTATTGGCCAATCCACTACCTCATTGTCATATTGTAACAACTACTACACATAAGACCCTACGTGGTCCACGTGGTGGAATGATCATGATGGGTAAAGATTTCGAAAATCCATGGGGATTGAAAACACCAAAAGGAGAAACAAAAATGATGTCGTCTTTATTGGATATGGCTGTTTTTCCTGGTACACAAGGTGGTCCATTAGAACATATCATCGCAGCTAAAGCTATCGCTTTTGGTGAGGCTTTAACAGACGATTATCTAAACTATATCAAACAGGTGGGTGCAAATGCGCAAGCAATGGCCAAAGCTTTTGTAGCCAAAGGTTACGGAATAATTTCTGGAGGAACGGATAACCACTTGATGTTGATCGATCTTCGCAACAAGAACATCACCGGTAAGGTTGCAGAAAGTGCCTTACAAAAAGCAGACATCACCGTAAACAAGAATATGGTTCCTTTTGATGATAAATCGCCATTTGTGACTTCTGGTATGCGTGTTGGTACTGCAGCCATTACAAGTAGAGGTTTTAAAGAAAGTGAAATGGAACAGATCGTTTCTTTGATCGATGAAGTGTTGACCAATCCAGAAGATGAAAATAATTTAGCACAAGTAAAGGTGAAAGTACAAGCTTTAGTTAGTAACTTCCCCTTGTATAAATAACTTTTAGCTAACATGTTCGATAATCCTATCTCTTCTCCTGAAAATGAGGAACAGCGCCTTGCGGCATTGTATTCCTACGATATTTTGGGAGAAGGGTTAGAACATGAATTAGACAATCTGGTAAAATTAGCTGGGCAGATTGCGCATACGCCAATTGCCTATGTGGCCTTGGTTGACCGAACCGAGATTGTAATCAAATCGGCAATAGGTTTTGTTGTGCAGCAACAAAAATATCCACGAGACCAAGACATCATCTGCCAGCATACGATGTTCTTCGACCACATTTTTGTGGTAGAGAATACCTTGACAGACGAGCGCTTGGCACAACACCCGATGGTGGTGAATGACCCAAAAATTAGGTTCTATGTAAGCGCACCCCTCACAGATGCAGAAGGTTTTGCCCTCGGATGTTTATGTGTATTGGACGTTGTTCCTCGCGAGCTTACGCCGCAACAGTGTCAGGGACTTGAAACCCTAGCCATTCAGGTGATTGCCCAATTGACCTTAAAAAGAAGAAATGCCCAACTCCAAACCCAGACTAAACGTTTTGAAGAGTTCATAGATATCTTTACGGTATCGCCAGAAATCCATTGTATTCTTGATAGAAGCGGGGCCATCCTATTTATCAATAATGCGGTAACACATTTGCTTCAATACAGTGTAGAAGAAACCATTGGCCAGAGCATGTGGAGCTATTGTCATCGTGATGATGTAAATAGGATTGTATATGCGGTTGAGCAAGGCCTTAAAAACAAGGTCAAACAATTTAGCATCGATTTTAGGCTGGTGAGCAAAACTGGCCAATTTAAATGGATTGGCTGGAGCATGGTGTCCAAAGACGACCGATGGTATTGTTATGGTAGGGACATTACCGAAACTAAAAAAGTAGAAAGCGAACTCATCAAATTGTCTTTTGTAGCCAGTAAGGTCAATAATGGTGTGGTCGATCAACGATGCCCATAACAATGTGACCTGGGTAAATGATGCCTTCGAAAAAATAACAGGTTTTAGCTTGGCAGACCTACAGGGTAAGCCATTGGGGGACTTGATCAGTGGACCAGAAACAGATTGGTCGTTGATTGAAAGCGCCAGGGCATTGACACAGCAAAAACAATCGTTCACGGTTGATCTATTGGCTTATCGCAAAGACAAACGACCAATTTGGTTGTCTATCTATAATACCGTTGTATTAAACGATGAAGGGAAGGTAGAAACAGAGGTAGAGATCATCATCGACATTACGGAAAAGAAAAAGGCCGAAGAAGAACTACAGGTTTTATCGTTGGTGGCCAGCAAATCGAATACAGGTGTAACCATTGCCAACGAAAAAGGTGAGATCACGTGGGTAAATAAAGCTTTAGAAGATTTAACAGGGTATTCATTAGAAGAACTGCGAGGTAAGATTTTAGGCGATGTGCTCTCCACTACAGAAACAGATAGGGAAACCATTTTGGCCGCTAGGGGAAAAGCATTTAATAAACAGGCATCAACTATTGAAGTACTGGCTTTAAAAAAGGATGGTACACCAGTTTGGCTATCGGCATCCAACACACCCATCATCAATGCCCAAGGGCAATTAGAGCGACAAGTAGAGTTAATCATAGACATTACACAGCGCAAGCAGGTAGAAAAAGAAATGGTAGAGGCAAGGGAACAGGCTATCCAATTGAGTGAGGCCAAAGAGATGTTCCTTTCTGTGATGAGCCACGAAATTAGAACACCATTGAATGCGGTAATTGGAATGACCCATCTCCTGTTGGAAAACGACCCATTACCCTCGCAGATTGACGACCTGAACATTTTAAAGTTTTCTGGCGAAAACCTGTTGAATATCATCAACGATATCCTTGATTTTACAAAAATTGAAACAGGAAACCTGGAATTAGAAACTGTACCTTTTGATCTACACACTTTAAGTGTCGATATCATCAACTCCTTACAGGTAAACGCTAGCAAAAGAGGCAATTCTTTGAGCTTGAGCTATGATGACAGAATTCCAGAACAGTTGCTGGGTGATAAAACAAGACTTTATCAGATCATTGTGAACTTATTAGGGAATGCGATCAAGTTTACGGATAAAGGAAAGGTAGAGCTGATGATCAAACTCCAAGAAAACGAAAAGAAAGAAGCCCTGATCTATTTCGAGATGATGGATACGGGTATTGGTATTCCGAAAGACAAACAGTCTTATATTTTTGAAACCTTTACACAGGCCAGAACAGATATTTCCAGAAAATATGGAGGGACGGGCTTAGGATTGGCCATTACCAAAAAACTATTGAAACTATACCAATCCGAAATCAATGTCGAAAGTACAGAAGGCAAGGGAACGAAGTTTTCTTTTTCTATTAATTTTCATCTCCTATCCAAAGGTGCGAAATTAGTTACTACGCCTAAAGTCATATCTCCAAATGGTTTTGCCGATAAAAAGATATTGGTAGTTGATGACAATGAAGTGAATATCTTGATCGCCAAACGCTTTTTAAGTAAATGGGGGTTGGTGATCGACTTTGCTTCGAGTGGTGAAGAGGCCATCAATAAAATTGTTGAGAATGTTTATGATTTGGTGTTTATGGATATCAGAATGCCAGGGATAGACGGGTTTGACACCACAAGGATCATCAGGGACTTGGATGGAGAGTATTATAAAAAACTACCCATCATTGCGTTGACCGCTTCAACACTACATAACGAAAACAGGAAATTTAAAGAATCTGGTATGGATGGACACATCTTAAAGCCATTTAATCCAGAAGGATCAAGGCTGTTTTAGGAACTTACTTTAAAGTAAAGGGCCGGTAATTCATTACAAGTTACCGACCCTTACCATCTAAATTAACGCTCTCGATATAATAAACGCAGGTCTTTGCCTTTTGTTTTTTATTTGTTCGATTTTTTTTATTTATTTTCATAACAGCCTATATCATAGGGGAATATTCTTGCTTTACTGTTAAGGTCTTTGGATAGGTAAGAGCCGAAATACGTATCATTACTCAGGTCTGTTCCTTTCTTAAGGGCAGCGCTCGTTTTGTTTAATGTGAAATTTCCCATTAAAGGATTGACAAAAAGTGGGTCTACATTAAAGATATTGCCATTGCCCAGCAGCGTGCTTTCTGTACTTTTAAGCAGATTGTTTTTAACAATAGCGGATAATGTAGTAGAAGCCGTCCTTTTATCAATCTGAAACTCGTTGGTTAGGTTGCCCCAAACAATATTGTTCTGAAAATCGATGCTTAAATGGTCGTATTGTGTAGTACTTACAAAATCAGAGATATATACTGCGGCTGTTTTACGTGGATAATTTGTGTTCAGTGCAGCAAAGGTATTCTGTTTTAAGTTATATTTTCCACCACCAACACCATACAACAGATATTGACCGCAATTGCTAAAGAGGTTGTTAAACGCTGTCAGCTCGGTTTGGTAACCAATAAAACCAACAACTTCCATGTTTTTAACCTTGGTATTTGTTAACAATAACTTAGGGTTTTTAGTACTGGATAAAGAATCAACGGTAATGCCAGCTACGCCATTTTTGATTACTGCATAATTGATTTCAGAGTTTTTGCTCTGCGGATAAAAATGTATGCCATTCCACTGACCTGGCTCCTCACTATACATTTTTTCTAATCTATCGCTGGCAAAAAGGATGCTGTCTTTTTTTGTCCCGTTGGCAATCAAAGTTCCCTTAACGCTCATGGTGGCATTGTTATGGAAGAGTATTTTAGTCCCGGGTTCCAATGTTAGGCTGGCGTTTTCTTCAACGCTTACCGATTTGTAGATGATGTAAGGCAGTTTGCTGTTCCAAACGGTATTGCTTTTAATACTGCTGTTGTTTACAAAAATTGCATTTTGGCCGTAAGCTACCAAAGGGATTTTTTGTTTATTTCCATTATAGTAGAACAGCAGGGAGTCTTGTACAATAAACGGCAGGTTTTGGGTAGAAGGGTTGATGCTGACCTTTACAAAAACATTGATTGAATCATTTCCGTTCAGTTTGATCAGGTCGGCTTCTGTAACAGCCTGCCCATTGATGTTTAAGCTAAATGGAGACGAACTTCCACCACTTAGTTTAATATGGCTGATGTTAATGGCCTTTGGATTACGATTGTAGAGTCTTTAAACGTCTGCTGGTTGATCCAATAGCAGTAAATACGGTATCGAACAGTACACTATCCGTAGAGAAAGATATCTTGGCATTCATATCTGCAGTAATATCCTCATCCTTATTGCAAGCAGCAAAGAAAAAGGCAACTACACATATGAAAAGTATCTTTAATCTCATCTATTATTTATTATTCTGCAAAAGCAAGGGCAGCAATACTTAATTTTTTTATTCCACAGTTCAATAACGAATGACCACATGCTTCTAGTGTGGCCCCGGTTGTAATCACATCATCAACCAGTAAAATATGTTTGTTTTTCAGTTCATCGGCATTGCGCATAAAAAACACCGATGTCATGTTTTCATAACGTGTATACCGAGATTTTTTAGTTTGGCTCTCTGTTTCCCTGTTACGCAACAAATGGGTACTGCTTACTGGAATGTTCAATGTCTCTGCAATTCCATCTGCAATATACTTACTTTGGTTATAGCCCCTTTGTCTTTCTTTTTTAAAATGTAGCGGAACAGGAATGATCAGGTCAATCCCATCATACAGGTTGCCCAATTTTAACCTTGTACCTAACAATTGTCCCAATTTAATCCCAACTTCTGTTTTATCCTTATATTTTAAGCTATGGATCAAGTTTTGTACCCTTGTACCTTTTTTAAAATACAACATGGCCATGGCTGCATTGCAGGGCAAGCGGCCCCAAAGTTGTTTCGCAACTCTATTTTCTGGATAGATATGGTAATCTGTGTAAGGCAGGTTGTATAAACATTTGATGCAGATTTCGTTTTCGCCTTGATATAGATTTGTGCCACAAGCATTACATAATTCCGGAAAAAGCAGGCTGATTGTATCCGAAATTAAGCGATTGAACTGTAGCATAGTTAACAACTATTGGTTTTATAAGGTGTTTTCGGTCAAAATGTTCTGTAGTTCTTTGAGTTCTTCAACCTTGTCTGCTGCCCCTAGGTTCTCATAGGCAGAAATCAGATTGCGGATTACACGGCGGATGATTTCTGTATTGCTGCAAGGCGAATAAAAACCAGGCTGGGGTTCTAGATTGAGCTGACGTAAAAACTGGTCTACATCATGTTTGCCAAAAATTGCTCCCTTGTTAAAGGCATTGATATAAAATAACACCCCATATTCCTTCTCCGCGTTATTTTCATCAATATAGCCCAATATAAAATGTTGGGGTAGGTTAACGCCATAAACAGGAATGTCGAGCTTTTGCGCAAGCGTGGCATATATAATGGCCAAAGAAATCTGATTACCTTTTTTGCTTTCTAATACCTGATTTAAATAAGAGTTTTGAGGGTCGTGGTGGTTTTTGGTGTTGCCACTAAAGCCATATTGGTTGTAAAAAATATGATTGATCAGTTTGATTTTTTCAATAGAACTCATCTCCAATTGCAGGCCAAGCCAAATCTCTCTTTTGATTTCTTCAATCTGGTTGATTACCCCCTGTTCATCCAAGTCTGGATATTGGTAACGGTTAATGACTAATGCGCCTTGCAAAAGATCAAAGGCACCACTTTGGTACCACAAGTTAAGGTCTTCCTTTACATTGTTGAACTGGATGGTATGTACAATGTTTTCTATACGTTCTTGTAATAAGGTATCTAGTGATTGCTCCCAGGCATTTTCCAAGTAACTGATAGCCTCGTTACCATACTCTAACAGGCGTTGTTGCACATGCTGATAGATTTCTTCATCAGGATCGTCCAATAATTTAAGAAGCGCATCAATTTCTGCAAGATTTTCCATTAAAATGCAAATTACAATTTTCAGTTTGCCTATTTTTGGCCATGGGTTTTAAGTATATCTCAGCTTACTTCAAGCATCGCTTTGCGGCCAAAACCAGACATGGCACACATTCTCCATTCGTTTACAAGCTAGCTGATGAGGTAATTTACGATTTTTCTCCAAAAAAAGTATACGCAGAGATTGAAGTGTTGCGAAAAAAACTTTTAAATGACCATAAAATTCAACTTAAGGGAGCTGAACAGCTTAAAAAAGGGCTAAGAAGTCCACGCTTGTTGCAATTGGTTTTTCGGCTGGCGGCTTACCATCAACCTCATCAATTGATTGAAATTGGTACAGGCGATGCAATGACTACCGCTTACTTGGCCAAGGCCTGTCCAGCTGCCAATTTGCTTAGTTTGGTGCCTACAGCTGAAATTGCCGCAGGAGCCAAACAAAATTTAGAGCTGATAGGGGTGCATAATGTCCTTTTTACATCTGGCGACCTTATCCACCAATTTAAAACGGCAATAGAAATAACCGAAGCATTGGACTTTGTTTATGTAGGTGGAAAAAACTCAAGGTCATTTGTGTTGGACATTTTCGATTTGTGTTTAGCAAAGACAAACGAACATACCATACTTTTATTTGACCAGCTCTATTGGAATGAGGAAATGAAAGAGGCCTGGCAAACCATCAAAAACCATCCAGAGGTAACTGTTACCATTGACTTGTTTTGGTTCGGTCTGGTTTATTTTAGAAAGGGACAGGCCAAAGAGCATTTCAAGCTCAAGTTTTAATCCTATTCATCAATTTTTCTTAATCGATGTCTTAATTTTTCTTTAAACTAAAATTATTTATCTAATAATCAGGTTGTTGTGATATATAACTGATTTTGTAGTTGTATAACTGAAAAATAAGTTATAGCTTTAGTTTATGGAAGAGTTAACTAAGGCAGAAGAACGTATCATGCAGGTTCTGTGGAAATTGCAGAACGCATTTGTAAAAGATATCATCGATGAACTGGACGAGGAGCCTAAGCCACCCTACAATACCATTTCATCTATTGTTAGGCTTTTAGAAAAGAAAGGTTATGTAAGCTATAAGGCTTATGGTAAAACCTACGAGTATTTTCCGGCAATCAGCAAGGAAGATTATACCAAAACCACTTTCTCTAAAATGTTTTCGGGTTATTTTGATAACTCACCAAGCAGTTTATTGTCTTTTATGGTAAAAGAGGAGAAATTAAGTGAGGCAGATATAGAAGAACTCAAAGCATTGATCAATAAAAAATCATGATGATGGAGTGGCTCAGCTATCTTTTAAAAGTAAGTGCATGTTTGACATTGTTCTTTGCTTTCTATTTGGTGTTTTTAAGGAAGTTGACCTTCTTTAAAATCAACCGTTTTTATTTGCTTTCGGCATTGCTATTGAGTTTTGTTATACCAGCAATAAATGTACAAATAGAACGCATCGCACCGGTAGCTGTTGATGATGTTCAGCCACAGCAAATCCAAATTGGCCAAATGGTGCAGCAAAATACCACTCAGGCGGTAGTAGAACAAGGTTTCAATTGGTCTTTTTTACTGGCTATCATTTACGGTATTGCTGTTGCAAGCCTATTGTTATTGGCTGCATGGCGTTTATTTCAGCTGTTAAAACATACAGCTGGGCACACACATCGTGTAAATGGCCTCAAATTGGTGCCAAAATCAACAGGTTTTACCAATTGTTCCTTCCTCAACTATGTATTTATAGATCAACAGAACCTGAGCGAACAAGAATTAACCCTTTTGCTTAGACATGAGGAGGTGCATGCCAAACAGTACCACTCGCTTGATAAATTGGTATTGACCATCATCAAGGCGGTATTATGGTTTAATCCAGTCATTTACTTTTATGATAAAGCTTTAGAGCAGATGCATGAATATGAAGCTGACGAAAGTACCTCAGCCGATATGGGCACCCAATGTTATGCCAACCTACTGTTGCGCTTAGCTACCCAAGATGATCAAATGCCTATGGTCCACAATTTTGTAAAGAGTCCGATAAAAGAAAGAATAAAAATGTTATACCAATCAAAATCAAAAAACATGAAAAAAATGAGTTATGTATTGGCACTGCCAATAGCAACCATACTGGTTTGGGGCTTTGCCGTAAACGTGGTTTATGCACAGTCTAAAGTGGAAGAGGTTAAAACGGCTAAGGTCGTGGTAGAAAAAGTTGTGGGCACTGGTCAAGTAGTAGAAGTGAGAAGTTTGAAACAACCAACAGTGAGTACAAAGGGACATCTTCTTGTAGAAAGTGTAAAAAGAAAAGACGTATCAGGTACAAGTGTAAATCCCAGCAATGTAGTTGTAGAAAGTATCAGGGCTACCACTGTAAACAATATAATCACTACCAAAGGCCATCAGACGGCAATAGGAGGTGGTAATGAAAAATTGAGCTCAGTTACGATAAGTGCCAATCCTGCAGTTGCTGGTAGGGAAGTGGTTAGCGTGGTAGGAACACCAATGGCTGCAATAGATGGGTCGAAAAATAATGTGTCTGTTTCGAGTATGGTTAAAGCAAGAAATAACCAAGTTTCAGAAGTAAGGGTCACTAGCCTAGCAAACATTAAGAAAGAGGCAGGATTGTACATTTCAAAAGAAAAAATTGCTTTGATCATTGATGAAAGTACGACAAAACAACAACTGGATGAATATAAAGCTAAGTTGAAAGAAAAGAATATTGATTTTAAAATCAATCAGGTTAAGTTGGGTGCAGATAATAAGGTAACTTATATCGATTTTTCTGTCGATTGTAACGATGGTTTCAAAGGCGCGGTAAGCGGTACTCCAAAAACCAATGGAAGCATCGGCTTTTATAGGTCGTACCATAAGAATTCTTCTCCTTTTGGAACAGGATCAATAGAAGAAAACTAAGCTCAACGTAATTGTAATGCCTCAATAAAACGCCACTATGGAATTATTGCTCTACCTATTGAAAGTTAGTGCTTGCATGGCACTGTTGTTTTCGTTTTATCTATTGGTTTTAAGAAAGCTGACCTTCTTTAAAACAAACCGATTTTATCTGCTGGCAAGTCTGTTGTTGAGTTTTGTTATTCCGGCATTACAGTTTACGGTTCAAAGGATTGTTGAACCCGTTCAAAGAGCCAGTTACGCGGTATTGTTCGAAGAGAAATCGGAAATGTATAGACAGTCTGGTGCCAACCTGCAGCTTAAACTAGAACCTATAGTTATCGCAAAAAGTTTCAACTGGTATAGTCTATTACCTTACGCATATGGAATTGTTGTTGCCATTTTATTGTTGGTTACCATTTGGAGGTTGTTTCGTTTATTCAAACATACAAGGACCAAAACCGAAAGGATAAACGGGCTAAAAATCGTTCCTAAAAATGTGGGTTTTACCAATTGTTCGTTTTTTAACTACGTTTTTATAGACCAACATAGTCTAACTGACACCGAACTAAGGGTTTTGCTAAGGCACGAAGAGGTACATGCCAAACAATACCATTCAATAGATAAACTGATCATGATGATGGCCAAAGCGGTATTGTGGTTTAATCCGATTGTTTACATGTACGATAAAGTTTTAGAAGAGGTACATGAATATGAAGCTGACGAAGCAACTTCTGCCAATTTTGGAACAGCTTCTTATGCCAACCTTTTATTGAAATTGGCAGTAAGCAAAAACTCGACGCCATTGATCCACAATTTTGTGAAAAGCCCAATTAAAGAAAGAATCAAAATGTTGTTCAATGCCAAATCTGAAGATAGAAGAAAGTTGATGTATCTGTTTGCTTTGCCACTCGGTTTGGTACTGGTTTGGGGCTTTACGATAGATGTGGTATATGCAAGTCCAAATGTTGGCTTACAGCAGCCAAGTTTAACAAGTGTAGAAAACCAGGTTCATCGCAAACCGATTTCCATTGAAAAAAGAAGTAAGGACTATCTTGTTCCAAAGACATTGGAGATGGAAGGTGCATTTTTAGAAAGTAATGGAGAGATAAACCATTTGTACGATGCAAAAGTTAAAGTGTTTGATGGCATCCTTATGGCAAAGAGATCGAGACTAATCTGAAAGCACAGTTATTGATTGGACGCAATGCTACATTTAAGCTAAATGATGGTGCTGTGGTTAACGGAAAGGAAATTGTTTTTGACCTGAAGCAAGGAACTTATGTGGTAAAGGATGACCCGAAAAAAGTGAATGATAGCCTAAAGCGAAATCAGCCTAGATTGGTTAGTTCTGCTAGTTTAACGGTTGATACGAAAATGGATGTATCCTATATCAAAAAAGGAAAGATGGAGGTTTTTGACTTGGTTTTAGATGCTGAGGATATGACCTATGATATGCGAAATGGAACGATTACGGCAAAAACCGCCACATTAACCACAAAGGAGGGAAAAATAACAAAAGCTGAGGCTATTGTTTTTGACTTGAAAAAAGGCACTTATACAACAGATAGTACTAAAGGTGAAGCTGAGAAATTGAAATCCAAAATTTTGGAAGACTTTACTAGTAAATGGCAATACTTGGCACAAGATTCTGCTGTAAAAACAAAAGACGGTTTTATCCTTTATGGCAACGCTAGGATTAAATTGGATAATGATGTGGTGTTAACTGGCAAAAAAATAGAAGTTAATCAAAAAAAGAATTCAATCACTGTATATAACGGAACCATTATAGAATCGAATAATGCCCCTGTGGAAGCCGATCGAATCGAATATGACGTACTGAAGAAGAAAGGTGTCATCTCACATACTTACATGTCGTTTGACGAATTCTTCTCAAAGCATCAGTAAATCGTTCGTAGTGATATAGTTTAAAAGTTTACTAAAGATAATAGCTCTTCAGTACCGGGGAACTTCAGTGGTTTTGGTCAGTTCCCCGACTGCGGAGCTTAAAATGTGCTAAAAAAAAGAGATGTCTTGTTAAAGGACATCTCTTTTTTGTAATGTTGATATTTTATTGGTCTTCTTTTAATTGCCAGGTTGATAGGTCTTCTCTGCATTTTTAACCACATCCTCTTTATAGAACAGCACATCTTTAAACTGTCCTTTGCTATACATTAAAGCTTGGTCATTAAAATGTTTAGAGTTAGGGTCTCCGCTATTGCCCCCCGCTAAAATGGATTTGGCTTTTATTTTTTTGCCAAACTCTACGGCACAAACAAAGCTATTTCCGCTAAAGCCATAACGTTTGTTCGTTTTAAACGGATTGCTGCGGTAAGAAGGCAATTGCCCCCATAAAGCTGATCCAAAACCAACAGGATAACTGGCCAAGTTGTCGTCATATTTTTCGTTGATTGCCCCAGTTAAACGTTGAAAGCGATTGATCTCGCCCCAGCTTACCTGCCATTTGCCAAAACGTTTGTTCAGGTCGGCGATGGTGGCCTTTAAAGGGTCCAACAATTCATTAGGTCTTGCACTGGCGGCAAAAGCTATCGTGTTTTCTACCTGGTCTTTCTCTCCAGGGTCGATATATACCTTTTGGATGATAGGATTTAATCGAGGCGCCCATTCTAATGCCAATGCTGCCGCCTGCGAGTTTTCCCCAGAGCGATAGTCCCAAGCCTTTAAAACGGCAATTGGCGCTTTCAGTTCTTCTAATAAAGGGTCGCTCTGTGGCAATTGTGCGTAGGCCTTAAGTAAGGCAGGTACCAACACTTCAAATGCTGGCAGATAAGTATCATAACCAGTCGCGATTACCTTATCCAAAGTATATTTCTGAGGTTTGCTCAATAACTTTGTCGCGGCAATGCCTCTAAAGTTTTCTCCATCTGGCGCCATATAACTAGGGTAATCTGCTTTTATAGGGCTGTTTTTACCTGCAACACTAAAGGGGGTAGAATTACAATTTTGTAACCATCCATTTGCCGGGTTATATACGTGCACCATGTCCTTCACATTGTGTAGGCCTTTCCACGCGGTTGCAGAAGTAGAACCATCCACTACATTGGCCCAATTGTATTTAGGGTTTCTTACCGGAATAAAGTTCCCATGCCAATAGGCAATATTTCCTTGTGCATCGGCATAAACAGTGTTATTAGAAGCATTGGCCTTTAAGTCCATCGCTTTTTGATAATCTTCAAAACTTTTGGCTTTGGTACGTACCCAGCTCTGTACCAAACTTTGTGTGTTTCTGTTCTTAGATTTTAAACTGATCCATTTGCCGTCTCTAATGGCCATTACCGGACCGTTATTGGTAAAATAAGTATTAAAGCTCTTTGTCTTTAAAATTGCGCCATCAAGGTAACGGATATTTACTTTTTTCTGGATTACAGGGAATTTCTTTTTATCGTATTCATAAAACAGACCTTTATCGGTCTTGGTCGATCTTCTCGGCATACATATCTGCGATATCCACATTGTTGGAGGTATGCATCCAACCACAATGCTCATTGAAACCTTGATACACAAAAAACTGCCCCCATGTTACAGCGCCATAGGCATTCAAACCTTCTTCGCTCTGCATCTGCACCTCTGGTCTAAAATAGAAGGTAGTATGCGGATTGATATATAAAATGGCATTGCCAGATTCTGTAATGGAAGGGGCAAAGGCAAAACCATTCGATCCACTTTGTTGGTCTTTGATCACTGGAATGTAAGCAGTTGGTGTATGGTCGCCAGAATAAAACTTCTTTAGCTCGTTTATGGTCAAGTCTGCCGTGTTGATGGCGCCAATACTTCCGTCGGTCCACAATAATGCATACCAAGGCTTAAATCGAGTTAATAAGGCAGGTTTAACCTGTGGGTTCTTATACAGATAATAATTGATGCCATCTGCATAAGCATTCAACAGCTTTTTAAGCCAAGGTTGAGCCTTTTGATAATCGGCAATAGCTTCTGTCGTATCAATCAGTAAACGGATCTGTAGGTCGTTAAAAATGTCCTTTTCACCATTCACTTCAGCTAAGCGGCCTAATTTTTCTATATAATTCAGCTCTACGCGTTTAAAATCATCTTCACATTGAGCGTACAATAACCCAAAAACAGCATCGGCATCAGTTTTTCCATATACATGTGGTATTCCCCAATTGTCTCTGATGATGGTTACCCTTTTGGCCTGGGCCTGAAATGAAGTAATTTCTGGTTGACTGAATTTTTGGGCAAAAAGAGAGAGGGGGAGTAGGAGTAGGATGATCAATTTTTTCATATCTGGTTATTATAAAAGCTGTAACGATATAGCACAGGGCTAAATTGTGAAATATTTTTTAAAGTATGACATTTAAAATGTTCAATACCATGGTTCATGTCCACACGAACCATGGTATTGAGTAAAACTTTTTCCCTTAATGAAAATATAGTACTTTTGCGGGCAAACAATAAAATTATAAAGATGAGTACTACAAGAGGACCGATATCGAAATTTATGGAGACCAATTATCTCCATTTTAATGCAGCAGCAATGATGGATGCCGCTAAAGGTTATGAAACCCATTTAGATGAAGGTGGAAAAATGATGATTACCCTTGCAGGTGCAATGAGTACCGCAGAGTTGGGGATCTCTTTGGCAGAAATGATCAGACAGGATAAGGTTTCGATTATTTCTTGTACAGGTGCAAACTTGGAAGAAGACATTATGAACCTTGTGGCGCACTCTCACTATAAACGTGTTCCAAACTATCGCGACCTTAGTCCACAAGATGAGTGGGACTTGTTAGAAAACCATTACAATCGTGTAACGGATACTTGTATCCCTGAAGAAGAAGCCTTCCGTCGTTTGCAAAAACATATCCATAAAATATGGAAAGATGCGGATGCAGCTGGCGAACGTTATTTTCCGCATGAGTTTATGTACAAGATGTTGTTAAGTGGCGATCTGGAGCAGTATTACGAAATTGATCCAAAAAACTCTTGGATGTTGGCTGCGGCAGAAAAGAATTTGCCAATTGTGGTACCAGGATGGGAAGATTCTACCATGGGTAACATCTTCGCCTCTTATGTAATGAAAAAGGAATTAAATGCCACTACAATGAAGAGTGGTATCGAATATATGGGCTGGTTGGCCGATTGGTATATTGCCAACTCTGCTGGTAAGGGCATTGGCTTTTTCCAGATTGGTGGTGGTATTGCAGGCGATTTCCCGATCTGTGTGGTACCAATGTTATATCAAGACATGGAGATGGAGAATATTCCTTTCTGGAGCTATTTCTGCCAGATTTCTGACTCTACTACTTCATATGGTTCTTATTCCGGTGCAGTACCTAACGAAAAGATCACTTGGGGTAAATTAGACATCCATACCCCTAAATTTATTGTAGAATCAGATGCGACCATTGTGGCTCCATTGATTTTTGCATGGATATTAAAAATGTAATTTAATTTACAAAATTCTTATCCAAAAGATAAGCGTAAGAAAATCAGCAGTTTTTTAAAAATTGTTGATTTTTTTACATCTAGGGCAGAAAATTCAATAATTTAGAATGATTATAAATTGTATTTCACTGTCATTAATATGTCATTGGTAACTTAATAAATTTTACTTTTGTTCCAATCTTTCTGAGGGGCTATCGGCCAACACGACGCTTAGATCGAAAATTTATTTCAAAAAATAGCATAAAATACTCATTATGAGGAATATCTCATTAAAATTTAAGAAGGTTTGGAAGTCAGCATTTGTTTTTGCGTCCTTATCTTTTTTAATTGTAACAGTTACTCAAGCACAAGATTTAGTAGAAGGTAAAACCTTATTCAAAAGTAAATGTGCTTCTTGCCATGCGCTAGACCATGAATCTACTGGTCCGGCTTTGACGCCGAAATTGAATGAGCTTGATGAAGCGTGGGCAATTAAGTGATCAAAAACTGGAAAGCTTTAGTTGATTCTGGAGACAAACAGGCTATTGAAGCTGCGAAGTTGAAACCGTCTGAAATGACGACTTTCCCTACTTTGACTGATGATCAAATTAAAAATATCATCGCTTATGCTAAAGTAGGAGAGCCTAAGAAAGCTGCTGAAGCTGGTGCTGCTGTAAAAGACGAAGGTGCTTCAAGCCTTTCTATTGCTGGGGTAATTGCCATTATCATTCTTTCTATCGTGATTTTGGTAGTATTGGGCCGTGCAGTAAAAATGTTAGAGCGTTTGATCCTTCAAAAACAAGGTATTGACGTTGTTGAAGAAGAAAAAGTATCGCTGGCAGTTGGTGTTAAAGGACTATTCAAAAACAAGAAATTTGTATTCTTCTTTGTACTATGTTTAGTAATGGTGTTAGGTTCATTTGGTTGGATGGGTATGTGGGATACTGGTGTTCACACGGGTTATCAACCAGTACAGCCAATTAAATTCTCTCACGAATTGCATGCTGGTATCAATCAGATCGATTGTCAATATTGCCATACTAGTGCATTCAAATCTAAAAACTCTACCATTCCTTCGTTAAATGTTTGTATGAACTGTCACAAAGCAGTACAAGCTAGAACAGAGGCTGGTGATGTTTCTCCAGAAATACAAAAGATATATAATGCTTTAGGTTACGACCCTACTACGCAGACTTACGATAAGAGCAAAGAGAAACCGGTAGAGTGGGTACGTGTACACAACTTGCCAGATTTCGCTTACTTTAACCACTCGCAACACGTAGTAGTAGGTGAGGCGGCTATCCGTAAAGAAAAAGGTTTAAAACCAACAGATCCAGTTTGTTTTGCATGTCACGGTCCGGTTGATACAATGGAAGAGATCTATCAATATTCTCCATTGACCATGAAATGGTGTGTAAACTGCCATAAAGATGCTGATATCTCTGGTAAGAAAAATGATGCCTTCTATGCGAACGTAATTGCAGCGCATGAGAAAATCAAAAAAGGCGAAAAAATTACTCCAGCGATGTTGGGTGGTTTAGAGTGTGGTAAATGCCATTATTAATTAATAGAGTTTAGTAAAGAACGTTCGATAAACAGTAATATAGCTTAAATGGAAAGCAACAAAAAATACTGGAAAGGCTTAGAAGAGTATAAAAACACTCCGGATTTTGTTGAAAACAACAAAAACGAATTTGCAGAGCCCCTTCCAATAGAAGATGTTTTAAGTGAAGCAGGATTAAGTACAGTTACCCCACGCCGTGACTTTTTAAAAGCCTTAGGTTTTGGTTTAGGTGCGGTAACTTTAGCAGCTTGTCAGAAAACACCTGTACACAAATCAATTCCTTATCTAATTAGACCGGAAGAGGTTGTACCAGGGATACCAAACTTTTACGTTTCTACCTTCAATGGTCAGAGTGTATTGGTGAAAACGGTAGTTGGTCGCCCGATTAAAATTGAAGCCAATCCTAATGCAGGTGTATTCAATTGCGGTACCGATGCACAAGCACAAGCTTCTGTATTAGATCCTTACGATGTATCTAAACTAAAGCAGCCTTTACTTAAGAAAGAAGAGACTACTTGGGCCAAATTGGATGCTTTTGTAAAAGGAGAACTGAACAAGGCACAGGCATCAGGTAAAAAGATCCGTATTGTTTCTTCAAGCTTAAATAGCCCATCGGCTAAAGGTGTTGTTGCAGATTTCGCGGTTAAATATCCTACTACCAAACATGTTCAGTACGATGCTGTATCTTATACTGGTATTATCAAAGCCAACGAAAATAGCTTTGGTAAAGCTGTAGTACCAAAATACAACTTTGATAAAGCAGACCTGATTGTAAGTTTTGCAGCTGACTTTTTAGGTACTTGGATTAGTGGCGAAGAGTTTACTGCCCAATATGTTGCCAACAGAGATTACAAATCTTTAGAAAAAGGTAAAATGTCTCGCCATTTTCAGTTTGAAACTGGTATGAGCTTAACAGGTACCAATGCTGATACCCGTGTTCCTATCAAATTATCGGAAGAAGGACCTGCATTGATTACTTTATATAATGCAGTTACAGGTAGCAATTTAGCTGGCGGTAGTTTGGGTAATAATACCAATGCCGATAAAGCTTTAAAATTAGTTGCCAAAGAATTATTGCAGAACAAAGGCAAAGCTTTAGTGGTTGCTGGTTCTAACGATGTTTCAACTCAGATTTTGGTAAATGCCATTAACGCTGCCATTGGTAGTTATGGTACTACCATTGATTTAGATAATCCTTGCAAACGTTACGAAGGTAATGATGCAGAGTTTGCTGAATTGATCAATGAGATGAACAGAGGTGAAGTTGCTGCAGTATTCTTCTTGAACTCAAACCCTGTTTACGATACTACAAATAATAAGTTTTCGGAAGCGTTAGCGAAAGTTGCCTTAAAGGTTTCTTTCTCAGACAGAGTTGACGAAACTTCAGACCTTTGTGATGTGGTAGCCATCAACCCTAACTATTTAGAGTCGTGGGGTGATGCCAACTCTTACGAAGGTTACTATTCAGTTGTACAACCAACCATTAATCCAGTATTCAATTCACGTCAGGCAGAGCAAAGTTTATTGATCTGGTCTGATGCTGCTGTTCAGGATTATTATCAGTATGTACGTAACAACTGGGAGAAAAATATTTTACCTAGCGCTGGTAAAAACTGGAATGAACTATTGCAATTAGGTGTGGTTACTTCAACTGCAAAAACTGCTGGTTCATATAGTTTCAACATGTCGTTAGATGCAGTTGCTGCTTCTATCGTTGCCAGTAGCAAAGCTTTACAGAAAGATATCGAATTACATATCTACGAAAGCATCCCGATGCGCGATGGTAAACATGCCAACAACGCATTCTTACAAGAACTACCTGATCCAGTTTCTAAAGTTACTTGGGATAACTATATCGCCCTTGCACCAAAACAAGCTGAAAAATTAGGTTACAAAGAATTTGATATCCTAACTGTAAAAGGTGCAAACGGATATGCAGTTGATCTACCTTTATTGATCCAACCAGGACAGGCCATGGGTACTGCTTCTGTAGCTTTAGGTTACGGTCGTACCAAAGTTGGTAAAGCTGGAGATAATGTAGGTAAAAACGCATTCCCTTTTGTAAGCTTTAGTAATGGTACTTTAAAATACGCTACTACCGCTACTTTAACCGCAACTGGTGGAAGAGAAGAGTTGGCGCAAACACAAACACACTATTCTTTCGAAGGTAGAAACATTATCCGTGAGGCTACTTTAAAAGATTACTTAAAAGATCCTGCTGCAGGTTCTGGTAACCACCATAAACACAAAGTTTATGATCTATGGACTACCGATAAATACGAGAAACTAGGTAATGACTGGGTAATGGCAATCGACCTGAATGCTTGTACTGGTTGTGGTTCTTGTATTGTTGCCTGTAACGTAGAAAATAATATTCCTGTTGTAGGTAAAGACGAAGTACGTAGACGCAGAGAAATGCACTGGTTACGTATTGACCGTTACTATAGCTATGACCAAGAGCCTACTGGAAAAGAAGCTCATGGTGGACATGATAGTGGATCAAATGCGGTAACCAAAGAGAAAGAAATCGCACATTTGGAAGAAAACCAGATGAACAGCGTTTCTGTGGTTCACCAACCAATGATGTGTCAACACTGTGACCACGCACCTTGCGAAACAGTTTGTCCGGTATTGGCTACTGTACACTCGTCAGACGGCTTAAACCACATGGCTTATAACCGTTGCGTAGGTACACGTTATTGTGCAAACAACTGTCCATATAAAGTACGTCGTTTCAACTGGTTCAACTACTGGAACGATTCACGTTTCGATAACTACTTGAACAATGAGTTTACACAATTGGTATTAAACCCAGATGTAACTACACGTTCAAGAGGAGTAATGGAAAAATGCTCTATGTGTATCCAACGTATCCAAGCTGGTAAATTAACAGCCAAAATGGAAAAACGTGCGCTAAAAGATGGAGATATCAAAATGGCTTGTCAACAAGCTTGTTCAGCTAATGCAATCATCTTTGGTGATAAGAACGATCCTAATTCGGAAGTTTCTAAAGCATTACGTAGCGAACGTATCTACTATGTATTAGAAGAGATCAACGTACAACCAGGTATTGGTTATATGACAAAAATTAGAAATATAGATTCAGAAACTAAAGAAGTACACGCTTAAGCCGTACTTACAGCAATATAAATTATGTCAGGACATAACGAATCAATTTTAAGAGAACCATTAATCACCGGTAAAAACATCACGTATGCGCAAATTACGGATGACATTTTACTACCGGTAGAGAACAAGCCTAATAAAGCTTGGTGGATTGGCTTTATTCTTTCACTTTGTGGCGCTACACTTTGGGTAGTTGCCGTAAGTTATACCTTCTGGTTCGGTATCGGATCATGGGGTTTAAATAAAACAGTAGGTTGGGCTTGGGATATCACCGGTTTCGTATGGTGGGTAGGTATTGGTCACGCAGGAACTTTGATTTCGGCGGTATTGTTACTCTTCCGTCAGAACTGGCGTAACTCCATTAACCGTTCGGCAGAGGCGATGACGATCTTCGCCGTTATCTGTGCCGCAACTTACGTAGTATCACACATGGGTAGACCGTGGTTGGCTTATTGGGTATTGCCATTGCCAAACCAGTTTGGTTCGCTTTGGGTAAACTTTAACTCACCATTGGTATGGGATATGTTTGCAATCTCTACTTATTTCTCAGTATCCTTATTGTTCTGGTATACAGGTTTATTGCCTGATATTGCAACCATTAGAGATAGAGCAGTAGGTATGCGTAAAAAAGTATATACAGTGCTTTCTTTCGGATGGAATGGTAACGTAAAAACTTGGCAACGTTTTGAGGCTGTGTCATTGATTTTGGCAGGTATCTCTACACCACTAGTACTTTCGGTACACACGATTGTATCCATGGACTTTGCAACTTCGGTTATTCCGGGGTGGCACACTACGATCTTCCCTCCATATTTTGTGGCAGGGGCGATTTTCTCAGGCTTTGCGATGGTATTGACCTTGTTATTGGTTGCCCGTAAGGTTTTGGGTCTAGAAAACTACATCACGATGTTCCACATCGAATCGATGAACAAGATGATCATCTTGACAGGTTCAATCGTGGGTGTGGCTTATTTAACTGAGTTCTTTATTGCTTGGTATTCTGGTTCAGAGTATGAGCAATATGCCTTCATCAACCGTTCTACTGGTCCTTACTGGTGGGCATACTGGATGATGATGACCTGTAACGTAATCTCTCCACAGTTGTTATGGTTCAAAAAATCCGTACCAATATTGCAGCTACCTGGATCTTATCTATCGTAGTAAACATCGGTATGTGGTTTGAGCGTTTCGTAATTATCGTAACCTCTCTACACCGCGATTACTTGCCATCAAGTTGGGCAATGTTCTATCCAACATGGGTTGACGTAAGTGTATTCGTAGGATCGATAGGAGTGTTCTTTACCTTGTTCTTATTGTTCTTAAGAGTATTGCCATCTATCGCAATTGCAGAGGTGAAACTTTTATTGAAGAGTGCAAGTGAGCAAGCTAAATTGGAATTGATCAAAGACGGTCACTTGGACAAAGAACAAGTAGCTGAATACATAGAGTCTTTAGATAAGTTTGATAGTGTTAAACAAGAAGAATACGCAAAAATATAACAATGAGTAATATCAAATATATTTTAGGCAGTTTTGGCGATCCTGATGAAATGATGCATGGCATCGAAAAGTTGCAGGAGAATAACATCAAGATACATGATGTATATACGCCAATGCCTATACACGGCATCGAAGCAAAATTGGGAGTTAAAAGATCTAGGTTAGATATAGCTGCGTTCTTTTTCGGAATAACAGGAACGATCACCATGTTAACTGGGGTTTATTTGGCAACAGTTGTAGATTGGCCGATCAACATTGGTGGTAAAACCCACTTCGCCCTACCAGATTTTATTCCAATAACTTTTGAGTTGACCATCCTATTTTGTGCTTTCGGGCTTGTAGGATCATACTATGCCTCAACCCACTTGTTTCCGGGTAGAGCGCCAAGGGTAATGGACCTACGCGCAAGTAACGATCGTTTTATCATCGCAATTGATGCAAAAGAAAATACAGAACACACTAAAATAGACGAACTATTAAAAGGTGCTGGTGCTTTAGAAGTAAAGTATAATGAAAGGAAGTATGTTAGCTATGAATAAGAAGAATATAGTTTACGCCGCATTTATAGTGCTTGCTTCTGTGGCGATGCTTTCGGCCTGTAGAGATAAAAGAAGTACAGGTTTGGAGTATGCAAGAAATATGTATGATCCGATTGCTTACAATCAGGACCAACCGAATAAAAATTTTGCAAATGGAGCAACTGCACAAACTCCACCTGCACATACAGGTCCAGTTGGATTTGTAAAATATGAGCTTCCAAATACTCCAGAGGGTTATGCGGCTGCTGCAGCATTGGTAAATCCATTGCCATTAAACGAAAAGAACCTGTTAGAAGGTAAACACTTCTATACCGTATTCTGCTCTCCATGCCATGGAGATAAAGGAGATGGACAAGGCCATATCGTAAAATTGGATAAAGGAATGTCGGGTGTGCCTTCATACCATGCACCAGATGCAAACTCATCTCGTGGTGGACTGATGAAAGATTTGCCAGCAGGAAAGATTTACCACACGATTATGTATGGTTTAAATGCAATGGGATCTCATGCCTCACAACTTACACCAGACGAAAGATGGAAAGTAGTGATGTATGTTCAACAATTACAAAAAATACAATAAGAAAAGCAGATATAAATGGGAACTCATCATTATAATTTAAGTGAACAATTTGAGTTTACAGGAAAAGTAAAAACGCTGAGCATTATCGGTATCCTAGTTGGTATTGGTGCTATTGCTTACGGATTTATGAGCGATGCGCATGAGCGTACTTTCGCTAACCTGTTACTAATGGCATATTACTTTGCATGTGTATGTATGTCTGGGGCTTTCTTTTTAGCCGTTCAATTCGTTGCACAAGCAGGTTGGTCTGCATCGATACTACGTGTGCCGCAAGCAATGGCAAAAGTTTTACCTTTAGCTGTGGTGATCTTATTGGTTGTTGTAGGCTTAGGTTTATATACACATAACTTATACCACCACTGGAATGCACCAGGTTTAACGGATCCAAATTCTCCTAACTACGATAAATTGATCGATGGTAAATCGGCATTCTTGAACGTGCCTTTCTTTATGGCCAGACAAGTGATCTTTTTAGGTGTGTATAGCATCTTCGCTATGCTTTTGGCCAAATGGTCTAACAACGAAGATTTAGAAGGTGGATTGAACTCTTACCGTAAAAGCTTTAAATACTCATGTGTATTTTTGGTAATCTATGGTTTTACTACCCCAATATTTGCTTTCGATACCATCATGTCTCTAGAGGCACACTGGTTCTCAACTATGTTTGGTTGGTATAACTTTGCTGCCATGTGGGTAAGTAGTTTAGCTACGATTGCCGTAATCATCATCTTATTAAAAAGAGCTGGTTACATGAGCTGGGTTAACAATAGCCATTTACATAACTTAGGACAGTTTATTTTTGGTTTCTCTATTTTCTGGACTTACGTATGGTTTGCCCAGTTCTTATTGATTTATTATGCCAACATGTCTGAGGAGACCGTATATTTCTACAAACGTTTCAATAACTACGAATCTTGGTTCTATATCAACTTGATCATGAACTTCTTGTCGCCATTGTTATTGTTAATGGATCGTGATAATAAAAGAAGTGAAAATATTTTATTGACCGTATCAATCATTGTCCTTTGTGGTCACTGGGTAGATTATTACCAAATGATCATGCCGGGTGTATTTGAATTCGGAACCAAAGTGGTTGATGGAAAACCAGGAAGTGGATTTGGAATTATCGAAATAGGAACAGCATTAGGTTTCTTAGGTTTGTTTACTTTTACAGTATTAAGTACATTAAGTAAAAAACCATTGATAGCAAAGAACCATCCGTTTTTACAAGAAAGTTTAAATCACCATTTGTAATAGGTAAGATTTAGAAATATATAAATTAATATAATAAAAGTACAGCGTACTACTTTTAAGAAAATGAGTTTAAGAAAATTGATAAATAATAAAACAATGGCGGCTTTAGCAGTACTATTTACTGCGTTTGCAAGTACCAGTGCGTTTGCTCAAGAAGCAGCCGCTGCCGCAACAGCTAAACCTGTAGACATGGGGCCGATTTACAAATCGACGCTGTTCTATGTATTGTTGTTCTTGCTATTATGTTTGTTCATTGCCATTGTTGGTAAAGCCATCAGAGTTTATGAATTGACACGCGAGAGTGAAGGTAAACCAGAAGGCATCAACTGGAACATGATCAATGGCGTTCTATTCGCTATATTCTTGGTAGTTGGTCTATATGGTGTATATTGGGAATATACAGTTCATGGAAACATGATCTTGCCTGAAGCGGCATCAGAGCATGGTAAAAAATCGATCAGATGTTTAACATCACTTTGATCATTACTACCATTGTATTTATTGCTACACACATTGTATTGTTTGCCTTTGCTTATTTTTATAAGAGTACTGGAAAGAGAAAAGCATATTACTATCCACATAACAACGCTTTAGAGCGCATTTGGACAATTATTCCTGCTTTGGTTTTAACCGTTTTGGTATTGATGGGCTTTTTAACCTGGAGATCGATCTTCTATAAAATTGAAGACCCTAACAAAAAACCACTAAGCATTGAGGTTACTTCTTCTCAGTTTAACTGGGATGTACGTTATCCAGGAGCTGATGGTGTGGTAGGTAAAAAGAACTATAAATTGATCACAAGTATCAACGGTTTAGGTATCGATTTTACCGACAAAAATACTTGGGATGACCAAGTGGTTGACGAAATTGTGTTACCGGTAAATAAACCAGTTCGTTTTATCTTAACCAGTAAAGATGTATTGCATAGTTTCTATATGCCTCACTTTAGAGTGCAGTTGAATACTGTACCTGGTATGACTTCTTATTTTGAGTTTACCCCAACCATTACTACAGAAGAAATGAAGGTGAAAACAAACGACCCTTCATTTAAATACCTGTTACTATGTGCTAAGATTTGTGGTACCAACCACTATAATATGCAAAAGCCTGTAAGAATTGTTACAGAAAGAGAATATGAAGAATGGGTTGTTAAACAAGGTACTTACTTAACCAACGATTTGAGAAAAGTATTTAAACTACCTGTTTTGGCTGAGCCAGCTGCTAAACCTGCTGCTGCTGATTCGACTGCCAAAGACACTACTGCAAACAAAAGTAAACTAGCTTTAAAAAAATAATAATACTGGAGAGCCCTTATTATGTCAACTATATCACTACAAGATACACACCACCACGATAACCATGATGATCACGGTCATGGACATCACCAAGAAACGTTCTTAACTAAATACGTATTTAGCCAAGATCACAAAATGATTGCCAAGCAGTTTTTAATAACTGGTATCATCATGGCTGTGATTGCAATGGGTCTATCTATTCTATTTAGACTTCAATTGGCTTGGCCTAACCAAAGTTTCCCAATCTTAGAAACATTTTTAGGTAAATGGGCAGAAGGTGGTAGAATAAAACCAGATTTTTATCTGGCATTGGTTACCATTCACGGTACCATCATGGTATTCTTTGTACTAACCGCTGGTTTAAGTGGTACATTTAGTAACTTATTGATCCCTTTACAAGTAGGTGCAAGAGATATGGCATCGCCATTCTTGAACATGCTTTCGTATTGGTTCTTCTTTACTGCTTGTGTAATTATGATGGCTTCATTCTTTATACAAACAGGGCCTGCAAGTGCTGGTTGGACGGTTTATCCACCATTATCAGCATTGCCAAAAGCAATTGATGGTTCTGCATTAGGTATGACCATGTGGTTGATCAGTATGGTGTTGTTTGTGGCCTCATCGCTAATGGGTGGTATCAACTATGTAAGTACTGTATTGAATATGCGTACCAAAGGAATGGATCTTTGGAAAATGCCATTGACGATTTGGGCATTCTTCTTAACCGCTATCTTAGGTATCTTATCATTCCCGGTATTGGTTGCAGGTGTAGTGTTATTGGTATTCGACCGTAGTTTTGGTACAAGTTTCTACTTGTCTGATATCGTTATGGGTACACAGGTTTTGCCAAACGAAGGTGGTTCGCCAATTTTATGGCAACACTTGTTCTGGTTCTTAGGTCACCCAGAGGTATATATCGTAATTATGCCAGCTTTGGGTATTTCATCAGAGATGATCTCTGTAAACTCTAGAAAACCGATTTTCGGTTACCATGCGATGATCTATTCATTGATTGGTATTACCATCTTATCGTTTATCGTTTGGGGTCACCACATGTTTGTAACCGGTATGAACCCCTTACTGGGTGGGGTATTTATGATCACAACTTTGATCATTGCGGTACCATCGGCTGTAAAAACATTCAACTATTTAGCTACACTTTGGAGAGGTAACATCAGGTTTACACCAGCGATGTTATTTGCCATCGGTTTGGTTTCATTCTTTATCTCAGGAGGTTTAACAGGTATCTTCTTAGGTAATGCTTCATTAGACATCAACTTACACGATACTTATTTCGTAGTTGCCCACTTCCACTTGGTAATGGGTTCTGCAGCGATCTTTGGTATGCTTGCAGGTGTTTATCATTGGTTTCCTAGAATGTTTGGAAAAATGATGAATGCCAAACTAGGCTACCTACACTTCTGGTTAACATTTATCTGTGCCTACTTGGTATTCTTCCCATTACACTTTTTAGGTTTAGATGGTGTACCACGTCGTTACTATGCATTTACCGAGTTTGAGTTTATGCAAAAATGGTTAACAGTTAACGTATTTGTAACTTGGGCTGCCATCATAGCGGCATTAGCTCAAGTAGCTTTCTTATTCAACTTCTTCTACTCTATATTTAAAGGTAAAAAAGCACCTCAAAACCCTTGGGAAGCTAATACTTTAGAGTGGACTGCTCCAGTAGAGCATTTACATGGAAACTGGCCAGGAGAAATCCCAACTGTATACCGTTGGCCATATGACTATAGTAAACCAGGTGCAGAATCAGACTTTATTCCGCAAACCGTTCCTTTCTCTCAGACCATGAGCTCTAACTTGCCACATGATTTTGAAGGAAATGCAGAAGCAGAACAAATTCAGAAAGATTGGGAAGCTGCCAATAAACCAGCAGAAAAAGCAGAATAGACAAGTATAAGCTTGTTTAAGTATATGAAATAAGGTATCTGCTGAAGTGAATTAACTTACAACAGGTACCTTATTTTTTTAATCCAATACACACCAATGATTGCTAAATCTGAGAATAGATTTATAAGATTAAACTTCATTACCATTATTGTAACACTTTTGGTCATTTTGGCGGGAGGTATCGTTCGCAGTACTGGTTCTGGTATGGGGTGTCCAGATTGGCCTAAATGTTTCGATCAATATATTCCACCAACTTCTGTATCGCAGTTACCTGCCGATTATAAAGAGAAGTATGTTGCGGGTAGATTAAAGAAGAACGAAAAATTTGCCAAGTACCTGGAAAGTATGGGTAAAAAGGAATTGGCCGATAGTATTAGACACGACCAAAGCATCACGATACCTGAAGAGTTCAATCCAGCAAAAACCTGGACAGAATACATCAACCGTTTAACTGGCGCAGTATTGGGTATATTTTTGATACTTACCGCCATTTATTCATTTGTATATCGTAAAACAACCAAAAGAATTGTGGTATTAAGTATCCTTAATATTTTGGTGGTAGGTTATCAAGGTTGGTTGGGTTCAATTGTGGTATCAACCAATCTTACACAGTGGGTGGTAACGGTACACATGTTATTGGCATTGGTTATTTTGGGTATTTTGATCTATACCTACAATTATGCAAAGCAATTGCACAAAGAGCGCAGTGTAATTATGTACCGCATTTTATGGCTGAAAGGATTTTTAGCCTTTACCATCATCATCAGCATTGCGCAGATCATATTGGGTACTGAGGTAAGAGAAAGTATTGACTCAATTGCCAAATCGCTCCAATATGGGGGCAGAAATACCTGGATCAGTAAAGTAGGATCTGTGTTTTCTTACCATAGGGATTTAGCAATCCTGGTTGCAGTATGTAATTTTGTGGTATATAAAATGGTGATAGATAGATTTAGTGGAAAAGCTTGGCCTTTAATGACGGCCAACTACATTATGGTTACCTTAATTGTGCAAGTTGCAAGTGGATTTGTTTTATCATACCTATCTCTTCCACCTTATGCACAAGCCATACACATTTTGTTTTCGACGATATTATTTAGTTTACAATATTATTTATACTTATTAGTTTACCGTACCGCTACTTATAAACCCAATTAACCGATTTAAATTGAAACATTTCTTTTCAGATTTCTCGAAGCTAATCAAATTCAGACTTACCTTTTTGGTGGTGTTTTCTGCGTCGGTTACTTTTTTAATTGGTTCTAAGATACAAGTAGATAGAGGAATTGCTGAAGGTATCAATTGGAATAATTGGTTGATCTTGATCGATCGGTGGTTTTTTGGTTACGGCTGCTGCAAATTGTTTTAATGAGATCATTGAAAAGGTACTGGACAAACTGATGGACCGTACCAAAGATAGACCCATGCCTGCAGGTAGAATGACCACAGGACAAGGATTGGTTTTAGGACTGATCATGGGGATGGCTGGTACTTGGTTGTTGGGCAAGTTAAACCTGGAAACAGGGTTGATTTCGGTCTTCTCTATCTTGCTTTATGCTTTTGCCTATACACCATTAAAACGTAAATCACCAATAGCGGTATTTGTTGGGGCTATACCAGGTGCATTGCCTCCTTTGATCGGATACATTGCTGCGATTGGCGGTCAATCAGAAATAGGTTATGTCCCTGTAGATTACCAAATAGCCGTGATCTTATTCTTAGTACAGTTTGTTTGGCAATTCCCTCACTTTTGGGCAATTGCCTGGGTGTTGGACGATGATTATAAAAAAGCAGGATTTAGGTTATTACCAACCAAAAAAAGAGATAAAGTTAGCGCCATCATTGTTTTGATCAGTACGCTGATCTTAATCCCGGTAAGTTTGTTGCCAACTTTTTATGGTTTTGGTGGCTATTATATTGCTGGGGTATCTGTATTGGCAGGGCTGTTGTTCAGTTGGTACGCCTATCAGTTGATGGTGAAGATGGTACTTGCCAAGTGCAAAAAAAGTAATGTTCTGTTCATTCTTTTATATTCCATTGGTGCAGTTGGTTTTATTATTTGATTTAATAGTTTAATAGTTTTTAAAATGGTGCATACATTGCAACAACAAGAAGTGAGATTTGATGCCAAACCCAAAAAGTTTGTGGTGTGGTTGTTCGTTGTTTCATCTACCATTATGTTTGGTGGTTGGACAAGTTATTATATCGTATTTTCAGCATCTAAGGGTAAGGGCCATGGTTTGGTATTGCCAGATGCATTTATGTACAGTACTGCAGCATTGCTAGCTAGCAGTGTGTTCCTTTTCTTGGCTTCGAGAGCTTTGAGGAATGGCGAAAAGGGTTTTCAACAACTATTTTTATGGATTACCTTGGCGTTGGGCATTGTGTTTGGCGTACTCCAGTTTCAGGCATGGTCTAGTTTATACCAAAGCGGGGCCGCCTTGATCAACAATAACGCAGCAATATCCTTAATATATGTGGTGTCAGGTTTTCACCTTTTACACATTTTGGCAGGCATTTGTTTCATCTTAAATAGCTTAGTCGGTTCTTATAGAGAAATTCCGGCAGATAAAGCGATTTATCGTCAAGAAATTACCTCTATTTTTTGGCATTTTATAGATATATTATGGATATATCTGTATGTTTTTTTACTTTTGAACAGTTAGAATTTTTAACAAACAATTATACTATTACTAAATGGATTCATTATCGAAATTAGACCAAGTTAAAACCACTCCATGGGCCGGTGGCCGTTCTCCATGGTCGGTAGAATACGGCAAAATAATGATGTGGTTTTTCTTACTATCGGATGCCTTCACATTCTCATCATTATTGGTTTATTATGGTGCGCAACGTTTTACTAAATTTACTTGGCCAGATCCGGATCACGTTTTCCAATCTATACCTGGTATTGCTGATAGCGGATATCCATTAGTATTCGTAGGATCATGACCTTTATCTTGATCATGAGTTCTGTAACCATGGTATTAGCCGTAGAAGCTGGACACAGAAGGTCTAAAAAAGAAGTAATCTGGTGGATGGTAGCTACCATTATTGGGGGTTTCATGTTCTTAGGCTGTCAGGCCATAGAATGGACACACTTACACCACGAGGGATTTTGGTGGGGGTCGAACTCCAACTGCCGAAGAATTGACACACTTCTTTAATGGCCCTGTTTCTACAGTAGCTGCACAACAGTTCGCCAACTTGTTCTTTACCATTACAGGTTTCCACGGTTTCCACGTATTTAGTGGTGTGGTAATCAATATCATCATCTTGTGTATGACGATCAATGGTACTTTCGAAAGACGTGGTCATTACCTAATGGTAGAAAAAGTAGGTCTTTATTGGCACTTTGTTGATTTGGTTTGGGTGTTTGTATTTACATTCTTCTACTTAGTTTAATTATCATTCTATAAATAAAAATATTATGTCAGAACACAACATACATACAACAGAAGAACATGCACATGATGAGCATGGAGGAATGAACAAAAAGAAAATTTGGCAGGTATTCGGTATCTTATTGTTGATCACCGTAATCGAGTTCATTATTGCATTGTGGGCAATTCCAGGTAAACACATGTCTCAACATGTAGGAAACTACGTATACATTGCCTTAACCTTGTTAAAAGCATTCTATATCGTTGCCTATTTTATGCACCTGAAGTTTGAGAAACTAGGCCTACAATTGGCACTTACAGTATCATTTATATTTATTATTTATTTCATTGTACTGATGCTGATAGAAGGCGGTTATATCCATGACCATATGCCACAACTTTAATGAACCAGAGATGGATAAAATAATTGTTTTATCCATCAAAGGCTCCATCCGACACATGAAAACATACGTAACTAACGGATGAAATATAACCCAATAAAAAAGATATTGATCCTGGTAACCATTTTAGCGGTACCGGGATTTTTATATTATTTACTTCAGGAAAAGGGTAAAAACAGGTATAAGCCCTTGGCCATTTATGGCCCTAAACAAGTGGCCACTACCTTTCATTCTGTTAGGGGCAAGCAGATACCAGATACCATCTATCACATTGTGGAAGATTTTAAACTGCTGAACCAAAAGGCAGATACCACCACTTGGAAGAGTTACAAAGGCAAAGTAATTGTCCTTAATCTTTTTTATAGCAACGATAGACCATTTGGGGTAGACTTTGCCAACAAAGCAATGGAAGGTTTTACCAAAGTGTACGAGAAGAATGACATGATCCATTTTATTGGGGTAACCGTAGATCCACAACAGGATCAGCCAGCAGTTTTAGCAACATATGCAAAACAAATAAACGCAGTTGCTGGTAAGTGGGACCTATTAACAGGCGATAGCACCCAAGTATATCAGCTTATTAGAAAAGGCTTATTGCTCGATGCCCTAAAGACAACTACTAATGGTTTCACGAAATTTACTTATGGTAACATGTTTGTACTCTTGGATTCGGAACATCGGATACGCGGTTATTACGAAGCTACAAACCAAGAAGCGCTTTCTAAGTTAGATGACGAGATCAAAGTGTTGGTGGCAGAGGAATTGAGGAATATGAGGGATGGTAGGTAAAGAAGTAGAGTTAAAAGTAGAAAGTAAAAAGTTGAAGGTTGGAAGACCGAAGATAGAAAGTTAAAAAACTCCAGTATACAGACTATGAACTCCCGACTTAGGACTTCAGACTAAAAAAAGATATGGACAATTCAGTTGAAAAAAAATATAATAAATGGATAATCGTATTATCTGTTGCCATTCCATTGGTGGTGGCTTTATTGTTTGGTGTGAATTTAAGAAAACTAGGGTTTGATGTACAACCTTTGTCTTTTTTACCCCCAATCTATGCTACCATTAACGGTATAACTGCAGTGGTATTGGTGTATGCCGTATGGGCCATTAAAAATGGCAAGCGAAAGCTGCACGAGAACCTGATGAAGTTTGCCATCTCTCTCTCTGTATTGTTCTTGGCCATGTATGTGGCTTATCACATGACTTCTGATTCGACCAAATTTGGTGGTGAAGGTGCAATCAAATACATTTACTATTTTATCCTCATTACCCACATCTGCCTTTCGGTGATCATCATTCCTTTTGTATTGGTAACTTACGTAAGGGCGTTGGCGCAACGATTTGACAAACATAGAAAGATTGCCAGAATTACCTTCCCAATGTGGTTATATGTAGCGGTAACAGGTGTAATTGTTTACTTGATGATTTCCCCTTATTACAGTTAATTCTTAACCGAGATACACCATTTTTCAGCTTTAGAGAGACTTAACAAAAACCTAAAAAGGATTGAAGACCTGTCATTTAGACAACTGTCCAATCCTTTTTAAGCACGAATAAGCTATATTAGCTTAATCAAAATCAAAAAAGTCCGAAAGAAAGGATTTCTTTTTTCTTGGGTGCTGATGGGATGAATAACGTTTGATCATATTTTTGATCTTTGTAGCGGTCATCGTAACGATTGTGATGCGGTTCCTGAATATAATTTTCTTTACGCTCTTGATAGCGAGGCTCCGTCCTGTCATTTTGCTCGGCTGCAAATGTCAATAACTTGTCCAGTTCACCTTTATCTAACCATACCCCCCTGCAACTTGGACAATAATCTATTTCTACTTGATGACGTTCTGTGATTAATAAAGTTTCATTACAATTTGGACATTTCATACAGGTAATTTAAAATAGTTTTGTTCAGTTGATATAACGTTTATAATGGCCAATTGATTGTTAACTGCTAGTAATTTTTTGATTCCCTCATTCGGATTCGTTTTGTAGGACATAGAAGGAGTAGATCTTACACAATGTTATATTGATGTTTTTTGACATAAATTTTATCAGTGCAAGGGCATTAATATGTATATTTGTAATATGAAAAAGGCAATTGTCTTTCTTTTTATTGTGGTGTTGAGCTTTTCATTTAGCCCAGCCGCTAAAGCACAATGTTCTATGTGCACCATTAGTGCAGAGCAAGGCACTAAAAATGGCAACACACAGGGTAAAGGCCTTAATAGCGGTATTTTATATCTTTTGGCCATTCCTTATCTGTTAATGACAGGAATAGGCGTATTGTGGTATAGAAACTATCGCAAAAAAATCTCATCTACCGCTATTAACCAATAGACACTTTTTCTGCCAGATGCTATTAGGCCTTCGTTATGAAGAAAACACCTAAGCTTTATGCCATTATTAAAGGTAAATGTCCTCAATGTAGAAGGGGAGCTATTTTTACCGGTAACATGTATGGCTTCAATATCCAACGTACCAATTACAGTTGTCTGCATTGCGCACAAAGGTTCGAGATAGAACCAGGGTATTTTTATGCAGCCATGTATGTAAGTTATGCCATGAACATGATAGAAATGATCAGTATGGGTTTTGCTACTTATTACCTGTCTGGAGGCAGACTGGATTTCGATTCGTTATGGCTGTATGTTGGTGTCATTTTTTTAGGCTCACTTTTATTATCCCCTTTAAATTACCGATATTCACGTATAATTTTACTGCATTGGCTATCGCCGAAGATCAAGTACAAAGCGGAGTACGATAAGGCGTAAGGAACAGTTAGCGGTTTTCAGTTGACAATTAACAGTTCTCATTGAACTAATGAACAGTAAACCAGTATACCGTTGACAATTAGCGGTTACCAATGAACCATAGGGGAGAATGGAAGATGCAAGAGGAGAAATGGAAAATGGTTAGTACATGAGCAGTTAACCAGTATACAGTTGACGATTAGCACTTCCCAATGAACCAATGAACCAATGAACCAATGACCAATGACCAATGACCAATGAACCAATAACCAATGAACTAATAAAAACCTAAAATGTTAAACAAAAAGACCTTCGATTTTCTACAGCAGATTGCCGAAAATAACAACCGTGAGTGGTTTGCCGAAAATAAACAGTTATACGAAGACGCTAAAGCCGACTTATTCCCATTTATAGCCATATTGATCAAGGAACTGGCGGCCATAGATCCACAGTATTCGGCAGATACCGAGCCTAAAAAGGCCTTGATGCGGATTTATCGTGATGTGCGTTTCAGCAAGAACAAAGACCCTTATAAAAAGAATTATGGGATTGCCTTTGATGTGAAGGGCTATGGACCAAACACCCCAAGTTATTACCTGCACCTACAACCAGGCAACTGTTTTTTTGGCGTTGGCTTTTGGCAACCTGAAGCTCCGGTACTCAAGATGATCAGAGAAGAGATAGATTACAATACGGCTGAGTTTGTAGATATCATCAATGCCAAAGAATTTAAGGCCATCTATAAATTAAGTAAAGAAGATACTTTAAAAAAGGCCCCAAAAGGATATGAAATAGACCATCCTCAAATTGAGCTATTGAAGTTGAAAAGTTTCATATCTATTTATACCATAGCTGATTCTGAGTTTTTGAAACCAAGTATAGTGGATAAGTTGATAACTGCTTTTAAAACTATACAACCTTTTGTGCTATTTTTGAGAAAAGCTACCACTATATAATTATAGCTTTTTTTACCGTTATAGAGCTTTAGCGAATGCTAGAGAATTGAAAATAAATTAAAAAGAATAAATCTGCTGATGAAAAGAATATCTCTATTTCTATTGGTTGCACTATGTATCTCTTCGATTAGTTCGTGTGTAATCTTATCTCCAAAAAAATACAAGGCCCTTTTGGCCAAACAAGATTCACTGAACATGGGTTGGAACGATTCTCAATCTAAGAATGAAAGTTTAGAACAACGGATCAACCGCCTTAGAAAAGATACTGCAGCATTAAACGGACAATTGGCCGAGTTAAGAGGCCAATACAACGAAATGGATGCCAATTATAGCAAATTGAGGAGCAATAGCTCTTCAGAGATCAATAAATTGTCAGGCGACCTGAAAAAACGCGAACAACGTTTAAAAGAAGTAGAAGAGATCTTGCGCAAACGCGACGAGGCCACCAACCAACTTAAAGCCAAGTTACAAGAGGCTTTGTTGGGCTTTACCAAAAACGGATTGACCGTAGAGATTAAAAATGGTAAGGTTTATGTTTCCCTTACAGACAAACTATTGTTCCCTTCTGGAAGTATCATTATAGATGAGAAAGGTAAACAGGCCTTAACGCAATTGGCAGCCGTATTGAAACAACAACCAGAAATCAACATTGCTGTAGAAGGGCATACCGATTCGCAGAAGATTACGAACCTAGGCCAGATCAAAGACAACTGGGACCTTAGTGTATTGAGATCTACTTCGGTGGTTCGTTTCTTAACAGAAGAACAAAAAGTAGAAAGTGTAAGAATGACTGCTACAGGTAAAGGAGAATTCCAACCATTGGGTCCAAATACTACTGCTGAAAGTCGAAGCAAAAACCGAAGGATTGAAATTGTACTCTCTCCAAAACTGGATGAGTTATACGATCTGATCAAACAATAATTTAATATCCTGGCTCGTGTCCAAAGCCCTGGTTTGTGTGCTCACGAACCAGGGCTTTTGTTATTTTAATATGGCTAGGCTATTTTACCATGGTCCGTGGGGACACGAACCATGGGATGTTAAAAAAAGTTTAAAAAGGACTTTGAAAAGAAGCAAAATCGGGAAGTATCAAGTCTTTATCAGATAATAGAAGTTCAGCTGCTTTAAGCTGCTCATTCCAATTGATGTTGAGTGATGGGTCATTCCAGATCATCCCAATTTCAGAATTCTTATCGTAATAGTTGGTTACTTTATAAGTGAAGATGGTATCGTCTTCCAATGTTAAAAAACCATGTAAAAAACCTGGCGGTACCCAAAGCTGTTTATGGTTTTCGCCACTAAGTTCTATACTGAAATGTTGGCCATAAGTAGGTGAGTTTTTCCTGATATCTACCGCAACATCCAATACCGCACCTTTAATTACACGCACCAACTTGCCTTGCGCAAATGGTGGTGCTTGCGCATGTAGTCCACGCAAGGTTCCTTTTTGAGAAAAAGATTGATTGTCTTGTACAAAAACCGCATTGATGTCGGCCTCTGCAATATGTTTGGCACTGTAGCTTTCGTAAAAATAGCCTCTTGCATCTTTCCAGATTTTAGGTTCAATTACAAAAAGGTCTTTGATCGGAGTTTCTATGATATTCATTAAGCTACAAATTCCATTAATGTCCTAAAGGCCACAAATCTGTTTTCAAATTTTGTTTGGAGTTCTGCCTGTAAGGCTGGTGCATGGTTTAGCTGATAATCTTCGTATTCTGCTAGGTTTTCGGCAATATATTGCACACAAAAGGTTACACCTTCATTTGGAGAATCTACCACCCTCAACAATCTATTGGAAACGAATTTACCCGTTTCCATTACTGCTGGGATATGAATCTCTTGCATCCACTGCAACCACTCTTCTTGGGCTGCATCTTCTATAATTACGGTTACATTGTATAATAACATGTTACAAAGATAGGATTATGTACCTAAATTATCGCCACGCATATTTCTGAATCGTTTCCTAGCTTCTGCGTTAAACATACTGCCTGGGTAGTCATTCATCAACTGCTGGTAAAGCTTTTTGGCTTCCTCTGGATTGTTCAGTTTCTTCTCTAAAATATCTGCCAAAGTAAAAAGCGCATCATCTCTCCAAATGCTTGTATTATGGTCGGTAATTAAGGTTTTAAGTGCAGTTACAGCATTGGCCAGGTCGTTGGTCTTGATGTAGATATTGGCCTTGGCCATTAAAACATCATCAGTTAAACTGTTTTTTGGGAAGGCGATGTCAATACTGTCCAGTTTTGCCAAAGCCTGAGGCATTTTGTTCATAAATTGTAACATGTCTGCATCCGCATACATCACTAAGGACAAGCTATCATTTTTGCTCTGTAGGTTATCTGATATAAGTAGGCTTAGGTTTATGGCATCGTTGGCAATCAATGCAGAGGTAGCCGCTTTTAACACATCTGCCTGCGATTTTGCGTATTTGAAATCGCCAATATAGAAATTGAGTTTTGCCGCACGGTAGCGTGCTTCATTTCCGATCACCTGGTTCTCAAACTGTTTGGCTACCTGTTCGTATACCAAAACAGCTTCCCAAGGCTGCTTAGATAAAACATAGATATCGCCCAGGTCAATTTTTAGCTGACCGATTTCTGCCTGTTGTACACCTTGTATCTTTAACCCAGATTCTAAGGTTTCTTCGGCTTTCTTTAAGTCGTTCAGGTAATAAGCCTGTAGATAAGCCAGTTTCTTCAGCGCAAATAAAGTCTGTGCATTTTTTCCATACTTGGTCAAAATCTCCTGATATTCATCGGCCAATGGCACAATCGCTTGGGTGTCATATTTGCCAGCAATCACCATTTCGTACTTGGCATTGATCAACGAAACTTTGGCTAAAACATACGTCTCGTTTTCGGTGCCCTTGGTTAAGATGTACTCGTAGGCCTTGATCGCGGTTGAATACGCTTTGTTGGCCATAAAAGTATTGGCCGTATTAAAGAGAAAAGACCCATCGCCCTTGGTCCGTTTATCTTGGGCGATCAATTGCCTCAGAGCCATTTCGTAATCCTGCTGTTGTATGTATTGCCAGATCAACATTTCGGTAAATACCTCTGCCTGTGGATCTTTTTGTATCTTCTTTAACAAAGCAGTCTGGAGCAACTGATAGTCCCTGTTGTCTTCAAAAATAGAAGACATGGCATTTTGTGCCTGAGGCAGTAATTGAGGGGTGTTGGTCAATACGTTCATGTACTCCTGTATCAGCATCACCTTGTCTTTTTTGTAGCGGTAGATGCTCAATAGTTCAAACCCAAACATTTGGTCGTCGGTAAATACCTTTCTGCCCTGTATAAAAGTAGCAATGGCCATGTCGTAGGCCTCAAACCGATAAAAATCATTGGCCAGTTGCCTAAATTTGTTTTCGTCTTTTGGGGTACGGTTAATCGCTTCCTGAAATATCTTGTTGGCTTCGTCAATACGACCATTTTCTTGATATACCCGCCCTAAAGCAATTGTATATTGCGATTTGTCTGGATTTTCTTTGATCAGCTTTTTAAGGATGGCTTCTGCCTCTTTGTATTTTTTGATTTTAACCAATGAATTGAAATAGAGTTCAAAATAACCATCGTTCTTGGTGCTGTTGAACAACTTTTCCAATAGAACAGCAGCTTTTTCGTAATCTGCCTGCTGGTAATACTGGTAGGCCAATGCTTCGTCTATGTTTTCTTGCGCCTGCAAAAAAAAGAAAGAGCAAACACAACAGATAAATAAAGCTAGTTTCTTCATTGATGGAATAAATTAAGAGTGCTAAAATTACTATTCGATTAAAGCTTAAGTGCTAAAATAACGAAAAATGTTAACGCGTATTCTAAATGTTACTCATATTATTATTTGAATAATGGCAATGTTGCTACATTGAGACCTGTGATACTATTTGCTGTAAGTAACAATATTACTAATTAATGTTTTTGCCAAAAGGCGATATGTATTTTTGTAGGATAAGATATATGACGGTTATAAATAAATATATGGGGTTGGTGCTGCTTGCATTTCTCTTTGCCTGCAAGCAAGAGGGGAAGGTTGCCATTGTGCCCGTTAACGACTTTTTTAAAATACAGGATAAAGCTACCTATCGTGTTTCGCCAGATGGAAAGAGCTTGGCCTATTTAAAGCTACAGGATAAAAAACAAAACCTTTTTGTAGAGAACATCGAAACTGGTAAAACAGTGCAGCTGACCAAACTCCATGAAAAAAACATCAATTTTTACTCATGGGTAAGTAACGACGAACTGATCTATTACAAAGAGAAAGAAGGAGAACGCTTCCAGTCTGATCTGTTTATCATCAATAAAGAAGGTAAGAACGAACAGCAGCTGAGCAAGAACGATAAGAACAAGATCAGGGTCTTGGATGATCAACTGGTAGAGGATAATTTCTTGTTGGTGTCGTCAAATAAAAGAGATTCTACAGTTTCAGACGTTTACAGGTTAAATGTAAGAAATGGAGAAATGCAGATGGCGGCACAAAATCCGGGTAATATCATTGATTGGGTAACTGATGCCAGGGGTATGCTACGGATGGCCATTTCGAGCGATGGAGTAAACGAAACTTTGTTGTATAGAGAAAATGAAGGACAGAAATTTAGTCCCATCATGACCAATAACTTTAAAACCACCATACTTCCAATTGCTTTCTCAGAAACAAAACCCAACATCGTTTATGCCATATCCAACATCAACAGAGACAAAAAAGCCTTGGTAGAATTGGATTGTGTTACTGGAAAAGAGAAAAGTGTGCTTTTTGCCAATGATACGCTAAACGTGGTGGATGCAGAATATTCTAGGCAAAAAGGTAAAATGGCCTATGTGGTTTACGAAACATGGAAAAAACACAAACATTACCTGGATGACGAGGCCAAGGTACTGTACCAGAAGATAGACCAGTTGTTGCCAAACACAGAATCGAGGATCATCAGCAAGGACAAAAACGAGAATGTATTTGTGATCCGCACATTTACAGACCGCAACCCAGGTTCTTATTATCTCTACGTAGCCAATACCGGAAATTTGAAGAAACTAAGCGACATCAATTCTGCCATTCAGGTGGATCAGATGTGCGAAATGAAGCCCATCAGCTATACATCAAGAGATGGAATAAAGATCGATGGTTACCTTACACTGCCCCTAAATACCAAGGCCAGCAACTTACCTATTGTGGTAATGCCGCACAATGGCCCAGGGCAACGTAATACCTGGGGCTTTAATGCCGAAGTACAGTTTTTGGCCAATAGAGGTTATGGTGTACTACAAGTCAATTACAGAGGCTCTTCTGGTTATGGCAAGGCTTTTTTCGCTGCCGGATTTAAACAGTGGGGAGGTAAGATCCAAGACGATGTTGATGATGGGGTAAAATGGTTGATCGACCAAAAAATAGCAAATCCACAAAAAATAGCCATTTATGGAAATGGTTTGGGTGGATATATTGCCATAAACAGTGCCATTAAAAATCCTAAGCTATATAAATGTGCAGCTTCCAATTCTGGTGTACTCAATTTGTTGAGTTACATCAAATCGATACCTCCATTTTATAAATCGAGTTTGCAGATGTACTATGAGATTTTTGGAAATCCAGATGTCGATTTTGAATACATGCGACAGGCCTCACCAATTTTCCATGCAGATAAGGTTAATATTCCTATCTTTATTACACAAAACATCAAAGACCCTCGAATCAATACCAGCGATGCAATACAGTTTGTAAAAGAACTAAAGAAACGGAACGCGCCTGTTAGCTATTACGAAAAGGAGGAAGCCTCTTTTTCTATAAATAGAGAAGAAAGCCGCCAGAAAATGTACTCGGCTTTAGAACAGTTTTTAGAGGTTAATTTGAAGAAAAAATAACCTATTGGTCAAATGGTTTCAGAAAAGGATAGTGGTTATCGTAAGAATTTTTCGCTGATAATAACTTTTATTGTCTTAATCTCTGTCGTATTTGTCCTGTCTCTTTTCTTGGCATTTAACTTCAGTAAAAAGAATATTGAGAACGATTTCGTATCGGCCAAGGCCAATGTGCTCGAAGAAAGTATCAAACCCTACAATGATTTCTTTTTAAACAAACTGCCCGTAATTTCTTATTACAACGGTTATTTAGATTCGGCTACGGCAGCTAAATACGTAGATACGATCTTATTGCAATATCCTTTTGTTTCTAAGGTGGTCTTTTATGATGCCTTGGTAAAAAACATCAAGTTTGAAGAGAATGGCATCAACTACGGCGATTGTTCTGTAGGGCTTAAAAATGTTTATCAGTTTGGCAGTACCATACCCAAAGATTCGATCAAATTGTTTGGAGAGAACGATATTGTGAACAATGTGGATCGGGATGGTTTTGATCAGCTCTCTTTAAAGATGATGAAGTTTGCAGCCAAACTAGATACCGCAAAGGCTCCCAGTCAAGAAAGCTTGTTTAGCAATTTTACCAATATACGTCCCAATCGGATAGACTACTTCAATATCCCAAGTTTTGAACTGTTAAAGGTGTACAAGCGAATGGTGGCCTACAAATTGGATTCGGATCCTGTTTACCAGCAGGATATGCTTTCTTTTGAGTTGGATCCCAGTAAGATCAAAGATCAAAAATACCAGGCCCTTATTGTACCAAAACATCAGGATAGAACCCATTACCTATGATCCTCTTGATACTTCATCAGAATACATTACAGGCGAGATTACCTTAGGTGGACCATTCTCTGATTATAAGCTTTACTTTATCTCCTCAAAATCTTTTGTCAAAAAGAGATCTATAGCTTCTTCTTGCCGATTGCCGCTTTATTGTTGTTGTTCTATGGTGTACTGGTTTTGGTTGCCTTTTTGATCCTATCGTAATCTGAACATCAACCATAAGATGTTTAAGCTACAGTACGATTTTGTAACCAACCTAACGCACGAGTTTAAAACGCCTGTAAGCGTGATCAAAATTGCAGGGAATAACATTAAGAGTGCAGCAAGCCTTAGCGCAAGAGAACAACAGTTATATGGGAAGATCTTAGATGAAGAAGCGGATAAATTGAACGGTTTGATGAATAAGTTGTTGGCCTTTACACAAATTGAGAACAAAGCCATTATATTGAACCAAGACGAGATCAATATCGACGATTTTATAGAAAGTACCATTGATGTACACAAGTTGAAACACCCCGATTTTGATTTCACCTACGAAACATCTGGTTTTACTACATTTATTACCGACCCGGTATTATTGGGCAGTTTGTTTGATAACCTGGCAGAGAATGCCTATAAATATTCTTCGCCAAACCATAAAAAACTCCACATCAGTGCCCGTCTAATTAAAGACAAGGTTGTGCTCAGATTTAAAGATGCTGGAATTGGTATCCCATCATCAGAAATAAATAATATCTTTAAAAAGTTTTACCGTGTTCAGAACCGATACAACCAGAATGGGAGTGTAGGTTTAGGTTTGGCTTTCTGTAAAGAACTCGTTAACTTTATGAACGGCGAAATTTCCGTTAAGAGTGTTGTAGATAAAGGAACAGAATTTAAAATTGTACTACCATATAATAATTAAAAGAGATGTCTAAAGGAATTAAAATACTGATAGTTGAGGATGATGAGAATCTACGTTTTTTAGTGGTTCATCGTTTACAGGCAGAAGGTTATCAAGTACTGGAAAGTGGGGATGGGCTAACTGCAGTAGATACCATCATGTCTGAAAAACCAGATATTGTGCTATTAGATTGGATGTTGCCAGGTAAAGAGGGGGCCGAAGTTTGTGAAGAAGTTCGAAAAAACGGATATGAAGGTTTGGTCGATCATGATGACTGCCAAGGCGCAAGATGTAGATAAGATCGATGCCTATAATTTTGGAGCATCAGATTATGTGACCAAACCTTTTAACATGGATGTTTTGGTAGCAATGTTAGACAGCAAGGCCAAGTTCTTATTGAACAATGACCGTTCTGAAATTCACCGTTTCGGTAACATGGAACACCATCCAAATATCCATACTTTATTTAGGGATGGTAAAAAAATCGAATTGACGATCCTAGAAAACAGGGATCTTGTTATACTTTTTGCGTAACCCAAACAAGGTGATCAACCGTGATGAGCTGATGTTGGTGGTTTGGGGCTACAACTCTGATGTAAATACCCGCACTTTGGATATGCATATTGTAAGGCTACGTAAAAAAATAGAGCTTAATCCAGATAACCCACAATTGCTACAGACTGTACGTGGTGTAGGTTACCGCTTTAACGCTGGATAATATCTCTCCTGAATTTCTTATTTGATTGCTGTAGGCCCTTTGCCTAGATGTTAATGATAGGAAATTCAGGATTTTTTATGCCCTTTGCTGTCGTGTTCTTCAAGCATTATTTTACAGCATACATTAAAACCATAAAGAAGTACTGATCAAGTGGCAAAGCCACAAAATGAAGCATTGTAAGATCATGGTGCCATCTAAAAAGAAGAAGTAATAATATTCGTTTCTTTTGAGGTTGGATTTAAAGATCAGCCATCCTGTAAGTAGTACCGTTAATGCCAAACCGAATACATCGATGTTGAACTGTTTGGTAAAAAGGATTAAAAAGATCAGGTAGAGCGCCAATAAGCCTTGGCAAAAAATCCATGCTCTTTTTTCGCCTAGCATTACCGGAATGGTTTTGAGCTCGTAAAGTTTGTCCTGAAAAGATCACGGATATCAAATGGGATGGTGATGGCGCAGATGAACAAGAACCGTTTGGCTACTAATAAGAGTGTTTCCCATAAGCTTACAGCTATGCCATAATTACGCTCCAACTCTACAATTGGCAACAACACACAGCTTACCGACCATACAAAAGCGATCAAGAACAGTTTAATGCCGGGTAGGTTTCTTAAACCGATTTTTTTATTGTTTATACTTAAAAAAGGGAAATTATAGGCCAATGCAATCAAACCGATAAAACCCATTAGAAGTTTGGCCTGAAAACTCAGATACAGCAAGCCCAATGGGATGATGCAGAGACCCGCAATCAGCGTAATAGAGATGATGAGCCTATGGTGCGAAAAAATCCATCTCACCCTTTTAAATGGCGATTTTTGAGGGTCTTTTGGCTTGGCCAACAACATGCTGAGGTTGTAGATCAGCAATGTGGAGAAGAACAAGAATGCCAGTACGTATTTATCAGCTGGAACTTTTAAAAGATAGTAAGTAACTAAACCTTGGGCAACAGCACAAAAGGCAATGAAGAGATTGCTAAAAAGCAGAAAATCCAAAATAGAAAAAAGTGCTTTTTTGATCATTCTTTTTTAGTTCATTGGTGTCATTAGTTCATTGGTGTCATTAGTTCAATGGGCATTGGTTCATTAGTGACTAGGTTAACCGGTTAATTGTTTATTTGTTCATTAGTCAATAGTTCACTGTATAAATTGTTTAATTGCAAAAGGTCTTCATGATAAAATTGTCACACTGAGCCTGTCGAAGTGTACATTTATCGGTCTTCTACAAGCTCAGACTAACAGCTTTATTTAATTGTTAGCAACTGCGAATTGCCAACCCATCTTCTCTTTTACATCTTCCATCAAACTACTTACAACTTCTAGACTTTGGTCTTTGAACTTTCTAACTTTCCAACTTTTTACATCTGACTCTTAAGCTCTGCTCAACGTAAATATCGTAATTTCTGGTAAAATTCCTACACGTCCAGGATAGCCTAAAAACCCATATCCTACATTTACATAAAGCTGCTGTTGCTTTTCCCTGTATAATCCTGCCCATTCTTTATAGATGTACTGTACGGGGCTCCATTGAAATTCTTTTAACCTTACGCCAAACTGCATACCATGGGTATGGCCGCTAAACATGGCGTCTATTTGTGGGTATTTCTGTAAAACTTCTCCTCGCCAATGAGAAGGGTCGTGCGATAGCAATAGTTTTACAGGAAGGTCGTCTGTGTCTTTGGTGGCCAGTTCCATTTTTCCATACTTAGGAAAACGACCCATGCCCCAGTTTTCTATCCCTAGGATTCCAATTTCTTCACCACCCACTTTTAACCTGCGGTGTTGGTTCATCAACAAATCCCAGCCCATAATTTTATGTGTCGCAATTAGGTCTTGAAGGTTTTTAACTTTGGCTGGTGAACTTTCTCTGCCAAAATGATAATCGCCATAATCGTGGTTACCCAGTACCGAATATACTCCTAAAGGTGCCTGTACTTTGGCAAAGATATCTTGGTAATCACGCATCTCATTGGCTAGGTTGTTCACCAAATCACCTGTAAAAAAGATGAGGTCTGGTTTCTCGGCCAATAACATTTCTACCCCACCTTTAACGGCTTTTTGATTGTAGAAACTGCCAGAGTGTACATCAGAAATCTGTCCTAAGGTAATGCCATCAAAAGCGGCAGGTAGGTTTGGTAAAATCAGTTTTCTGCGATTGATCTGGTAATCGTATGCACCAGAAACAATGCCCCAACTTAAAGAACTTAATGGAACTGCAGCTGCCACAAGTCCTGCCTTTACCAAAAATGAAGATCGGCTGATGGGTTCACCAACAACAGGCCCACTTTGGGTAGGAGTTGGATTTTCTTTTCGGTTTAGTCTTGCAATCTTAAGCAGACCTCTTCTCAGGTCATCAATCAAAAGAAAAGGCAACATAAAGAACTTGCCCACTGTCAATAAAAAGAAGGCAACCAGAATTACCGCTCTTGCAGTTAAAAATAGATTTAAGAAGATAGCGGCGAAAACACCAATCACCAAAAGCACATTGGTTGTCCACCATACAATGGTGAAGTTTCTCTTTGTTTTGGGCGACCATTTTTTGAAGACACCAATAATTGCTTTATAACAGTAAAAGTCGAGCAATAAAACAATGAAGCAAAGTACAATCAGAAAATATGGTCTCATGGATTAAAAAAAGGTATTAAATAAATTCAGTATAGCTAACATTAGATAATAAAAACAACTTTAGTTACAGTAAACTATCTAAAATCATCTTCGTCTTCATCAGTTAGGTCTGCATTGAAAAGGCTTTCGAACATATCTGCAAAACCGAAACCACCATTCAAGTAGTTTTTGCTTACTTGAGAAAATTCTGCCAAGCCATGCAATACAAATTCCATCAACAACAAGGTCTGGTTTTCACTTAACTTAGGGTGGAACTTTTGCACTAATTCATGCAATCCATCCACAGCCATCAATTCTTTTTGATACTGTTTAAATGTCAATTCATCTCCAATTTCGATGGTATTTCCCTCCGTAAACCATTCTGTAATCTTGGTATACGGGTTGGCCGTTTTGCTTTTCTTTGCCCTTTCTGGGTCGGGGAAGTAACGGGGAAACAGATGTTTTACAGCTTTACCGATTAAAGTATGTGCTACTTTGGCCGGACCTTCCAACTCGCCCTCGTAAACCAGCTCTATCTTACCAGTAACTGCCGGAATGATACCACTCAGGTCTGATAAGCGAACAAAAGTAGCTTCCTCTCCATTGATCAACATCCTGCGTTCTGCATTGCTGATCAGATTTTCGTAGGCAGATATGGTTAAACGGGCCGAAACGCCAGATTTTTGATCAATAAATTCACTTTTTCGAGCCTCGAAAGCTACTTGTTCGATCAGGTCTTTCACCAGGCCATCAGCTTCTATTAAACGTTGTGCTGGTGTCAATTTGGCTTCTTGGAAAGTGATTTTCCTAGAGATTTCAATTGTTTTAGGATAATGTGTCAAGATTTGGCTTTCAATCCTGTCTTTTAAAGGGGTAACAATGCTCCCACGATTGGTATAGTCTTCAGGATTTGCAGTAAATACAAACTGCACATCTAAAGGCAAACGCAATTTGAAACCACGGATTTGGATGTCCTTTTCTTGCAACATGTTAAACAAGGCCACTTGGATTCTGGCTTGTAGGTCGGGCAGTTCGTTGATCACAAAAATACTTCGATGTGCTCTCGGAATCAATCCAAAATGATCACGCGTTCGTCGTTATAAGTTAATTTTAAAGTAGCGGCCTTGATAGGGTCAACATCACCGATCAGATCGGCAACGGTAACATCGGGTGTGGCCAGTTTTTCGGTATAGCGTTCGCTGCGGTGTTGCCAAAGGATAGGCGTATCGTCACCTTTTTCTTGGATCTCATTTTTGGCAAACCACGAAATTGGATTCAAAGGGTCGTCAAAAATCTCACTTCCTGCAACGTAAGGGATATATTCATCCAACAAGTTCACCAACAGACGGGCAATCCTAGTTTTTGCCTGTCCACGCAAGCCTAATAACAAGATATTGTGGCGGGATAAGATTGCCGTTTGTAGTTCAGGGATTACGGTTTCATCGTAACCTAGTATGCCTTCGAAACCAGCTTCTTTGTTTTGGAGCTGTGTAATGAGGTTTTTCCTCAATTCATCTTTTACACTTAATGAGGTATAGTTTGAGGCTTTTAATTCGCCTAATGTTTTTGCTTGCATATGTGTTATTTAGTCGGTAAAGTCTGGAAGTCGGATAATATCTTCCGACTTTCGGTCTGATAACTTTCAGACTACCTTACGGTTTTTCTTCTGTTTTTAATATAATCTTCAAAAATGTATTCGCCCAAGCCAGTTAATGAGCTATAAAAAGCCCTTCCACCGTTGATCTGGGTAAATTGCCTTACAAACTGTTGTAGGTAAGGGTCTTGTGCAATCATAAAAGTGGTAATAGGGATATTTAAACGCTTACATTGGGCGGCCATATTCAAAGTTTTGCCAATTACTTTTCTATCTAGGCCCATGCTGTTTTTATAATAACGGCCATTTTCTTTTAAACAGGTCGGTTTCCCATCGGTGATCATGAAGATCTGCTTATTGTGTGTTTTTCTCCTGCGCAAAAGGTCTGTAGCCAACTCTAATCCGGCCAAGGTATTGGTATGGTAAGGCCCAACTTGTAGATAAGGCAGGTCTTTGATGGTAATCGGCCAAGCATCGTTGCCAAAAACAACGATATCTAACGTATCTTTTGGATATTTCGTTTTGATCAATTCGGCCAAAGCCATGGCTGTTTTTTTTGCGGGCGTAATCCGATCCTCCCCATATAAGATCATAGAGTGCGAAATATCAATCATCAACACGGTAGACGTTAATGTCTTGTAGTCTTTTTCTTCTACCTCTAAGTCCCTATCGGTTAAGGTAAAATCGCCAATGCCATGGTTGATCTGTGCATTTTGGATAGAAGCCGTCATATCGATCTGGTCTAGGCTATCGCCAAAACTATATTCCCTGCGGTCTGCATTCTTTTCTTCGCCAATGCCAGAAATGTTACTGTTGTGGTTTCCTTTTCCTGCTTTTTTAAGTTTACCAAAGATCTCTTCTAAGGCAGATTTTCTGATGGTCTGCTCTGTTTTAGCCGTAATCTTCACTTCGCCATCCTCTTCCTTCAAGTAACCTTTTTCTTTGAGGTCGTCGATAAAGTTGCCCATGGCATAATCATTATTGGTAAACTTGTACTGCTTGTCAAGTTCATTCATCCAGGCCAAGGCTTCCCCTGCATCACCAGCGGTATAATTGAGCAGTTCGGTAAAAAGCTTTAACAATTCATTGAAACCACCTTTTGGCAATTCATTTGGCAGGAATTTAGAAAATTGGAATCCTCTCATGAGTTATATAAACGATGTATCGAAGGTAAAAGTTTGACACAAGAGTATTTTAAGCCTGATGTCATTTTTGAGACCTTTCTACTCAGGATTGAAAACTGCCTATCTATTCAAAAACTTCGCTTCCATACGGAGGGTTTGCCCCTTTTTGCGAGGCCACAAAGGCTCCAACCTTGCAGGCCCTGTCTAAGATCTGCTCAAACGGATAACCATTCAAGTAGCTGGCTAAAAAAGTAGCCAAGAAAGAATCGCCGGCACCTACTGTATCGGCCACTTTAACCTGATAACCAGGATGGTGATAAAGTTTGTCTTCATGTAGCACATAAGCACCTTTTTCACCCACCGTTAGGCAAATGATCTGGATATCAAATAGCTGTGTCAATTGTTTTAAAAGCTGTTCGTCTGTACTCCCTGTTAAGTTGAGTGCTGTTTGTAGATAAAGCAGTTCGTGTTCGTTGATCTTTAAGATATCTGCCTCGGCCAATAATGCTTTCAAAGTGGCAATGGTATAAAATGGTTCCCTTAGGTTAATGTCGAATACTTTGAGTTTGGCCTGTTTGATCAATGCCAAAACCGTTGCCCTACTTTTTTCATTACGGCAGGTTAAGCTGCAATACACAAAGGCATCTGCCGATTGTACCGCAGCAATTGCATCTGCTGTAAGTTCAATCGCATCCCAAGCTACTGGCTCAACAATGGTATAGGTAGCTTGTTGTTCCGCATCGAGTTTTACGGCAACAGTACTGGTGGGCAAGTTTTTATTCAGCTGAATTAAATTACTGCTGAGCTGTTGGGTTGATAAGAAACTTAAAAGTTCGGTACCATTTTCATCATCGCCGATAGCGCTGATCAATCGGCTATTGATTCCCTGTTTATGAAGATTCAAAGCTACATTCATAGATGATCCACCTGCTTTTTTCCCTTCAGGTAATACATCCCACAAGATCTCGCCAATGGCCGTAACTGTTTTTTGCATAGTACAGATAAAGAAACAATTTTATTGGTTGAAATAAAAATGAATCTATAGTTTTACCTATAAGTTTATACTTGTATCAAGAAGCCGAGTTGGCGTACTCTCTTCTGTATGTAAATGATCATAAATTTAACTAACCCATAAACTCTCATGAAAAAACTAATCTTTTTATTGCTGTTAACCCTGTCATTTAATGTGTATGCGCAACAAAATTCAGAAAAGGAAGCCATTTTAAAGGCATTAGAAAAAGTGCGTAGCGATTGGAACAAGGGAGACCTGAACGCGTTTATGCAGGGTTATTGGAAAAGTGACAGTGTGTTGTTTGTAGGAAGCAAAGGCCCTACGTATGGTTGGCAAAAGACCTTGGATAATTATAGAAAAGACTATCCAAATAAAACGGCGATGGGTACCTTGATCTTTGGAATCAAAAAGGTAGAGCTTTTGACGGCAGATTAGGCTTTTGTTTTGGGAAGCTGGAATGTTAAACTGGTAAATGCTGATTTTAAGGGCTATTTTACCTTATTGTTGCGTAAAATTAATGGGGCCTGGAAAATCGTGGTAGACCACTCTAGTTAAGCTTTTGTAATTGCCGATATTTCTTGGTGAAATAATACAAAGAGAAGAGGGTAAGTAAACAGCCAACTACCGATAGCAACACTACGCTGTTGGAGAAAAATGTGACCCAATTTAATTTGATCTTGAGGATCCTTTGCTCAACAACACCCCGATGCTGCCAACGTAACCAAAAGAATCGGCGATATAGATCAAGAAACCTACGTTGCTGGTGTATTTGAAGGTAGAAATCAACCTGTCGAAAAATACAGCATTAAAAGGAATATAGACCATGTAGAGACCAAGACCAACCAAGGTCATCCACCAGATGGGCTGTAGCAGATTAGTTTTAAATAGGATGGTGCAGGTGCCTGCCAAGATAAATCCGATAAGGATAAAGTAATGCGCACTTTTTAAGGCAAGAAAATTGTTTTTGATCAATACCATGCTGCCAATCAATACCAGCACGATGAGGGTAATTGGGGTTTCTGTTTTAGAGAATATGGCGGGTTGATTAAAAAAACCCATCTCTTTCCACATCTCTGCACCAAAATTATCGCGGATGTCTCTAAATATGGTGGCAAAACAATAGATCAATACACAGGCTACCAGACCGGCAAAAAAATCTTTGATGAACTTTTTACGGTCGGCTGTTGTCATTGGGATGCGCTCTGCCCTATAGCTGATGTCTTCTAAGCTTGGTGCAGGGATTTTTTCCATCAGGTAAACAAAAAGAACCAATGGCAAGGAGAAGACCAGTCCTGTATAAAATGGCACCCAAAACTCTGATATGCCGAAGTTGACCATTAACCAGGCACCAACAGATTTGACAAAGCCAGAGGCGAAAATAAAGCTCACAGCCAATGCCGCGCCTATAAAATCTGTACTTCGCCTACCCTCTACATAAGAAAACACCACGCCCCATAACATCCCCAAAGGGAAACCATTGATAAACAAGAAAACAATGTTGTAGGGTAGGGGAACGATGGCAAAAAACAACCAACTTAACCAAGCAATTGCCGTAAGGAGCAAGATGATTTTACCTCGGCCAGTTCTTTTTAACTCAGAAATATACTTGATTCCATAGAACTTGGCCAAAAGATAACCCAGCATCTGGCAGATCACCAAAACGGTTTTATAGCTGTAGCCTGCTAGTGTCAGGCCATCAAAAGTGGCTACGGTAAACGATTTTCTAAAACCGAAAATCATAGTGTAGGCCAAAAAAACAACAATAGCTGCGTATAAACCAGTTTTAATTTGGCTGTTGGATTTAGAAATAGTGCTCATCAATAGCAGTTTGGTTTGTCGGTTATTCTTGAAAGATAAACAAAACCAAACAATACTACTGCAGTTGGCGAAGAGATTTTATCTCGGGCTACCGTTTTTTAACGCACGTTCTGCACGTTTAACCGCACCCTTTTCTCTCCATGTAGCATATTTCTCCTTGAAGGTCATTTTGATCAAGCTGTCAACCGCACCATGGGTGAATAAACTCCAAACACTGGCAATTTTACGGGTGATTGATTGGTCCCATGCCCTTAAGCTTAAAGAGAACGAGCCATCAACATATTTCATCCAGTGCCACATTCCAGTTGGCATGAACAAAGTATCACCATGCTCTAAAAATACTTCATAACCTTCAACACCTTTAAGGGCAGGAAATTTTTCGAAATCAGGGTTGTCAACTTTATAGTCTTCTAAAGCGTAAGTGGCGTTAGGCAAACAATACAATCTTTCTTTCCATTTGTAATCGAAAAGGATGATGTGTTTGCGGCCACCAAAGTGGGTATGGAAGATATGTGGAAGGTCGATATCATAGTGTAAAAAAGTAACCGAATTTGAACCACCAAAGAACATGGCCGGCATGCTTTCGATAAAACCACCCATCAGGTCTTTTGGTATCTTGATATCGTTGATCAGACTTGGTACTTTTTTAAACAGGTTAAAAAAGAATATCCTCAATTCAGTTGGCTCACGTTTGATCAAGTCTAGGTAATCGCCAAACTTCATGTGTGCAGCTGCCGCATTGATCGGCTTTGCAGGGTCGGCTTTAGAGTTGTCGTAAAGAGGAACTTCAAGTTCGCCTGCTATTTCTTTTAAATATTCAGTAGTCCATTTTTCTCTAGCAGGCCAATCTTTGGTCAAACCTTTAATGATCAAAGGTTTTTTCTTGTCAAGATAATTTTTCTTGAAATCTTCTCTACTAATCGTTTCAACTGTATCAACAGGTTTTAAAATAAAGCTCATAATGTGCCAATAAATTAAGTTTTGGATGGAACTGATCAAATCATCTACCCGACACAAAAGTGTAAATTAAAATTTGAAAAAAATATGATTCACATCATAAAATGTTAAGTCTATGATAATTTAAGGTTAGGTTGCTTCATAAAAAAAGCGTCCCAAAAATCTGGGACGCTTCTCATCAATAGGTAAAATTGGGCGATTGACCTCTTATTTCGGCATTAATACGGTGTCAATTACATGAATTACACCATTGCTTTGGAAAACATCTTTGATCGTTACTTTAGCCATGCCACCTTTCTCGTCTTTCAACATCAGGTTTTTGCCTTCCATCCAAGCCCATAGCTTGCCACCTTCTACTGTGGTCAATTCTGCTTTACCTTTGCCAGCTTTAATTGCTGCTGCTATTTCTTTGCTGCCCATTTTGCCAGCTACGACATGGTAGGTTAAAATTTTGGTTAATGTTGCTTTGTTCTCAGGTTTAACCAAGGTTTCTACAGTGCCTTTTGGTAATTTGGCAAAAGCTTCGTTGGTTGGTGCAAATACGGTAAAAGGACCAGCACTTTTTAAAGTCGCTACCAGACCTGCCGCTTTAACAGCTGTAACTAGCGTGGTGTGGTCTTTTGAATTCACAGCATTGTCAACAATATCTTTGGTAGGATACATTGCAGCACCACCAACCATTGGATTTTTTTGAGCGTGAACTTGAGTGGTAAATGCCATAGCTACTATGACAATTGCAGATAGGAATATTCTTTTCATATTTTTTTAATTTGATATGAAAGCAGATACGGAGAATAAACCCGAGCAGATTGAAAAAAAATTAAATTAATTTTAAATCGCTGATAATTAGCATGTTGATTTGCTTTTGTGCCTAAGTCACCTTTGCTTTTCTAATGATTTTAGAAAATAGTTTAGGGAAAAATCTTTTGAGCAGGATGCCTTTTGTTTCTTTGCCACCAATGTAGACTTCTTCTTTTTTGGCCACAATGGCTTTGATGATTTCTTGTGCGCAAACTTCAGGGGCCATGCCATTTGCTTGTGCGTCGTCCATTGTGCCTTGGGCCGAGCCATTGGCTGTTAGGGCATTGATGGTGACATTGGTTTTGATGAAACCTGGGCAGACCAAAAGGATGTGGACATTGGGATTGTCGATTTCTATTCTAAGGGAGTCAAAATAACCATGTAAAGCATGTTTGGAAGCGGAGTAGGCCGAACGAAAGCGTGTACCGAACTTGCCCACTAAGCTACTTACACAAACAATATGACCTTCGCCTCTGGCTAGCATCTGTGGAAGTACAGCCTTACTTAAGCTAACAGTACCCCAGAAATTTACGTCCATTAGACGTTGTTCTGTAGCTAGGTCTGTATCCATGGCCAAACTTCGCTGACTAATGCCGCCACTATTGATCAAGATATCTATGTTTCCATAAATGCGTATGGCATCTGCAGCTTTGCTCGGTAACGCGTTACCATCTGCTAGATCTAAGGATAACACATGAACGTTGATCTGGTCTTTACAGTTAGATTTTACCCTAAATAGCTCATCTCTGTTGCGGGCAGAAATAATCAATTTTGCACCCATCGCGTTATAGGCGTAAACCAAGGCTTCTCCAATTCCGGAGGAAGCACCAGTGATCCAAACAACTTTATTTTTCATAGCTTAAAAATTAATCCTCATCTTCTGCAAAAAGTGTGGCGGCAATCCCATCTGCAAATAGTTTGCCTTCGTTTGTCAATTGCAGTACATGATCTGTAATGGTCAATTGACCATTTTCAATAAATGGTCTGGCCTGTTTTTTTGTCAGTTCGGTATAGGTAGCACCAAATTCTTTACCGATCTGTTGCAGGTCTGTTCCCCACATGGTCCGTAAAGAAGTCATGATATATTCGTTAAACCGATCAAGTAAACTCAATTCTTCAACGGTTTCTGCAAGTTTTTTATCGGCCAGTAAACTTAAATATTTCGCGTTGTTGGCCATATTGATATACCTGTTGTGCCCATCAAAACCATGGGCAGAAGGCCCGATACCCAAATAGGGGATGCCTTTCCAATAATTGGTGTTGTGAACAGCATAACGGTTGGGTAGGCTATAGTTTGAAATCTCATACTGTTCAAAGCCAGCTTTGGCCAACTGTTGGGTCAACAACAGAAACTGTGCAGCACTTTGTTCGTCGTTCAAACCAATCTGTTTTCCTTTTTGTATGGCATTGGCCAATGCGGTTTTGGCTTCAACAGTTAAGGAATAGGCCGAAATATGGGGTGTTTGAAGACTGGTTGCGGTATGGATGTTCGACAGCCATTTCTCGTCCGTTAAGATGGGATAACCATAAATTAGGTCGATACTTAGATTTTCGAATCCAGCATCCTGCGCTCTTTTGATACAACTTTCGGCCTCATCAGCGTTGTGCGCCCTATTCATCCAGATCAGGTCTTCATTGAAAAAAGATTGTATTCCAATACTGAAACGGTTGATGGGCAGTTGACGTAAGTCCTTGATTTTTTTGCATCAAGGTCGTCTGGGTTTGCTTCTAAGGTGATTTCGGCAATTGCCGAAATGGAAAAGCACTCGGTAAGTGTATCAAATATCTGTTGTAGGGATTTGGCAGGCAGAACCGATGGCGTGCCCCCGCCAAAATAGATGCTGCCAACCTGCTCGTTGATCCTGTCTTTTTTTAACCTGATTTCCGTGCAGATGGCATCCGTCATTTCGTCTACATACTTCAAAGAAGTAGTGAAATGAAAATCACAATAGGTACAAGCCTTTTTACAGAAGGGAATGTGGATATATACACCAGCCATTGGGCAAAGATAAATTAATTAAATCATATCGTCTTTTGGCTATTGCTTTACCTATCATTAGGAAAACAAAATAATAAAGCACTAAATTTGTGGCAAACAATTGATATTTTGTTGATTTTACATGTATAAAAAGGGTATTTGGCTTTTTTTCTTGCTCATTGCGGTTTGCCTAACTACGGTTAAGGCTAAACAGGTACCCCAAAAACCAGATACCGGCAGCAGGGACATGGTGTTGATAGACAGTCTGGATTCTGCCCAGGTGCTTACTTTGGTAAAAGATACCATCAGCCCAAAGATTTTATTATTGCCCGATTCGCTTACCAAGGCATTAATGGCCGACAGTATGAGCAAGAGCTTTGGTTATCCCTTTTTTGACCAAGCTTACCTGATCAATAGGTATTTGGCCAAAGACGAAACCATAGCCGTATACCAAGCGGGTTCATTGCTACCCAAAGGTGAGGTTTGGATATTGGCCGTCATTGCAGGGTTGATCTTGTTGTTCGCCATTTTAAAGAATACTTTTTCAAAACAGTTGGTCGCTATCGTGCAATCGTTCTTTAGCAATAGGGCCTTGGGCAATTTGAATAAGGAAGATAACCTTTTTACATCATGGCCATTTCTATTGTTGTTTGTGCAGTTTGGATTTACCATTGGCATGTTCTTCTTCCTGATGGCACAATACAAAAAGATTGATGATGTAGCCCAAGGGTTTCAGTTCTATGTGACGATTTCTATCCTGATCATCGTGCTGTATGTTCTTAAAATAATCGTATTGCGGTTGCTCGGTTATGTATTTAATGTTCAAAAACCGGTAAATGAATACATCTCTATATTATATTTAAGTTATTTTAATGCTTCCTTATTGTTCATGCCCCTGGTTGTTGCTTTTGCCCTGTCACCACTCAAATATGGCGTATTTTATATTGCGATAGCGACAATTTTGTTGGCAATTATTTTTGTTTTTCAGTTTATTAGGGCCGGAATAAATATTTTATCTCATTATCGGTTTTCAAAAGTCTATTTATTTTTGTACTTTTGCACCCTCGAAATTTGCCCTATTTTAATATTAATCAAGGCAATAGGATTTTAAGAGGTAATTAGTTAAAATGCAGGAAAAGAAAGAAGATAGGTTACGTAAAGTAAAAAGTATACTGATCACTTTACCAAAGCCGGAAACAGAAAAATCGCCTTATTTTGATCTGGCAAAAAAGTACAACTTGAAAATTGATTTCAGATCGTTTATTCATGTTGAAGGAGTGCCAGCCAGAGACTTTAGAAAAGATAAAGTTAATCTAGCAGACTTTACCGCAGTGGTGTTTACGAGCCGTAATGCAGTAGATCATTTCTTTAGAATATGTGAAGAAATGAGATATGAAGTGCCTGCAGACCTTAAATATTTTTGCATCTCTGAATCTACGGCATTATATCTGCAGAAGTACATCCAATACAGAAAACGCAAAATTTTCTTTGGTAAGCAAACCGCTTCTGACCTAGCCGAAATATTGAAGAAACACGCAACTGAGAAATTCTTGTATCCATGTTCTGATGTGGCTACCGAAGATACCATGAACTTCCTTCAAAAAAATGGATACGACGTTACACCAGCGGTTTTGTTTAAAACTGTAGTGAGCGATCTTTCTGATTTGGCAGAGGTATTTTATGATGTGATCGCATTTTTCAGTCCATCTAGTATCCAATCGCTCTACATCAATTTCCCAGACTTTAAGCAGAACAATACCCGTATTGCCGCCTTTGGTTCTAATACCAACAAGGCCGCCACAGAGGCAGGGCAGATTGTAGATATTGCAGCGCCAAGTCCAGAGGCTCCATCGATGATCATGGCTATTGAAAACTATATCAAAAAATCAAACAAGTAGTTTTTTGATGTTTTTTCGCGTTTAGGTCTATCAGTTTAAAGTGAAGGCCCGGATAGATCGTGCAATCGATAGGCTTGAAAAAATAACAGTTGTTTTTAGGACAGGTAAATTTGACGTTAAATTTATCTGTTGTAACAACTTAATTCGCTAAGGTTGTTGATTTTTTTGGGCAAATAATTGTTTATATCAAGGATATTCGATAAAATTGCTATTAATATAACTAAGACTTCGCTTTAATTGATTTATGAGAAAAATATACTTTCTTGGTTTTTTTATCATCTGTGGCATACTGGCAAGCTGTTCTAAAGGCGGCTCGCAGGGAGAGCTGGTAGGTGCCTTTAATAAAAAATTCAAGAATAAGACAATTCCTTTTGGGATGGTTTTTATCCCGCAGGGAAGAACGCTAATTGGGATGACCGATGAAGACATTAGTTTTTATCATGGTAATCCGAGCAGAATGACCTCTTTTACGGCGTTCTACATGGATCAAACAGAGATTACAAATGCAGAGTACCGTCAATTTGTAAATTGGGTTAGAGATTCAATCGCAGTAACTTCAATGGGACAAGCTGGTGCTCCAGGTCTATACAAACCCGTGGCTACTACTGGCGGTGCTCCGGCAATGGGGCCACAAAATATCGATTGGAGAAAAGTAGGTGACAATGGGGTGAATATTTGGGGCAGAAATAGCCAATACAAAGCAAAACTTCAGAACATGTACTATGCAGGTAAAGATGCTTTGCCAGGTAAAAACCAAATTGATGTGAGAAGGCTGAGATATGCCTATAGCTATGAAAGCTATGATCTAGCGGCAGCTGGCAGAAATGATCCAAACAAAAGCAGACAAGACTTTATTGAAACCTATACCGATAATCCAACACCTGGAAAAGCAAATGAGCACCCTTCTGTGAGTGTTTATCCAGATACGATGGTTTGGAAAATCGATTATTCTTACTCACAGAACGATCCAATGGTTAAAACCTATTTTAACCACCCATCTTACGATAAGTATCCAGTAGTTGGGGTAACTTGGGAGCAGGCCAATGCTTTCTGTAACTGGAGAAGCATGATATATCAAAACGTGGCGGCTGCTAGAAAAATCCCTGTAAACTCGAGAAGTGACTATCGTTTGCCAACCGACCAAGAATTTGAATATGCCGCAAGAGGTGGTAAAACACAGACTAAATATCCATGGGGTGGACCATATATCATGAACGTTAAGGGCTGCTTACAGGCAAACTTTAAGGTGGGTAGAGGTAACTATTCTGATGATGGTGGAATGTACACCGTTGATGCCAAATCTTACATGCCAAACGATTATGGCTTGTACTGCATGGCAGGAAACGTAGCCGAATGGACCAGTACTGCCTATAACAAATCGGCCACTGCTTTATTATTAGATTTTAATCCTAACTATACAAATACTGCCAAAGGAGCTAAAGTGGTTCGTGGCGATTCTTGGAAGGACATTGGTTTCTTCCTTCAAAATTCTGTGGCAACTTACGAATACCAAGACAAACCAAGATCTTACATTGGTTTCCGTTGTGTATCTGATTTTGCCGGAAGCACTTTAAACTAAATTCAACAAGCAACAAACTAAAACAAAACTTTTAAAAGATTATGGCAGCAAGAAAACAACCAGGATGGTTACACGTGGCGATTTCCTGGGGAGCGAGTATAGTGATTATCGGTGCATTGGCTAAAATTGTACACTGGGGCGGTTCTTACGCCAACTATATTATAGGTGTTGGACTTGGGGTAGAAGCAATATTGTTCTTTTTAACAGGATTATATCCACCTGAGCCAGAATTGCCTTGGGAGCGTGTCTATCCTGAATTAAGTGATAAGTTTACGGGCGAACTGCCTAAAGCTTCTGCCAGACCAGCAGTTGCCGCTGCAGGTTTCTCTTCTACTGCTGCTTTAGATAAAATGTTGGTTGATGCTAAAATAGGACCAGAACTGATTGAAAGCTTGGGTACAGGTTTACGTACTTTTGGCGATAAAGTGGCCACTATTTCTAACGTAACCGATGCAGCTACGGCTACAAACGAATTTACAGGCAAAATCAAAACAGCTTCTTCAAGCTTCGATAGCTTAAGTACCGCCTTTGGTAAAGCAACTGAGCAATTGGTACAAATGGGAGAAAGCAATGTCGATTCTCAGGCTTACCATGATCAGGTGAATAACCTTGCCAAAAACCTATCGGCCTTAAATGCTGTATATGAATTAGAATTACAGGATTCTAGCGCACACTTGAAATCAATGAACAAGTTCTATCAGAATCTGTCATTGACGATGAACAACTTCAACGAATCGATGGAAGATTCGAAACAGTTTAAAGAAGAAGTGGGCAAACTGGCTAAAAACCTAGCGTCATTAAATTCAATTTATGGCAATATGCTAACTGCAATGAACCAACCTCGTGTTTAATTTTTGTATCATTTTAACCAAAAAACCTAATTAAACATGGCAGGAGGAAGAGAAACGACAAGGCAGAAGATGATCAATATCATGTATTTGGTATTGTTGGCTATGCTTGCCCTAAACGTTTCAGATACAATATTAAATGCATTTAAAAATATCAACGATAGTTTAGATGCCTCTAAAACCAATGTAAGCACTAGCTTAGACCAACTTTTTAGCGCATTTCAGAATACAGAACTCAAAAACAAACCAGAACGTGCCCAACCTTTGTGGGATAAAGCCAACAAGGCCAAAGCTTATGCCGAAGAACTGAACAAAAACATTCAAAGATTAAAGGATGAGTTTAAAACGGCAGGTGAGGGTATTGATCCAGAAACTGGTGATTTTGTATTGAGAGACAATATGGATATTGCTCAAAATATCATGATCAACAAAAAAGAAGGAGAGCAGTTAAAAGCAAAGATCAACGAAACCCGTTCAAAACTGATTTCGTTGTTGGATGACAAAGACAAAGCGAATGTATCCTTTTCTTTAGAAGCCAAAGATCCTGAAAAGGCCATCAATGGGAAGAAAAAATGGGAAGATATCAACTTTGGTGAAGGAACACCTTTAACCGCGGCAAATACCATTTTGACCAAAATCCAAGCGGATCTGAAAAATGCCGAAGCTGAGGTAGTTAAAAAACTATTTAGCGGAATGAACCAAACCCAAATGACTTTGGATAGGTTTAAGGCTGTTGCGGTTCCTTCTGGAAGTTATGTGATTCAAGGTCAACCTTACAAGGCTGAGGTGTTCTTAACGGCTAGCGATTCAAAATCTAATCCTGATATCTCCGTTGGAGGAACTTCATTAAATGTAAAAGATGGAGTTGGAACCTATACAGGTGGAACAAGTTCGGTAGGTTCTTTTACGTGGAAAGGTACAATCAGAGTGAAACAGGCAGATGGAGAAGTAAAAATCTACGAAACGCAGCCGATTACTTATCAGGTAGCCAAACCATCGGCAACAGTTTCTTCAACAAGATTAAATGTAATCTACGCAGGCATAGACAATCCATTCTCTGTTTCAGCACCAGGTTTTTCTTTAGAAAGCCTAAAAGCGACCATCTCTGGTGGTTCTTTAACAGGTAGTGCAGGTAAGTACGAAGTTAATGTACCAGGTAGCATGGTTGGAAAAGAAGTGACCATTAGTGTTTCTGGAACAGCCGATGGAAAGACTTTAAGCTTGGGTAGCAACGTGTTCAGGGTAAAACCTATTCCTAATCCAACAGCCAAATTTGCTGGAGTGATGGGCGGCATCCTTACGGGAAGCAAACTTACCAATGGGCAAGTGGTAGCCAGCATCGATAACTTTGAATTCGATGTTAAAATACCGGTACTTAAATTTACGGTTACAGTGGTTAGACCTAGACAAGAAGGACAACAATTTTTCTGTTCAGGTGGAAATTTAAGCCCTCAAGCTAAAGCAGCAATGGCAAACCTTCCATTTAAATCAACTGTTTACATTGATAATATACAGGTTCAGCTGCCAGATGGCCGTACGCCTATTATAAATACGATGGTATTTACTGCAAACTAAAAAATTATGAAAAGAATATTTTTTCTATTCGCATTGCTATCATTAACAGGTGCTGTCTTCGCTCAGAATACAGTTCAACCTCCGGTACAAGATAAAAAGGTAATCCCTAAAAAGAAATTGGGGCCTAAAAAGGATGGTTATATCTATAAGGAGACTACAGAAGCAGATACCGTTGTACCTTACTCTGTGGTGAATAAAGAAGATGTGGCCTTTACCAAACGTATCTGGAGAGAAATTGATCTGCGTGACCGTGGCAATTCTGTTTTAGCTTCGCCTAAGATCAACCTGTTGGGGATAATTTACGAAGCGTTGAAGAACGGTGAATTGGATATGTATGCGAGTGACAATGAAGATTTCCAGAATGGAGATCCAATTAGTCAGAAGAAGATCAGTGATACCAGTAGCTCTGCTGTTGATACCGCTTTTTTAGGTGTTAATCCAAGTACGAATGAAGTAAATAGAGCAAACAACGAATTTTTTGCAGCAAGTTATCCAATCATTAGGATTAAGGAAGATTGGATCTTAGATATCAAAAGAGGGATTTTTGAACCAAGGATCATTGGTATTGCTCCGGTAAGGATCGATGTGAAAACACAGATGGATAACAATGGTAATCCTGTTATCGATCCAGTTACCAATACCGTAAGAGCTGATACGTTGAGAAGTGCGGTGGGATGGTTCTATTTCGACGACCTACGCGAGTCTTGGTAAAACATAAAGTGGCCAATAATGGTAACGATAATTCGGGAATTAACTTCGATGATGTTTTCATCAGAAGACTGTTCTATAGTAACATTACGAAAGAATCAAATGCTGCGGATAACAGATTAGAGGATCTATTCTTAACTTCTAAAGAAAGATTGCTCGAAGCAGAAAGAATCAAAAAGAGAATGGCCGATTTTGAACAAGGTCTTTGGGAATATTAAAAGAAAAGCCTCGATAATTTATCGGGGCTTTTTTATGCACTGTCGTCGGTCCGGATTTGTAATGCTGTTGGTCCGGATTTGCAATCCGGATCCTATTTATAATGGAGTTAAAATCCAGTAACAATAGTCGAGATTTTTAATCTCGACTAACTTAAGCTTTAAAGTAATCGCTTAAAGCGATGATCTGTTTCTTGTTAAGAATTTCTGCAAGCTCTTCTTCTTTGGCTTCTTTGATCCTTTTTACAGATTTGAATTTAACCAATAACTTGTCGGCCGTTGTTTTGCCAATACCGGGGATGATCTCTAGTTCGGTCTTGAGTGTACCTTGGTCTCTTTTCTTACGGTGAAACGTAATCCCAAAGCGGTGGGCCTCATCCCGTAATTGTTGTATGACCTTTAACGTTTCAGATTTTTTATCTAGGTATAAAGGAAAACTATCACCAGGATAATACAATTCTTCCAAGCGTTTGGCAATGCCGATTACTGTTACCTTCTTGTCGATTCCTAGTTTCTTTAAACTGCTCACTGCAGATGATAGCTGGCCCTTACCGCCATCAATGATGATGAGTTGGGGCAATTGCTGTTCTTCTTCCAACATGCGCTTGTAGCGCCTATAAACGGCCTCTTCCATGGTGGCAAAATCATTGGGGCCTTCAACCGTTTTCACGTTAAAATGGCGGTAGTCCTTTTTGCTGGGTTTGGCATCCTTAAAAACCACAATGGCAGAAACCGGATACTTGCCCTGGAAGTTTGAATTGTCAAAACATTCGATATGTTGGGGCAATTGTGTCAGCCTCAAATCTTTCTGCATCTGGCTCAAAATCCGGTCTGTTCTTAGATCTGGGTTGAGTTTCTCGTATTGATTTAGCTTTTCCCGTTTAAAGAACATCACGTTTTTCTCAGACAGTTCTAACAGTTTTTTCTTTTCACCTAATTTAGGTACCGTAAACTTGAGGTTTTGGTCGTTCAAAGGAATGGCAAAGGGAACGATGATTTCTTTAGACGTACTTTTGAATTTTGTTCTGAACTCGGTAATGGCAATGGTTAACAGTTCTTCATCGGTTTCGTCCAAACGTTTTTTGATCTTATGGTTTGTGTTTGGATAATGCTACCATTCATTACTTTAAGGTAATTGACAAAGGCATAACGCTCATCTGAAGCGATGCTCACCACATCTACATTGGTAATTGCACTATTTACTACGGTTGATTTGCTCTGGTATTTTTCCAGTACCACCAATTTCTTTTGGTAGTTATGCGCCAACTCAAAATTCAGATCTTCAGAAGCTTTTTTAACCACCTGTTTTACCTCACGGATTACATTTCCGATTTTCCCGTTTAGGATATCTTTGATTTCTTCAATGTTTTGGTCGTAATCTTCTTTAGACTGGTAATTTTGACAAGGTCCTTTGCAATTGCCAATCTGGTATTCTAAACAGACCTTAAACTTTCCGTCATTGATGTTCTGTGTGGTTAATGGAAGGTTACAGGTTCTTAGGGTATAGGTTTCTTTAATAAGATCGAGAATGGTATGCATCATGCCCACCGAAGCATAGGGTCCAAAATAGGTAGAACCATCCTTCACCATTTTACGGGTCCAATAAACACGTGGAAACGACTCTTTTTTGATGATGATCCAAGGATAGGTCTTGTCATCTTTGAGCATGATGTTGTAACGGGGCAGATGCTTTTTGATCAAACTGTTTTCCAGTAACCAAGCATCGATCTCGGTATCGACAATGGTAAAACTGATGCGTCTGATTTTGGAGACCAACACTTTGGTCTTGCCATTCATCTGGTTGTCCTGATTGAAATAAGAACCTACCCGATTGCGTAGGTCTTTGGCCTTGCCGATATAGATCAGCGTACCTTCTGCATCAAAATACTGGTATACGCCAGGTTTGTGCGGAATATCGGCCAATGCCTTTTTATGATCGAAAGCACTCATTTTTAATCAGGATGTTCGGTAAAGCTAGAAGCCTAATTTCTTGTCGAGTTCAGTGGTAGTCTGCTCTGGCTCTATATAATTATTACAGTCGTATTCAATGGTAATAGGGGTTTTTGGTGGTTCGAAGTCGGCCCTGCTTACTTTAAGACGCGAATTGGCATAAACCCTTTTCATAAATCCTGCAAAAATTGGTAGGGCAGAGTTGGCTCCTTCTCCATCTCTGGTACTTGTAAAGTGGAATGCTCTATCTTCGCAACCTGTCCAAACTCCTGCTACAAGGTCAGGGCTGATACCCATAAACCAACCATCAGAGTTGTTTTGTGTTGTTCCTGTTTTACCACCAATTGGTGTGGTTATGCCATATTTGCCGGCTAATCTCCAACCTGTTCCGCCAGTAATTACACCTCTTAACATTCTTGTCATTACATAGGCAATCTCTTCGTTCATCACCACTTTGATTGTAGGCTTGCTGTCATATAGGACTACGCCATTTTTATCCTCTATCTTTAGGATATAAGTAGGCTGTGTCCAAGTACCTTTATTGGCAAAAACGCTGTAGGCGCCAACCATGTCATAAACTGAAGCGTCAAAAGAACCTAAACAGATAGAAGGTACAGCAGGCACATCTGTTGTGATGCCCATTTTTTTAGCTTCGATCGCTACTGCTTCTGGACCAACAATCTTCATCAGATAAGCAGCAATATAGTTTTGCGAGTTGGCCAAAGCTTTTAACAAAGTGATGCTGCCCGGCAAAGTACCCGAAGAACGTGGTGTCCAATCTGGGCTGCCCGGAACGGAAATGGTTACAGGCACATTGGGAACTGATAAACATGGAGATATTCCATTTTCAATAGCTACTGCATAGGTAAACGGTTTGGCCGTTGATCCCACTTGTCGGGTTCCCATCTTTACCTGATCATATTTAAAATGCTCGTAGTTGATTCCTCCAACCCATGCTTTGATGTATCCCGTTTTAGGATCCATGGCCATCATCGCATTGCGCAGTAAAAGCTTATAATACTTTACCGAGTCGATCGGTTTCATTAAGGTGTCAATATTTCCCTTCCAAGTAAAAATGGTCAATCGGGAAGGGGTATTGAAATCATCTTTGATCTCTTCATCAGATTTACCCTCTAGTTTTAATGATTTGTAACGGTCTGATCGTTTGATTCCCTGATCAATCTGCGCTTCCATGCCCTTAAAAGGATTTCGGCCTTTCCAACTATTGGTAAACTGTTGTTGAAGAACCTTCATGTATTCTTTTTGGGCCTCTTCAGCATATTGCTGCATATCGTAATTAATGGTAGTAGTGATCTTTAAACCATCTCTGTCCAGATCATAAGGAACCCCATTCTTGGTAATTGATCTTTCTTCTAATATTTTTCTAACCTCATTCTTTAAAACGGCTCTAAAGTAAGGTGCAATGCCATCATTAATGGTTGCGGCTGTAAAGTGTAAACCTAGCGGTTTGTCTTTAACTGCGTCGAATTCTTGGGCAGTTAACAGATCTGCTTTCACCATCAGGGCCATTACCGTATTCCTTCTGGTTAATGCACGCTCAGGGTTTTTAGTAGGAGAGTAACGGGTAATCCCTCTTTGGATCCCAACAAGTACAGCAGCCTGAGGTACAGTTAACTTGTCTGGTGTGGTGTTGAAATATACCCTTGCTGCAGATTTGATCCCATAGGCCTGATTACCAAAATCGACGGTATTCAGGTACATGGTAATGATTTCTTCTTTGGTGTAATTGCGTTCCAGTTTTACGGCAATCACCCATTCCTGAAATTTTTGGATGATCCTTTTGAAATAGTTCTTTTGTCGGCCTTCTTCCGAGAATAAGTTAAGTGCCAGTTGTTGCGTAATGGTACTTCCACCTTGTTTCTTGCCCATCATGGCATAGAAAAAGATGGTAAATGTCCTTTTAAAATCAATACCAGAGTGCGAACGGAAACGGATATCTTCTGTAGCGATCAAGGCATTGACCACATTTGGCGAAATCTGACTATAATTAACGTTAGAACGATTTTTTACGAAATAAGTACCCAGAACCTTGCCATCTTCAGAAATGATCTCGGTAGCCTCGTTACTTTTTGGGTGCTCAATTGCCCTAAATGAGGGGATATCTCCAAATAGGCCAAAACCAATTGAAACAATAAAAAGTGCAAACAATACCATTCCGCCGATCAATGTTTTCCAAAGCCTACGGTTGTATTTCTTAATGCTATCTGGGGTTAAGGATTTGCTCATTTTATATTAAAAGTTGTTCTTGAAAAACTCAAGATATCTGTTTATAGTTTCTTTGTTCTTTAATTTATCGAAGTTTTCTTTACTGATGTAGAAACCTCTGTAGGTATTGGCAGGTACCTTCATTATTTTTGCCAACTGTGGGGTAATGCCCTCGTAATATTCTTTTACATCGTCCAAACTACCAAAATTACCAACGTACACCAATTGGTTTTCGGCCAGTTCTGTTAATTGGTGCTTCAGGTTGCTTCCAGTATAGTTTCCTCTATTGAACTGCCCAATGCCAAAACGAGAAGAACTTAGACTTACACTCACATCTGCTACATCTATAACGTAATAATATGTTTTAGATTCTGCCAAGCTGAAAAAATTATCAACAGGCTTAGTTGGAGCAGCTGTATTTTGTGCTGGTTTTGTTTCCGGTACAATGGTTTGTACTGGTGGATTAACCGCAACCGGTGGCGCAACAACAGGAGGTGTTACCGTAGTAGTAGGTACAACCGTTGGATTAGGTTTTGGTTGCTCAACAGGTTTAACCACTGGTTTGTTTTCACCTTGTACAATAAATGGTGATTCCGTTGGGTCAAAATCAATCAGGGCAATTTTTCTAGGTTTGAAAATCGCCATGTTGGCATTGATATAAGCAATATGGTCTTTTACCAATGGAGCAATCAATGCATCGTTTGGATATTGTGTAAGGATGTTGTTGAATGCCGTTAATAAACTGTCTACAGGCTGTGTACGGCCAATGGCGATGGCTTTTAGGTAATCGTATTGTGGCTGTAACGTATTGCCCGGAAAACGTTGATTGGTTTCGTTAACCGTAGCAATTACCGCAGGGAACTCTTTTTTCTCATAGGTTGTAAAAACAGCATTGTAGATTTTGTTGACTTCCAGGATCCAACGCATTTTGTTTACTCGAGAAATTTGGATCTAGGATAGTTTTGGCGTATACAGAATTTGGGTATTTGGTCAATACCAGATTTTTAAAATGATCAGCCTTGGTTTGGTCTACATTTTTATAGCCTAGGTACAAACTATAATAGATAACTTCTAAGTGGTTGTTCTGAGGATATCTGGCCAATAGCGTTTCGTAAACCTTAACAGCCTCTGCCTGGTCTTCCAGCACCTGCTGATAGAAACCTGCAATTTCGAAATAGGCATTGATCAATCTGGTCGTCAGATTTGCGCATCAATTCTGGACTAAGCGGAAGCAAGGCAACGTAATCTTTGATCAATGTGGCCTTATCTGTTGCTCCAACATTTTGGGCATTAGTGCTTGTATTGCCATTGGTGCCAATGGCTGCTGCGATATTTTGCTGGTTGATCTGAGATGATGATTTTACACTCTGTCTCCAATTGTCTTCTAAACTACGGTTGCCCCATCTTTTCTTAAAATCAGCAAAGCCTTTACTTATTGCGGTAATGTTACTGAAATAGAAAGTATTGTTCTGTTGATTTCTTGAAGCATTTGTATTGAGATGGATCTGATCATCTTTCCATTGTTGTCGACGGCAACGCTGGTTGCTACCTCTTTTTTAGGTTCGAACATGATGTCCAATTTCTTCTCGCGATCTTGTTCAGACATTCTTGCGATCAATTGTAAAGTATCCTGCGCAGCGATCAATTGGTAACGTTGTGTTAGGTATTCCAAGTTTTGGGCTTTCTTAACAATCACCTCATAATTGGGATAGTTTTTTGGTAAAGTCGTTACTGCGCTATCATAATAAAGCTTCGCATTTACATAATCTTTAAGGTCCTTGAAATTTATATCTGCAATTTTTAAGTAAGATAATCCCTTTTGGTTTTGGTTGATCGTACTTTTATAAGCCGAAAGTTTGTAGTACTCCTGTGCCTTTTTATATTCCTGATCGGCATAATAATCTTGGGCTATCTCGTAATAGATCTGGTCGGTATAATCGAAGTTTTTGTCATCCTTTACCAGTTTAAGTAAGAGCTCCTTTCGGTTGGAGGTTTTATCATCCAAAAAGTCATTGATGCGGATCTTGCTCAACTTGGCATTAAAATACATTTCGAAAGGCGCATTGCTGTTTTCTACTTTGGTATAATTGCGCAGGCTTGGCATGTAATCTTTTTCGTGTTCGTAGAGCTGGGCCAGGATGTAAGGCCATCTTGTTCTGCTCTGTACTTTTCCACTAGCTTTGATTGCCTGTTCTAAATAAGTGATGGCTTCTTTATAATTGTATTTATAGATGCTCATTTGGGCCAAGGTGGCCAGTGGCTCCGCTTTTTCGCTCTTTACCGAATCCAATAAAATCTTCACGGTATCCAAGATCTTGCCTGCGGCTTCGTAATTGTTCAGCTGCATCAAACTTCGTGCTTTCCAGTTTAACGAAGCCAGTAAAACCTTTTTGTCCTTTTTATAAGTTCTAGCGGTATAATCAAAATATTCTACTGCATTGAAATAACTGCCTCTATAAAAATTGGTCTTGCCTAATAAGAGATAAGCTTCATCTATATAATTGCTAAGTCCCTTCTCGCTAATAATGGCTTGGGCCTTGGCGGTAATTTCATCAAGGTCTTTAGAAGAGCCGCCAGCAGAACCGGTGCCTATATAATCTATCGTTGGTGGTGCAATATAAATGGCTAAAAAATTGTCGTAATTGTCTTTATTGGTTTGAGAAAGCTCTTCCTGATAGGTGGCCAACAAAACATTTGAATTGTAAATGTAGTTATAACGTGCAGATAGGTTTTGTAGACCTCTATTTGCCGCAGTATCTTTTTGCGAAGAACATCCATAAAACAGGACTGTACCTAAGCAGAGAAATATGATTTTTAGACTGAGTTTTGCGTAGTTGTTCAAGAATATAGGGTTGTGTATTTATCTTACAATATAACAAAATGTATGCAAAAATATTTTTATTCGGCAATAAATTCTTAATATTTAAGGTATATTTTTATTTAATAATTTTTATGATAGATCCCAAAGAGCAGCAAAATACAAAAGAGGCCACTAATTTTGCTAAATATACTGGAATTGCTTTTCAGATGCTAGCCACTATTGGGGTGTTTGCATTTATTGGGCACAAGATCGACGAAGGCAGAAAAAGCGAAAAACCTATATTTACAGCGTTATTAGGTTTGTTAGGGGTGATTGTTTCTTTGTTTCAGGTGGTGCGGTCGCTCAACAAAAAGGACAAATAGAATAAACAACCCCTTCAATCTTTGCGAGTAGGGCAGGGCAAACTTCTAACTTCCGACTATCTTTCCTACCTTTGCCAAAAAAAAACCAAAGATTTGAGCTTATCACGTTTTGTGCTGTACTACATCTTATATACTGCGGTACTTGCAGGTATTGCCATTGCATTACCAGTTGTTTTTCCGGATGTAAAACTTTTGGCCAATAAATTTTGGCTGATTTTCGGGTTCTTAGGGGGACTAACTTTTGTAGCCTATATATTGGCTTTTATAGGCATCAAACGCAACCCAGAAACGGGTGTTTTGGCGATAATGGGCTCTATTGCGGTGAAGATGCTTTTTTCTATGGCTTTTGTGCTGATTTACAGCTTAAACCATAAAGGAAAGGACCTTGTTTTCGTGTTCAATTTTTTTTCTTTATATTTATTGTTCACCTTCTTTGAAATATACGGTTTGTTACGTAACTTGCGCCACCAAAATAAATAGTAAAAATCTGCGAGTAAATGGATTGTAGCCACGTTTTTGAGTTTAAGTTTAAGAGGTTAATTGTTGTTTTTACGCTTTTTTCGGCGTTTTTGTTGGTTTCTCTTGGTGCAAATGCACAAGCAGATAGCACGCATAAAGCTGAAGGAACCCATGCCGAAACAACCGAAAAGAAAAAGTTTGAGATTGGCAAGTTTGCTTTGCATCATATTGCTGATTCACATAGCTGGCATGTAATCGGCGAGACCTATATTGGTTTGCCTGTTATTTTGTATGCTGAGGGCAAAGTTGTGATGTTCAACAGCAGCGATTTCAAACATGATGATGATGCGAAGGTTGTTGTAGAGAAAGACGGAAAGCGTTTTGTGAAGATGCATGAAAAAATCTATCTGGCTTCTGATGTTGCGAATGAGCACGGGCAGTATGTTGATTTAGATGAAAAGCATCATGCAAAAAATGCACGTCCATTAGACTTTTCGTTAACTAAAAACACATGTACCTTATTGTTATCTGTAGTGTTATTGCTAGTTGTGTTTATCAGCGTTGCCAATAGCTATAAAAAACGTCAAGGTAAATCTCCAAAAGGTTTACAGTCTTGGTTAGAGCCGATTATCTTATTTGTTCGTGATGATATCGCTAAGCCGAATTTAGGTCACAAACACGAGCGTTTCATGCCCTATCTATTAACCGTTTTCTTTTTCATCTGGTTCAACAATATGTTAGGTTTGGTTCCTTTCTTGCCGGGTGGTGCCAACTTAACTGGAAACATTGCGGTAACCATGGTATTGGCGGTCATTACTTTTGGTATTACTGTATTTAACGGAAACAAACATTACTGGAAACACATTTTCTGGATGCCAGGTGTACCAGTGCCAATGAAGATATTTTTAATGCCTTTAGAGTTGATCGGTATCTTTACCAAACCAATTGCATTGATGATCCGTTTGTTTGCAAACATTACCGCTGGTCACATCTTAGTACTTTCGTTGATCTGTTTAATATTTGTATTTAACAGTATCTGGGTTTCTGCAGCATCTATTCCTTTTGCCATCTTTATTGGTGGAATTGAATTAATGGTTGCATTTATCCAAGCGTTTATATTTACCATTTTATCTGCCTTGTTTATTGGTATGGCAGTAGAAGAACACCATTAATAAGAATATTTTTTAAAACAACTAATATATAAAATCATGATTACAGGAAGTATTGCTGCAGTAGGTGCAGGATTAGCTGCGATTGGCGCTGGTCTAGGTATCGGACGTATTGGTGGTTCTGCTATGGACGGTATTGCTCGTCAACCAGAAGCTGCCTCAAAAATTCAAACTGCGATGTTGATCGCTGCTGCCTTCGTTGAGGCTGTTGCGTTATTCGCAGTTGTTGTTGCTTTAATGTAATGACCAAGATAAGTGCCTTGCAAAAGATTGTTTTGCAGGGTACTTATTAATGAAATGAACACAAAAAAATTATAATATATACAGAGATGGATTTATTAATACCTGAAGTTGGTTTAGTTGTATTTCAAACAATAGCATTTTTATTGTTGATGTTTCTTTTGGGCAAATTTGCTTGGAAACCAGTATTGGCGGCAATCAAAGAACGTGAGCAATCTATTGACGATGCTTTGAACAAAGCAGAATTGGCCAAACAAGAAATGGCTCGTTTAACTTCACAAAATGAAGAGTTGATGAAACAAGCTCGTGCTGACCGTGACGAAATTTTGAAAGAAGCCAAAATGCTGAAAGACAATATCGTTAATGAAGCTAAAACTTCAGCACATGCCGAAGGTGCCAAATTGATTGAAAAAGCTCGTATCGAGATTGAAAATCAGAAAAAAGCTGCATTGGCAGAATTAAAAGGCCAAGTATCTGCTTTGTCATTAGATATCGCTGAGCGTGTTTTACGTAGCCAGTTAGATGATAAAGCAAAACAACAGGATTTGGTGAACAACCTGTTAAAAGATGTTGAATTAAATTAAGTTTAAAGTACAAAGTTTAAAGTTTAAAGTAAAACCTATCGGTAGTAACTTTTAACTTTCAACTTTTAACTCAAATATATGTCAAGTAAAGCAGCAGCCAGATACGCAAAATCATTGATCGACCTTTCTACAGAGCAAAACGCTTTGGAGGAGATGAAAAATGATATGGTGTTATTTGAGGAAGTTGTAGATAACAACAGCGAATTAGAAGCAATATTGAAAAACCCAATTGTTCCTTTAGATAAGAAATTAGGGATTTTGAATGATGTTTTTGGAAGTAAGATCCATAAGATTACCCAAAGCTTTTTGAAACTGGTAGTGAACAAAGGCAGAGCAGGAATCTTATTTGAAACTTCAAAACAATTTATCAGCCAGTATCAATTTATTAAAGGTATCGTAACTGCCGAAGTAACTTCTGCGATTGCATTGACCGAAGCTAGCAAAACAGAAATCGTAGCGCTGGTAAAAAAAGAACTAGGTGCTAAAGAAGTTATTGTTAAAGAAAAAGTTGACGAAAAACTAATTGGTGGTTTTGTGTTAAAGGTTGGTGATAAACAATTTGATGCAAGTATTGCAAGTGGTTTGAGTAAACTTAAAAAGGAATTTGCACAAGGCATAGTTTAAGATCATCCCGATGCGAAATCGGGAACAAAAATAAAAGAGTACAAGATTTACATTTTCAAAAAAAGAAATCAAAAATAAAATTATGGTAGAGGTAAGACCAGACGAAGTTTCGGCAATTATCAGACAACAATTGTCAGGCTTTAAATCAGAAGCTGAACTGGAAGAAGTTGGTACCGTTTTACAAGTGGGTGATGGTATTGCTCGTGTTTACGGCTTAACTAAAGTTCAAAGTGGCGAGTTAGTTGAGTTTGCTAACGGCTTGCAAGGTATTGTATTGAACCTTGAAGAAGATAACGTTGGTGTGGTATTGTTAGGCCCATCAGACGAGATCAAAGAAGGTGATACAATTAAACGTACTAAAAAAATTGCCTCTATTAAAGTTGGTGAAGGTATGTTAGGTCGTGTGGTAAACACGCTTGGCGAACCTATCGACGGTAAAGGACCAATCTTAGGACAGACTTACGAGATGCCATTGGAGCGTAAAGCACCAGGTGTAATCTATCGTCAGCCGGTTACTGAGCCTTTACAAACAGGTATCAAAGCTATCGATGGTATGATTCCAATTGGTCGTGGTCAACGTGAGTTGGTTATTGGCGATCGTCAGATTGGTAAAACAGCTGTTTGTATCGATACCATTATCAATCAAAAAGAATTTTACGAAGCAGGAAATCCTGTATTCTGTATCTACGTAGCTTGTGGTCAAAAAGCAAGTACTGTAGCTAACGTTGTACGTACTTTAGAAGAAAACGGTGCAATGGCTTATACTGTTGTTGTGGCTGCATCTGCTGCTGAACCTGCTCCATTGCAGTTTTATGCTCCATTTGCTGGTGCTGCAATTGGTGAGTTCTTCCGTGATACTGGTCGCCCAGCATTAATTGTTTATGATGATTTATCTAAACAAGCTGTGGCTTACCGTGAGGTGTCGTTGTTGTTACGTCGTCCACCAGGTCGTGAGGCTTATCCAGGTGACGTTTTCTATCTACACAGTCGTTTATTAGAGCGTGCTGCAAAGATCAACGCTAATGATGACATTGCGAAAGCGATGAACGATCTACCTGAATCATTGAAAGGTATCGTTAAAGGTGGTGGTTCGTTAACGGCTTTGCCAATTATCGAAACACAAGCTGGAGACGTTTCTGCTTATATCCCAACCAACGTAATTTCAATTACTGATGGTCAGTCTTCTTGGAGTCGAACTTGTTCAACTCTGGTATCCGTCCGGCAATTAACGTAGGTATCTCGGTATCACGTGTGGGTGGTAATGCACAGATCAAATCAATGAAAAAAGTAGCGGGTACCTTAAAATTAGATCAGGCACAATACCGCGAGTTAGAGGCTTTCTCTAAATTCGGTTCTGACCTAGATGCAGCTACAAAATCTGTATTGGATAAAGGTGCACGTAACGTTGAGGTTTTGAAACAAGGCCAGTTCTCTCCAATGACTGTTGAGAAACAAGTAGCAATCATCTATGTTGGTACTAAAAACTTGATGCGTTCAGTTCCTGTAAACAAAGTGAAAGAATTTGAAGCAGAATACCTACAATCGTTAGAATTGCGTCATCCTGATACTTTAAAAGCCCTAAAAGCTGGTAAGTTAGATGATGAGATTACAAGCGTTTTAGAGACCGTTGCAAAAGAGATTTCAAGTAAATATTAATTAGACAAAAGTACTAAGTATCAAGTAGTAAGACGGGTAGTGAACCCAAATCTTTATACTTGATACTTTATACTCGATATCAAAAAGAATGGCTAATTTAAAAGAAGTAAGAATTCGTATATCATCGGTACAATCTACCCAGCAGATCACCAAAGCTATGAAAATGGTTTCGGCTGCGAAGTTGAAACGTGCTACCAATGCTATTGTACAGTTACGTCCGTATGCAACCAAGTTGAAAGAGATTTTGGGAAATCTTTCTGCTAGTTTAGAAGGTGCGTCCTCTCCTTTTATCCAGGAGCGCGAACCTAATAAGGTATTGGTTGTAGTGGTATCCTCAAACCGTGGTTTGGCAGGTGCCTTTAACATGAATGTGATCAAAACTGCGAATAATCTGATTGCCGAAAAATACAGTGAACAACTTAAAAAAGGCAATGTTAGCATTGTAGCCATTGGTAAAAAAGCACAAGATTTTTACGAAAAACGTAACTATAACGTTATTGGCAACAATAATGAAGTATATGCTGCCTTAACCTTCGAGAACGTAACTACAATTACCGAAGCGATCATGGCTGGCTTTGAAAAAGGTGAGTTTGACAGAGTTGAATTGGTTTACAACCGCTTTAAAAATGCAGCGGTACAGATTTTAACTACAGAACAATTATTGCCTTTGCCTAAAGCAGAAGCAGTGGTTGATGTAAAAGCATCGAACGTAGATTATATTTTGGAGCCAAACCAAGAAGAAATTGTTACCCAGTTGATTCCAAAATCAATCAAAACCCAGTTGTACAAAGCAGTATTGGATTCGCATGCCTCAGAACATGGAGCGCGTATGACTTCGATGGATAAAGCAACAGAAAATGCAGGCGATCTATTGAAAGCCTTGAAATTAGCATATAACCAAGCTCGTCAGGCTGCAATTACCACAGAATTGACAGAGATTGTAAGTGGTGCTGCTGCATTGAACGGATAATTTGATTGTTCTTCAGTTCAATTTTGATTGGGCTGATTTCAAAAATATAAAGACCCTTATCTTAACTGGTAAGGGTTTTTATTGCGTTCATATTTTTATAATCCAAAATTATTATGTTTTTATTGGATTGTAATCCAAAATTATTATGTTTTTGCTGGATTGTAATCCAAAATTATTATACTTTTGTGTATTAATTCACTATCATGATTGTTAGAAAGCAACTGGATTATGCGTTGGCAAGACTGTTTAAGGGTAAAGCCTTCATTATTTTGGGGCCTAGACAAACTGGGAAAACAACTTTTGTAGAACAGTTACTGGCCAGAATCAATAAAAAGACCTTATACCTAAATGGTGATGATACAGATATTAGGGAAAGCTTAGCGAAGCCCAATGCCACACAGATTGGGCAATTATTGGGTGATCATGAAGTGCTTTTTATAGATGAGGCACAACGTCTTACAGAAGTTGGTTTATTGATTAAAATTATTGTAGACAGGTTTAAGAACGTTCAGGTAATCGCAACAGGTTCATCTGCTTTCGAGTTGTCAGGTAAGATCAATGAGTCTTTAACAGGTAGGAAATATGAAATGATGCTATTGCCATTCTCTTATTCAGAACTGGTTAAACATAGTGATTTTTTAACTGAAGAACGTTTGCTAGAACAACGATTGATTTATGGCTCATATCCAGAAGTAATCAATGATCCAACAAATGCTGAAGAACATTTAAAACTATTGGCCGATAGTTATCTGTATAAAGACCTATTTGCTTTAGAAGAAGTGAAAAAACCTTTATTGTTCGAAAAGATTGTAAAGGCATTGGCCCTTCAGATAGGAAGTGAGGTTAACTTTTCTGAATTGGCCCAATTGGTAAAGGCAGATCAAAAAACAGTAGATAAATACATTGGGCTATTGGAGAAATCTTTTGTGGTTTTTACCTTGCCTGCATTTTCTGGTAATGTACGGAATGAGATCAAAAAGAATAAAAAAATCTATTTCTATGATACAGGTATCGTCAATGCAATTACCCGTAACTTTAACCCAATTGCGAATAGAAATGATGTAGGCGCATTATTTGAAAATTACATGATAGCAGAGCGAAAGAAATACCTGGAGCAAAACCAAATTGAAGCTGAAATGTTTTTTTGGCGCACCACACAACAACAAGAAATAGATTATATAGAAAAACAACAAAATAAACTTTTAGCCGTAGAATTTAAATGGAATGAGCGGAGCAAAGAGAAGATACCAACTACTTTTACACAGGCCTATCCTCAAACTGAAACATTGATCCTATCGAAGTCAGAAAGAAATACTTTTTTGAATGACCAATAGTTAATCCTTTATAAAATTAAAATGATGAAGAAATATCTGTTTTTTGGGCTACTTGGCCTTTTACCTACCTTGTCTTTTGCACAGGCCTTAACGCCAACCAGAGATTATACCAATGCGGTTTTATGGCAACAATATAGTGGCGAATATAGAGCATTGTCTTTTCAGGCCTATAACTTTGCCCGTTTGTCTTTAAAAGAAGCCCTTTGGGAACAGGCCAATGGAAAGCCTAATTGCGTGATCGTAGATGCAGATGAAACCATTTTGGATAATTCGGCCTTCCAAGGACATGAAGTGAAAGCAGGAGTGAGCTTTGTGCCTGCTGATTGGACACGATGGACATCATTGGCACAGGCAGATACCGTTCCGGGTGCACTGGCTTTTTTAAAATTTGCTGCCAGTAAAAATGTAGAGACTTTTTATGTAACCAACAGGGAAGCTGCCGATCATGATGGGACTTTAAAGAACCTGCAGAAATTTGGTTTCCCAAATGCAGACGAAGCACATCTTTTGCTGAAGACGACAACTTCCGATAAAGAGGCCCGTAGACAGAAAATATTGGAAAAATACAACGTACTGTTATTATGTGGCGATAACCTAAGTGATTTCTCTAATGTTTTTTACCGAGAAGGAAAGGATACAAAAGAACAAGTTAATTTGGCCCAAAACCTATTCGGAACAAAGTTTATTGTATTACCAAACCCAATGTACGGCGATTGGGAAAAGCTTTTGTACAAAGGCGATAAACTAAACGAAACCGATAAAGGGAAACAAAGATTTGATAAACTGAAAAGTTATTAATTTGTTGTAGTATTTAGTTAATAAATATTATTTTTGCAGCATACAATTTAAAAGAAAAAATCATGGGTCAAACAGAAGAAAGAGAACAGAGCATGGAAACGGCTAACCAGCCATCTATTTATATGTTAATCTTAGTTGGTGTTTTAGTAAGTATAGTTGGTGTTTATGCACGTTTTGCTTTCGATTCAACAGCACTTTCAATTGCATCATGGGTTATCTTATTGATCGGCTCAATTATCTGTTGCAAAGCAGTTTTCAAGATCTTAAACGCAAAATAATTTAAAACATTTTATAAAGGAGTCCACATCAGTTTCGAACTGGTGTGGATTTTTTATTTTGTAGCATTTTGGTTACAAATAAAGAATATAAGGTTACTTCTGCATCATGTTGGCATTAAGCAATACCGGCCGGTACAAATAACAAAATCAATTTTAATGCTGAAACTGCTATGGGTATTTTATATCAACAGCACTTCATCACCTTAAGCAACAGAAATATGAAAAGATGTTTATTTTGTATCGCCATCGTTATTGTAATGTTTGGCTGTAATTCAGAAAAAAAGGAATATGCGGCCACTAGTGAGGCTATCATGGCCGACAGTACTGCTCAAGAAAGTTTAGCCACAAAAATTATCAAGACCGCCGACATGCGGTTTCGGGTTAAAGATGTGCAACAGACAAAAGAAAAGCTAAGCTCGGCCATCAAGGCCCAAGGTGGTACGGTAGTTGAGTTCTCCATCCAAAGTTCCATCCAAGAAAGCGATAAAGTAAAGTACAGCATCGATTCTTTAAAAGAGATTACCTCTTATCGAAAAGAAGGGGTGCTGATAGCCAAAGTCCCTTCAGAAAAGCTGGATGATTTTACCAATACGGTTGCGCGGATGGCTGTGTTTGTTGACCACCAAGCCATGAAAATGGACGACCAGAGCATTGCTTATCTGGCCAACCAGTTAAAAGCGCAAAATAGGGTAGATGCTGTGAAACAGATCAATAAAGTATCTACCAAAAAAAATGCCAACGTAGAAAGTTCCCTATACATCAAAGATGATTATGTAGACAAAAAGATCGAGAACATGAACATTGATGATAAGGTTAAATTCAGTACGATTACCCTTAATTTCTATCAAGATAATACCGTGAATACATTGATTGTTGGCAATGACAACTTGTACGATTATCGTCCAGGATTTTTTCAACGTTTGGGCCTGAACATTGTAGATGGATGGACAATTTTTAAGGAGCTTGTACTCGGGCTCTCTAAATTGTGGATGCTGATTATTTTGGGTTTTGCAATGTTCTTTGGGATCAGAACCTATATCCGTCGTAGCAAATAATTTCGACCGTCATTTCGACTGAATTTAACAAAGGAGAAATGACGGTTTATTTTACCCTCTTTTTGTTGTCTTTTACAAAGGCATCCCACCCAGAATAAGATTTACCTGTGCCTACTGTATTGATCCGTTGAAAAGAATGGCAAACGGCTACAGCCAGACCATCGGTAGCATCTAAGAACTCTGGTGTTTCCTTAAAGTTCAAAAGGCGTTGTAACATGGCTGCCACCTGCTCTTTACTGGCAGTTCCTTTACCGGTTATGGATTGTTTGATCTTTCTTGGGGCATACTCATTTACCGAAATGTTACGAGATAAGGCAGCGGCCATGGCAATACCCTGTGCCCGACCTAACTTTAACATTACTTGGATGTTTTTTCCATAAAATGGAGCCTCAATGGCCAAAACATCTGGTTTATATTCGTCAATTAGACCAATTGTTTTTTCGAAGATCCGTTGCAGTTTCAGAAAATGGTCGTCTAGATGGTCCATGCGCACAATACCCATGCTAACCAATTCAATCTTGCTGCCTTTTTCTAATATGACCCATAGCCCATAATGGCCGTTCCGGGTCAATACCCATAATGATCCGTTCCTTTTTTTCAATCAACATTAACGCAATATTAAGCATATTTGCAGATACTGAAACTAAAAATGGAGTGATTAATTTTTTAGTTTCTTTAAAAGAAAACAATTGTTAGTTTTACTTTCTGTACTTAACCATTTTAAGGTAAGTAAAACCTAGTGGTTAAAATGTCGATAATGAATAACAACAGTCCTTCGAAAAAAATATGGAACAGATTTAAACGTAATAAACTTGCGTTTGGTGGACTGATATTTATTCTTTTGTTAATGTTGGTAGGCATTTTGGGCTATTTGATCATTCCAGACCAAACACCTTTTGCCAATAGCATGCACCTGCAATTGAGCAACAAAAAGCCGGGGAGGTCATTTGATTTTTTGATCATCAGTAGAAACAACAATATCAAAAAGGTCAATTTCTTCGAAAAAATGCTCAATGGGCAAGAAGCCGATTTTAAAAGTGTCCCCATTACCTCATACCGTGAGCAAAATGGCAAAGTGTACGCCCGCGAATATATAGGCGATGATGAACAGGCCGAAGAAGCTGAATATCCATTGGTTACTGGAGAAAATAGATATACACAAACTTTTTATTTGGGTACCGATATCTATGGCCGTGATCTGCTAAGCAGGTTGGTATTGGGTATCCGTGTCTCCTTATCGGTTGGTTTAATGGCCGTGTTGATCTCTCTTTTTATAGGGGTGAGTTTAGGTGCAATTGCAGGCTACTTTGGTGGCAAGACCGATGCAGTCATCAGCTGGTTTATGAACGTAATCTGGTCATTACCATCTTTGCTTTTGGTTATTGCCATTTCTTTTGCATTAGGTAAGGGCTTTTGGCAGATCTTTATTGCTGTTGGTCTTTCTACCTGGGTTGATGTAGCGCGTTTGGTTCGTGGACAGGTAATGGCCTTAAAAGAAGTAGAATTTGTAGAAGCCTCAAAAGCTTTGGGCTTTTCTACCACCAGAACAATTGCCAAACATATCCTACCCAATATCGCTGGCCCAATATTGGTGGTCGCCTCTGCAAATTTTGCCTCAGCGATCTTATTGGAAACCGGACTGAGCTTTTTAGGATTCGGTGCCCAACCTCCAATGCCAAGTTGGGGCAGTATGATCAAAGAACATTATGGCTACATTATCATGGATGCCGCTTATTTGGCAGTTTTACCAGGTTTAGCCATTATGCTTACGGTTTATGCCTTCAATCTGTTGGCCATTGGTCTTCGCGATGCTTTTGACGTAAAAGGCCAAAACGTAAGTGTTTAAACCATAAAAAACCCCCGTTCCTTACGGATACGAGGGCCACTTTAGAGTTAAGCGATTGGCTAGGTACGAACTAGCAATATCTTATTGTTTTCCTTTGTAAATAGGGTTAACCTGATCAATCTGTGAAGACTGATACAAAGGATTGTTTTTCTGTTCTGCTGTTGGAGCAGTAACCATAAATCTATAGTTTCCTGCCTCCGTAATATTTAAGGTAACCTCTCCATTGGCATTTGTTGTCATTTGCATCATACTGCCACCTGGATTTTTACCACCCTTTACAATAATGCCTCCAATCGGATTGCCTGTTGCCCTAGACTGCACATTGTCTGTATGTGTAGGTAACGTAATTATCAACCTATAATTACCCGGCGTTACATTATTTATTTCAATCTCTCCATTGGCGTTGGTCAGCAAGTTGAGGTTGCCACCTGGATTTTTACCGCCTTTAACCACAATGCCACCTATGGGTTGACCTGCAATAAATTCAACAGCACCAGTTTTTGCATTGACCTTGCCTTTAATGGCTTTCATAATGCATGGAAAATGCGACTGGGCATAATTTCCTTTACAGTAATCGCAATAATGGCCTTCTGCACCCTCAACCTTTAGGTTTTGGCCAATTTCTTTTACCGTTTCTTTTGTTTGCATGGTGGCCGCTCTATTGGCTTGGGCCGAAACTGTAAACGAGATACTCAATAGAAATGCTACAGTAGTGATGATCTTTTTCATTTTGCAATTATTTAATAATTGTGACTTGTTTGATGGTATATCAACAAGATGAAAAAATTGTTACCCCTATTTCTTGATTTTTTTATTTTTCTAATAGGTTTCTACCTTAAACCTATGGTCTTATGCTAATAATAGGGATGTTATTTTAACTTTTTTAATGTTGAATGGCCGATAAGGTCAAATAACCAGAAGCATAAAAGGCATTAAACTACTTGTTTATGCCTAAACTCTTCCATCGATCATGACAGATGCCATCCGTAAAAGTATCATGTCTATGCAAAATCATAAGCTAACAGTTAGCTAAACTTAAAAGAAATGATCTAGAAACTACTAAAGTAATGGCAATGCAATTGGATACTTTATAATTTGTGCATGATAGATTTGCAGAACGCGATCTGTTCTTTTAACGCATTAAAAAAATCTTTAATTTTTTTTACTTGGACTTTTAAAAATGTGGTCATGAGCTGTTTGTTAATGAATGTAGATTGTTAGGAGATAGGATGTAGGGTCGAGAGCGGTAATTGTTGTCTCAAAATTGCGGATAATGGTTAGCGTGGGCAAGGTGTACATAACTAGATTGTACTGGGTGATCAGCTACAGTTTTTACCGTTGTTTAACGGATATGGAAATGAGCCAATAGCTGTTATATTTTTCTATCAACTTAAGTTCCTTTGTAAAAAGGAAAAAGTATATTTAACCAAACTAAACAAACAAAATCATGGAAAAAAAGTACCCTCTTGTTATTATTGGCCTACTTGTGCTCGCTTTCGGTGTATACGTCTATCTTTATCCACCAACACCAAACAACGGAGCTAATGCAGGTCGTTCAACGTTGGCAAGCTCAAAATTTGCCGATATCAAAGAGAATGAACCGCTAAATCCTAGTAAATTGAGCACGAGTTTGGTGCGCGAAATGATCAGCAATTATAGACAGACACAGCTCAAGTCTATTGGCAATTCAGTTTCGAATGATGCGAGTTCTATTTTATTCGACCTTGATACCTTGAAGAAATTTATCAGTGATATTGAAAGAGGTGTTAGACAAAACCAACCTAATGTGGATAATAAACTTGGGATCAGAATCTATTATGCTGCTTACCCTTTGAAGTCTAAATGGGGTCAATCTGGTTATAAACACCTCAAAGATCTGTTGGGCGATCAGATTACCCAACTTTACGAAAGAAAACATACCTTGATCATGTTACCTGCAATTAAAAACAGCAAGGGAATTTATACAGATTTTAATCCTTTAGACCTTAAAACCTATAGCGGCTTTAAAAAACAACTCAATGGAGTGCAGCATTTTGCCGGTTCTGTTGATAGTACTGATATCCTGGCATTAAATCACGGACAGCTTATCCCGCCTGCAAGTAACGAAGGAGAAGGGTTCTAGGTTGCCATGATGGAGAGCTTTCAAAAACTATTGGGTGAAACATTGATATGGGTGCAGTTTCTTGCGGCCATTATAGCCTTAATTTACCTGCCAAAGCTGAAAAATACTTATTGGAAATGGTTTGTCGCTTATATCGTGCTCATCTTCTTGATAGAAGCCTTTAGCAGATGGGGTTTGAAAAATCATGCTTCGTACCGAGTGTACTGGTATGATTTTTTTGGTATTCCGGTGCAGTTTCTGTTCTTTTATTGGCTCTATGCTGTTAAATCGCTAAAGAATAACCAACTTTTTTGGGTGTGTACGGTCGTTTATATCCTTTCTTTTTTACCTTATTTCGGACTTTTTGAAAAGGTGAACATCGTTTATTCCTTAAGTTATACCGTAGGCAATGTGCTATTGATGTTGTTGGTGCTTTTAGAACTTTTTAAACAGATCAAATCAGAAAATATCTTACAGTTTAAAGAGAACTTCATGTTTTATGTCAATGTTGGCATCATGATCTTTTATATAGGTACATTGCCCTTCTTTTCATTTTATGGTTTGATATTGAAGGATGCTGTACTATGGAACGATTATTTTATTTTCTTTATGGTAGCTAACCATGTGATGTATCTATTATTTACAGCAGCTTTTATATGGGGGAAACCGAATACATATTGATCATTATTGTATTTAATGTTTTTTTGCTGGCATTTATCGCAGCAACTGTTGCGTTTGTGGTTCAGTACAAGAACAAAAAGAAGGAGAACCTGGCCAATTTGCAAAAACAACAGATCTTACATCAACAAGAGCTATTGGCTACGCAGATTGAAATGCAGACCCAGACCATGCAGCATATTGGTCGAGAGATCCATGACAATGTAGGGCAGAAACTTACCTTGGCCAGTTTGTATGCACAACAGTTGGCATTCGAAAACAAAGCACCCAACATTAACGATAAGATTGAAAGCATTAGCGAAATCATTAACCAGTCGTTAACAGAATTAAGGTATCTGTCAAAATCCTTAACCGATAACCATATCGATGATAATGATATTGACGTACTTTTAAAGCAGGAATTTGCAAAAATAGCAGAACTGAAAAAATACCAGGTGGCACTTGACCTGGAGATAAAAGACCTGCCTTTGCCTTACGAGACAAAAACCGTAATATTAAGGATTACACAAGAGTTTTTACAGAACAGCATCAAACACGCCAACTGTAGTAAAATCATGGGTAAGGTAAGTAGGCTTGACCAAAAACTGCAGATCGTGCTACAAGATGATGGTAAAGGATTTGAAGTTGAGGGGCATATTGGTAAAGGGCTTGGCCTAATGAACATGAAAAAAAGGATCGAATTGATCGGCGGAAGTTATGTGATGCAAAGTGAAGTGGGAGAAGGGACTAAATTAACGATTGAGATCTTACTGTAGATATGAAGAATAGTATTGTAATTGTTGACGACCATATTTTAATTGCCAAAGCTTTAGGCAGTATCTTGGCTAATTTTGAGCAGTTTGAAGTGCTTTACGAATGTGAGAACGGGGCTGAACTGCAAGAGAAATGTAACCACAAAAATAATATCCCCAATATTGTACTGTTGGATATCAGTATGCCTGTAATGGATGGTTTTGCAACGGCCAAATGGTTAAAAGAAACACATCCAGATGTGTTGATCATGGCCTTGAGTATGCAGGATGATGAACAGAGCTTGATCAAGATGATCAAATGTGGGGCAAAAGGCTATTTGTTGAAAAACGTACATCCAACAGAATTAGAAAAGGCATTGAACAATCTGGTCAAGAATGGATATTATTATCCAGAATGGGCAGCGAGCAAGGTATTTGCCAGTTTGAGCAACGATAAAGCTGATAAGCCCCAACCAGAACATTTGACCGAGCGTGAAAAGACCTTTTTACAATATGCCATTACAGAAATGAGTTATAAGGAAATTGCCGATAAGATGTGCTGTAGCCCAAGAACGGTAGAGAGCTACAGAGATAACCTCTTTGAGAAATTGGGTTTAAGAACACGTGTTGGCTTGGCAGTATATGCCATGAAGAATGGTTTTGATCAATAATTTAGGCTTGGTTCTTTAAGAAAGCGTAAATTTGTACCATGTTGTTGAATAGTTACCAAATAGAATTGATAGAAGCAGGCTGTGATGAAGCTGGCAGAGGCTGTTTAGCTGGCCCAGTGTATGCCGCGGCTGTGATCTTGCCCAAAGATTTCTATCTAGAAGATTTGAACGATTCTAAGAAACTTACACATCAACAACGCGAAAAACTAAGGCCCATTATAGAAAAAGAGGCCATTGCTTGGGCAGTTGGTGTAGTTGACCACGAAGAGATGGATCGATCAATATCTTAAACGCTTCTTTCTTGGCCATGCATAGGGCCATTGAGCAGTTATCGCTACAACCCGAGTATCTGGTAATCGATGGCAACAGGTTTAAGGATTATCCCCAAATTCCGCATAGTTGCATTATAAAAGGTGATGGTAAATACCTGAATATTGCAGCTGCATCGGTATTGGCAAAAACACATCGCGATGAATTGATGGCCAAGTTAGATGTAGATTACCCACATTACAACTGGAAAAAGAACAAAGGCTATCCAACAATCTCCCACCGTAAGGCCATCATAGAGATGGGATCATCGCCATTCCATCGTAAAACTTTTACGGTAAGCGACCCACAACTAAGACTTTCTTTTGAAGAAGAAGGATAATTCGTAATTTCAGGCCATGAAAGCCCTCATCCTAACCAACCGTGTCCCATTTCCACCTAACAGTGGATATCCGATCGTGGTGTACAATACCATCAAAGGGCTGCTTAAATTAGGGGTAGAGGTTACTTTGTTCAGTATCAATGCATCTAAACACAGGGTAGATGTGGATGATATCTATGATCCTGTTTTTGAACAGATCAGTTTTCATTCTTATAACATCGATACCGAAGTAAATATTTGGGGTGCTTTTTTTAATATCTTTTCTAACCAGTCTTATAACGTTTCGCGTTTTTACGATGATGAGGCTGCCAAATTGTTAGAGAATGTGCTGCGGGAACAAGAGTTTGACATTATACAGTTTGAAGGCTTGTTTGTAGTACCCTATCTGGATGTGGTGAAAGAACAGAGCAAGGCCAAATTAATTTATAGGGCGCACAATATTGAGTTTGATGTATGGGAACGACTGGCTGCAGGCGAACAGTTTAGACCAAGAAGAAAATACCTGGAGTTTTTATCGAGGAGACTAAAGGTATATGAAACGGAACAAATCAACCGTTTTCATCAAGTATTTTGCGATCAGTAATCCAGATCGACAAAATATCTTAAAAATGGGTTGTCAGACCAGGTTGGATGTTTTTCCGGTAGCGATAGATTTTGAGAAATACCATGTTGATGTGAAAAAGACCAGTTTCCCTACTTTGTTCCATTTAGGGGCAATGGATTGGCGCCCCAATAAGGAGGGATTGGAATGGTTCTTAGATGAAGTTTGGCCAGATATTGAGACTTTAAGCAGCGAACTGCGTTTTTATATTGCGGGTAAAAATATGCAGAAACAGTTTTTTGACTATGATTCTGATAACCTGATCGTAGAGGGAGAGATATTTGATGCGGTTGAGTTTATGAATTCTAAAGCGATCATGATTGTACCCTTGCTCTCGGGTAGTGGCATGCGGGTAAAGATCATAGAAGGAATGGCCATGCAGAAATGTATCATTGCCACCACTATGGCTGCCGAAGGGATCAATTGTAAACATGGTAGGGATATTATGATTGCGGATACACCTGATGAATTTTACCGCGCGATTTTGCAATGTATTACCCAACCCAACAAATGGCGCGAAATTGGGCAACATGCCCGTAAAACAGTAGAGCGCGACCACGAAATCAATACCAATGCCAAACGGATGTTAGACATCTATCATATTTTAACAGCTGGTTGATCAGGCTAATTCAATAAAGTTCAATAGACAATTATTTTTTATCTAACAGTAGCTCTGTTTTTGTCAGAAATTTTTCTGTTGCTTCGTTAATGTCCAGGTTCATGCGATCAGCAAGTACGGTGAGCCACCAAATGCATTCTCCCAGTTTATGTTCCAGTTCAGGTGTTGTCTGTTCGCCTTTAGGCCATCGCCCTTGCTGCGACATGGTTAATCGTCCAACTAAACCCGCATCAGTAAGGAAAGCCAGTGCATCTTCTTCAACTGTCCATTCGCTGCCATGGTGCTGCTTTTCCAATTCGTGATAAAGCTTTCTGAGGGCTAATGATCTTTCGTGTAGATTTTCCATTAATTGTAATTTAATTGGTTTAAATTGAGCTTTTGAGACCGAGTATCCTCTTTTTCATTTCATTGTTCATGTTTTCACGAACAATAAACGCAACACCTTACATTTAGTTCCCTAAAAACCACGAGATGTGAGTGCAATTGGAACATACAAAGCAAGTAGCAGAACGGTTGGCCCAATCCAAGTTAAAGAATGAGGCTACTGCAGTATTGAGTTGTGCACTGCGTTGCCAAAAGTTGGTATTTGAACAGATCGGGCAAACTAATTTCTTGCCCATGATTTCTACTATCTCTGGTGTGTCTTCACTAAAAAGTCCCATATCTTATTGTTATGTTTTGTAAGTATAACAATAAATTTTAATTGTTCTAAATACCTGTGGGGCTATTTTTTTGTTGCCTATTCAAATAGGCATCTATGCTATATGGGTAGGATGGAATACTGTATAACAACAAACAAGCTGTAGCGCTGGTCCATACACTGTAGTCGAATGGTGCTTTGATGCCTATGCTAAATGTCATGCTCAGGGCAAAGGCTAATAGTAGTGCTGCCGATGCAAGTGCTGTTAACTTTAACTTGTAGCCAATGAGCAATAGCAATGCGAACAGTATTTCTAAAAATGTAGCAGCAAAGGCCAATAGTTCACCTAATTGTGCCGATGCAAAGGCATTGAGTTGATTGGAATAGGCTACAAAATTTTGCCAATTGCCCCAGCTTACCGATGGGCTACCAGGTGCTCCCCAAAAACCCAAACGGTCTGCTACTGCAGAAAGAAAAGAGCAGGCAATGGCCACCCTAAAAAATAGCTGACCTAGTTTTGCCATTTTACTATCCATAATTATTGAATTGATGGTGTAAATGTCTTAAACAAAAAGTATAAAAAACTTAAACTGGTTTAAGAAATTCCAACGCACCATGGTTCGAAATTCCAATGTACGATAGTGCGTTGGAATGCTTTAGCTATGGCTTAGATTTGTCGATAGGATTATTCATTATTTCAGCAGGCGGGGGAGTTGTTCTTTGGCCGGTAGAAATTGGCGTTAGACCACCAAATCCCATGGCAGCCATTTGCGTTTTTATAAAGCCCTGTGGGTCTTTTTTCATAGCTTCCCTTAGCTTTTTAATTTCTTCTGGTGTTGCTCTAATGGCTTTATCAGGTAGTTCGATGAGGTTTTTGGTCAAAGAATCGCTACTGCCTAAAAAACCTTTCATGTCATGTTCTTCACCTATTTTTTTGGCAGATTTTTTCTGTTTGTTTTCTATTTTTTCGAGACCCGCAAATTCGAACATCACTTCTTTTCGATCATCATGTGCCTGAATAATGAGGCCGGGTAAGCCTACAAGTATCCATGGTCCAGTGGCAAAAGGAAGGTCCTCAGAGAACCAGACAATCCAATTTCTACCTCTGTAATGTGCTGTTGCCTTTTTGCAGTTTATGCCTTCAATTTGCTGTGTTTCTAACGTTATTTTCCAGTCAATTTTGTCTGCATCTCTTTCAACAAGGTACATGGCTCCTAATTGTTCTTGGATAAATAATTTGTGTTCATTGGCGTAATAATATACTGCCGCTCTGCTTGTTGCTTTTTTACGTGGTGGCATTTTAAAGGTTGGAGTAGCTACCCCCACTTGCTCCCTGCTCTGTTGTTCTAAAGCAGCCTTTGTTTCTTCAGCATATAATGCATTATCGTAACTTGAAAAAACAGAAGCATTTTTGCCTGCAGTTACCATCATCGTTTCCTTAAAAAAGTTTTGCCTTTTGTTGGTGTCCGTCATGTGCGAAAAATTGTATTTCACCCTGATCAAGGCCTCGTCTGGCCGTTGTGCCGTAGCAACAGCTGCAATTGCAGTGGCAAATAATGTAGTTAAAATGGTTTTCATATTTTTTTGGTTAAATGTTTTGCAGATTGTTTATTCTTTACACCAGTTGTTTTGATAAGTTAAAATCTATTTATTATTCGTTAATCTACGATTATTTCGTATAATAAAAAAATAATTTTAAATTTTATGTTCGATCATAACCCATTGGAAACCTGTTTTTTGTCGATAGGGGTCAGCGTAAAAATGCAATATTTGGTTTCCCTTGAAAAGAAGATGGGTGTGTTTATACTTTTTGTTCGTTGAACGAATTAAGCCTGTTTAGCCCTGTTCTGGCCAAACCATTTTGTGGATAGTAAATTGTGGATGTTGTTTACATCATGGCTCGCGTCTCTACTAACCATAAGGATGGTTGTTTTGCAATACCCAATATACCATTTCATGGTCTTACGGAATAAGGATTAATCTTTGGTAGTAATGTGTAGGGTTGGTATTTTCAAAAAAAATGATATCTATTAGTGGAAGTTTAATGGGTTCGTGGCGACACGAACCAAGAAGATGGAATGGCCCTTCTACACATTCGCATAAGCCGAATTTTTAAGCTTATTGGCTTTCAGATAAATAAATTCTCTTTTGGCATCGATAATGATGTTGAACCTTTTTAAAATGTCGCCACCTATAATGCTCATTTTCTGGCGACCCAATGCACCTTCAAAAAAACCAACAGATACATTGGTCAGTTCTTGTTTGCCAATTGCAAATGCAGGTAAAATGGCTTTTTTGGTTTTTAACACATTGCCAAAAGAATCTTTAAGCTGCTTTTCGGCAGTTATGGTTAGCTCATCACCGATTTTATGCTGGGCCACAAATTGGTCGTCGAACAAGATAGCACCGGCATAACCCGAGTGGATCAGGTATTTGTTTTTAAGGGTGTTGTTGCCTATGGTGGCTGTAGCTTCTACAAACATCATTTCATTTTCATAGGTCAATTTCAGTTTTTCGTATGTTTTGGCCTTGGCAGGTAATGAGGTAGAAACAATGATTACCTTTTTATCAAAATCTATTTCCAAGGTCTTGTTCTCGAAAAGCTCGAGGCCAAATTTGCCATCGGTCTGTTGACCAGAATTCTTGTTCTCCCAGATGGGAACATGCTCCCATTTTAATGCGCCAATCTGTACAGTATTGCTTTCGCTATATCTGGATGTATTATCGCTACCTCCCCAACTTTTTACACTGTCGGTTCTGCCAAATTTTAAACTTTTAATACGCTTTAGCCCATCTTCTGTTAAGGTAAGGGCACTGGCTGCGGTATGAAACATCAGGTTGACCGTGTCTTTTTTGTTCAGGATGGCCTGTATAGAAAGGTTGTTGTAGTCGGTTAACTGAAAAGGGATGGTATACGTTTTTTCTTGTACAGTTGCAGTAAGCGATAAGCTGATCAATAGGAAAAGGAAGTAGGAACTCAGTTTTTGCATAGGTTTATAGTTGAAGGACCAATATAAAAATAATAATAGGTAAAAGATAGCTAGATCAGTGCAAGTCCGCAGTAATATTTAAGAATTTGGCATAGGTAGTAAAATCTTTACTTTGTTTGCGCTTAAAAAACTTTTAAACCAAAAACATTGGGCTATTCTTAGTATTTTTGCCAACCAAATATTTAAAAAAATATCATGAAGAATACTGCTTTAACAGAGAAACATATATCATTAGGTGCTAAAATGGTGCCGTTTGCTGGTTACAACATGCCTGTACAATACGAAGGTATCAATGCCGAACATGCTACAGTTAGAAACACGGTTGGCGTTTTTGATGTAAGCCATATGGGCGAATTTATCTTGAAGGGCGAAAATGCCCTAGACCTGATCCAAAGGGTAACAAGTAATGATGCCAATAAACTACATGATGGTAAGGTGCAATATTCTTGTCTGCCAAATAAAGATGGTGGTATTGTTGATGACCTTTTGGTTTATCGCATAGATGAAAAAACCTATATGTTGGTAGTTAATGCAAGTAACATTGATAAAGATTGGAACTGGATACAACAGTTCAATACCAATAACGTAGAGATGCACAACATCTCTGACCAGACTTCATTGCTGGCCATCCAAGGACCGAAAGCAGCAGATGCGTTACAAAGTTTAACGACTATTGATCTGGCATCGATGGAGTATTATACTTTTAAGAAAGGCACTTTTGCAGGTGTAGAGAATGTAGTCGTTTCTGCAACGGGTTATACAGGTGCGGGTGGTTTCGAGATCTATTTCGAAAATAAATATGCCGACCAGATCTGGGATGCGATCTTTAAAGCTGGTGCCGAGTATGGGATCAAACCGATTGGTTTAGGCGCACGTGATACATTGCGCTTAGAGATGGGTTTCTGTTTGTATGGCAATGACATTGATGATGCTACATCGCCAATTGAGGCAGGTTTGGGCTGGATCACCAAGTTTACCAAAACGTTTACCAATTCTGAGGCGCTATTGGCTCAAAAAGAAGCAGGTGTTCAGCGTAAGTTGATCGGTTTTGAAATGATCGATCGCGGTATCCCTCGTCATGATTATCCTATTGTTGATGCAGAAGGTAATGTAATTGGCAAGGTAACTTCTGGTACGCAGTCTCCATCGTTGCAAAAAGCAATTGGTATGGGCTATGTAAACAAAGAGTTGGCCAAAGAAGGTACAGAGATTTTCATCGACATCAGAAACAACAAGATCAAAGCTAAAGTAGTTAAGTTTCCATTTTATAAATAGATAAAAGTAGGAAGTATCAGGTATCAAGACAGCTCGTTGCGTAGCATTGTCTTTATACTTGGTACTTTATACTTGATACGCCAAAATATGTCTAGAACCATTGAAGTTTGTTTAACACCTGCCTTATTAAACCTATACGATATTGAACAAAGTATTGTTGTGGTCATCGATATCTTAAGGGCAACATCGTCTATTACTTACGGTATTGATAACGGAGCGGAGGCAATCATCCCTGTGGCCAATGTAGAGGATTGTTTAAACTATAATGGTAAAGGTTATTTGTTGGCTGCTGAACGCAATGGCGAAGTAGTTGAAGGCTACGATTTCGGTAATTCACCATTTTCGTATACCAAAGAAAAAGTAGCTGGCAAAACAATTGTGCTGACTACCACCAATGGTACCAAGGCCATGCACATGGCACAAGAAAGGGCACATCAGGTGGTGGTAGGTTCTTTTTTAAATTTGACGGCTTTGTGTAACTGGTTAAAGGTGCAGGACAAGGATGTACTTTTGCTCTGTGCGGGTTGGAAGGATAAATTTAACCTGGAGGATACCTTATTTGCAGGTGCAGTAGTAAATGTGCTCCGCAAGGATTTTGTACATTTCGACGATTCTTGTGTGGCTGCCGAAGATATGTATCTATTGGCCAAAGACGACCTGAGGAATTACCTGCGCAAATCATCGCATAGCCACAGGTTAGAACAGTTGAATATTGAAGAAGATGTTCAGTTTTGTTTGAAACTAGGTCTTTGTACCACCATTCCGGTATTGCAGGAAGAGCGTTTGGTAGCTTTAAGCCAATAGAAGAATACCTTAAGGTCTTTATTCTAGTATCTTATTACTACAATGTCATCCTGAGCTTGTCGAGGGGTGTTATCGATTGATAGCAATGATGATGCATCCCACTAAATTAAAACATATCATTGTTAAAATGAAAAGCATGATTTCTCTTTGGATATTGTTTTTATAGCTTGCTAAAGTCTCCCAATGAGGTTCTAATAATATATTTGATTGTGACGAGGCATTATAGCTGCGTTTAACCAATCTGTTCATGTCATCATCTTCAACCAATTTATAAAAAACAGGTTTTTGTTTAAAGGAATAGTTAAATACGGCTTCATATTGCTGATGGAAACCGGTTATTTTTTCATAAAAATCGGCTGTTTTTTTTGTGTTTTGCGTATAGGTCTTTACCAGCCATAAATTATAAACGCCATTTTTTTTAATCGTATCACCACTACCTATTGGTGTAGCAAACTGATGGTCTATAGCATAAAGATTGCTTCTGCCACTTCTAGATTTAATAATATAATTTGATAAAAGTATGCTGTTTGGTTCGTAATTAACCTGTCTGATGGTGAAAAGTTTGGTATGTTGAGCGATTAATACTTCAAAAGAATGATTAAGGGTTACAGGAACTTCTTTGATTTTATTAAGGTTATACTGGATGGGCAAAAACAAGCATGTCGAGAAATAAAAAAAGAAATTGCTACCCCAATAAAAAGCACCAAATCTAAATTGATGTAGTTTAACGGTTCTACGGATAAAGAACCACCAATAGAACAATGAGATTAGAAATGAAAAAAAAGTCAAATATTTTCCATTTATGAATTGAAGTAAGTATATATTATTTAACCAATAAAGTGTTGCAAAGGTGGTAAATGAGAAAAATAAGAAAACTAATGCCCTTTTAAATACGAACCAATAGGCGGAGCCAAAAGAACTAAACAAAGGATTACTAGTTTTGTCTAGCAATTGGATGTGCTTGCTCAAATATTCTTTTAAGATAGTTTCGTATGCCGTTTTAGATAATGAATACTTATAATATTGAAATGAATTTGTATAAATAATAAGTGCTCTTGAGCCTCTGGTTACATCCCCAATTTCAAACCCTCTGACATTGTTTAATGCAATGTTTACCTCTAGGTTTTTGTTTAAAACACCACTATTTTGAGTAATAATAAACTCCTTATCTGTTATGGTAATCGTGGTAAAAGCCATTGTTAAGTAGCGGGCAGCATAATAGGTGGCAATACCAAATAAAGGAATAAGCAAGGGGTATAAATAATGAATCTTTAAACCCAATAATCCAATAGTAATAAAAGTAAAAAAGAAAAAAGACCCCAAAAAGATGGCATCGTTCCACTTGGCTATTGGCGATTTGAACTCGATTGATTGAGCTTCAGTTTCTGTCATCGGCTTTGCTTAGTCTTTTAACAACTCTTTAAAACGCTCACTCTGTTGAATCGATTTTAACGTTTCTTCATAAGCCAACCAATAAATGGTTTCGGCCTTTTTCATGTCAAACGTACTGATTCTCTCCCATACCCTTAGGCTCAATCAGCATGTTGCAGAACTTGATCTTGCGTTCCATATCATGGTTGATTGACATGATACCTGCACGTTGCATCAGGTTTGCAATTTTGGTGATCTTGTGTACAGGTTTCAAATGGTTGCAGGACGAACCTATGATATAATCGCAATTGTCCAGTAAAGGCTCTACCGGAAAGTTATTTAAGATGCCACCATCTACATACATCTGGTCGTCGATCATGATGGGTTTAAAGATACCAGGGATACAGCTAGAGGCCAATATAGAGCGGATCAATGGACCTTTGGTAAAATAGACCATATTGCCTTCGCTAAAGTTGGTGGCACAAATGGTTAATGGAATGTTAAGTTCTTCAAATTTATCGTGTGGGAAATATTCCTTTAAGATGTTCTTTACGTTCTCGATGTTGATCAGGCCCAAAGAGCCTAGAGCTGGTCTAATGAAACGCAACAATTTGGTCTTGTAGAAAATCTTTAAGGCTTCTTCTGGGTCTATACCAGCTGCGTAAAAAGCACCAGCAATAGAACCGGCACTTGTGCCACTGATATGGCTAAACTCTACACCTGCATTGGTAAAGGCCTTTAAAACGCCTAAATGTGCAATGCCCCTAATGCCACCGCCAGATAATACGATACCGATCTTCTTTTTTGCTGTTGGATTTGATGGATTGTTCATTGGTTGATTAGTTCAATGGTTATTGGTATCATTAGTTCATTAGTGTCATTGGTTCAATTGTTCATTAGTTCAATTGATTATTGGTAACTTACAGTTGTCAACTGCAAACTTTTAACCCTCTTTCGGTTTATACTTTGATCTGGTCAATATCTTTTGGGCATCGTTATCTGCCATCAGTTGCTGTAAGGTAACATCAGGATTCTCTGCCATGTATTTTTTCACGATCTGCCATCCGATCCAAACGCCCAATTTAGGGGCAGATGATTTTTTATCGCCCAAGCCCGGTGTAAAAGGACCATCGGTAATATAGGTCTGTATCTTTTGGATATCACTTTGGTACAACAGGTCACGTTCTAAGAAAAAGCCCCAGATGTTCGATTCGAATTGTTTGCACCAGTTCAACTGATTGGTGGTATAACCAATCTTAATGGTATCGGCTGTTGCTTCTGGTAAAACCTGGTCTAAAAAATAAAGGATTTTGCCATTGTACACCATCTTGGCCAACAAGGTCTGGTCTTCATCACGTTCTTTAAACAGTTCTTCCCTCGCATATACTTCTGTAACCCTTGATGGGAGATACGCAGGCGTAAAACGTCTGGATTGGTACATGGGTACACTTGCGGCAATGGCCCCATAAAACTGGCTGTCCTTACCCAAAAACATGTCTAGGCCAATGCCCATGTAATCGTCGGCCTGGATTACCTGATAAGCAAAGCCCGACAGAAACGAAATGAATTTGGGCGTTTTCGTTTTGGGGTAATAATATTTAATGTATTTAAAATTCTGGGTCAGTTCTTTTTCTACATTGCTCAGGTTTGGGTATACGCTATCTACTTCTTTGTTCAGGGCAGTATAAGCTTTGTCGTTGTACAGACCTTCCAACATCCGTGGTCCGGTCATGTTGGCATCGCCGATCATCTGATGGATAAAATCATTGTAGAATAGACCATATTTTTGGGCTAAAAAAGCATCAGTCTCAGTTATGCTTTTTGCTTTTCCGGCATAGAGGTCTTTTTCAAATCTTTGGATCTTGATGTCTACCTTAATGTTGCTTACATCAGGTCTGTTATCCTGTTTGCAAGAAAAAATTGCAATTACACACAAAAAAAATAGATAGATTTGGAGATGTTTTACGTTATAGCTCATGTATAGCAAATATAGAGACTACGCACATGAAAGCAACATCATTGGAAACAAATTATATGCAGATGAAGAAAATATTACTTGCCCTACTGTTCTTATTTTTTACGGCCCATAGTTATGCTCAACTAGGTAATGCACCTTATTATGGTTTTAGGTTGGGACTAACGGCACATCCAAATTTTGGCTTTATCAAAGCAGAAAACGGAAAAGGCAATGGGGTAAATTTTGGGTTTGCCTATGGTCTGATGGCCGATTTTAACTTTGCCGAGAACTATAGTTTTTCAACTGCCCTAACCATTACCACCATTAATGGAAAAAGTACAGAAATCAATGTAAATCCTTACCACTTACCGGTAAGTAGTAGCGCACCAATTGGTTACGACCTTAAGTATAAGATGCAGTATATCGAATTTCCGTTAACCGTTAAGTTGAAAACAGACCATATCGGTAACATCCGTTGGTACGGTCAGTTTGGACTATCCAATGATTTTAGGATTGGTGCCAAACAAGATGCCAAGTCGAATGGGGTAGAACTCGCAGATGGAATGAACGTAACCGACTGGACCCGTTTTTACAGGGGCGGGGTCATCATTGGAGGCGGTGCCGAATTTGATATCGATGGCAAAACCAGTTTTATGCTGGGACTGACCTTTAATAATGGATTTACGAATATCTCTACAGGCAAAAACACGGTAAGAAACCACTTTGTAGGCCTTAATCTTGGAGTATTCTTTTAATCAGGTTAGGAAATAGAAAATAGATTCGGTGTTAACTGAAAAATAGTAAAGCAAACTGCTTTAGGCTCAAATCTCACATCTAATGAAAATAGCTTTAGCTCAACTCAATTATCATATTGGTAATTTCGAACAGAATACCAAACATATCATTGCGCACATTGATCTTGCCAAAGAAAAAGGCGCCGATCTGGTCGTTTTTTCAGAATTGGCTATTTGTGGCTATTCTCCGAATGATTTTTTAGAGTTTCCAGATTTCATCACACTTTGTGAGGAAGCTGCCCAGACCATAGCTACACATTGTGTAGGCATTGCCTGTATTTTAGGCTTACCCATTAAAAATGAAGTGCTGGAAGGGAAAGACCTGTACAATGCAGCCTATTTTATCGAAGATGGAAAGGTAAAGGAGGTGACCAAAAAGGCCTTGTTGCCTACTTACGATGTTTTTGACGAGTACCGCTATTTTGAGCCCAACAACCAGTTTGAGTGTATTACATTTAAGGGCAAAAAGATTGCATTGACCATTTGCGAAGACCTTTGGAACATTGACGAAGACCCTTTGTACGTTTCTTGCCCGATGGATACTCTGATCAAGGAATCGCCAGATTTGATGATCAATATTGCGGCATCGCCTTTTAACTATCGACATGATGAAGACCGCATCCAGATTTTGGCTACCAATGCGAAAAAGTACCAACTGCCGTTGTTCTACGTCAACCAGGTTGGTGCGCAGACCGAAATCTTGTTTGATGGGGGTTCGTTGGTTTTTGATGAGGCGGGTGAGGTAAAGGCCGAAATGAAATATTTTGAAGAAGATCTTCAGGTATTTGACTTGGATGAAATCCAAAATGTAAAGAACAAATATCCGGCTGCAGAACGTGACAGTGACATCATGCAGGATCGATGATGCCTTGATCATGGGAATCAAAGATTATTTTAGAAAATCTGGATTTAGCAAGGCTGTTTTAGGCCTTTCTGGCGGGATAGATTCGGCCATAGTTTGTGCCTTGGCCTGTAGGGCTTTGGGACCAGCAAATGTAATGGCGGTTTTAATGCCATCTAAATATTCTACAGACCATTCTATTAAAGATGCTTTAGATTTGGTGAACAACATTGGCTGTAAACACGAAATTATAGAGATCAAGGCCGCAGCTGACGCCTTTGATGGCATGCTGGCTAAACCCTTTGCCAATCTGCCGTTTAATTTGACCGAAGAGAATATACAGGCCCGTTGTCGAGGTATCGTGCTGATGGCGATGTCTAACAAGTTTGGTTATATTTTATTGAATACGTCTAACAAAAGCGAATGTGCTGTAGGTTATGGCACTTTATACGGCGATATGTGTGGCGCCCTTGGGGTAATTGGCGATGTGTACAAAACGCAGATTTTCCAGTTGGCCAGATACATCAACAAGGATGGAGAGGTAATTCCAGAAAATACCATTGTTAAACCACCCTCGGCAGAATTGAGACCAGATCAAAAAGATTCTGATTCGTTACCGGATTACGATATTTTAGACCGGATCTTGTTCCAACATATCGAACTGAAAAAAGGTTCTAAAGCTATCATTGCAGAAGGTTTTGATCCTACCTTGGTGCTGCGGATATTGAAGATGGTGAACGCTGCTGAGTTTAAACGTTTCCAAACCCCACCTATTTTAAGGGTTTCGCCAAAAGCATTCGGAATTGGCAGAAGAATGCCTATTGTAGGCAAATACATGGCTTAAAGTCTGTACCCAATAGTGGGTAGGTCTAATCCGTAGAATCCGGTATTGCCTTGCGGGCATTGATTAGGTTTTTTTGTGTAAACAATTTAATCTAATCATAGCAATGAAAAATTTAAAGAAATTATTGGTGGGCTGTCTGATCTTATTTACCATCGCTTCTTGTAAAAAAGGCGACGACACCAAAGTAACCGAGGGCAGCATGTCTGCCAAGGTTGATGGCAAAGACTGGACTGCAGGCCTAGCCGTACAGGCTACCAAAACAAGTGGTGTATTGGCTATTGGTGGTACTGGAAATGGCGCACAGATCAATATCAATGTGCTCAGCTACTCTGGTGCCAAAACATATCCTATTGGAGGGCCTGTAACCTCTACAAACACTACCCAAGCGATTTATACGGTAACTTCAATGCCTCCAGTGGTGTACAATACCATGGTGGGCCAAGGTTCAGGTACCTTAGTGGTTACCAAAGAAGAGGGTGGTTATGTAGAAGGTACCTTTAGCTTTACCGCAAAAACTACGGCAGGAGTTAACGTCACCATTACCGATGGCAAGTTCCGTTCTAAGTTAATGTAGTTCGCCTACCCAGAGGATGGTGAAAAGCCATCCTTTGGTCTTATATCGAGGTGATCCACCAAGTATTTCCACAAGGATCTTTAACCCCACAGGTTCTGCCATAGTGCTGACCCAAAGGTCCATTACACTCGTTGCCCCACGGGCCAATGCTTTATGGTACGATTCGTCTGCATTGGCTACATATACAAATAGATGGGCCGTTGCTGCTGGCCAATCCTCATTGATATTGGTAAACATGATCGTGCTCCCTTCAATGTTGGCCTCGCAATGTCTTATCTTTCCTTCTGGTGTAAGTTGTTTTTCATTGATTGTAGCTGCAAAAACAACGGTTACAAAATCGATAAACTTTTCGGCATTGGCCAACATGAGATAGGGCATTACCGCCTGATGATTTGCTGGGACGTTCATGGCTTTTTGGTTTATAATCTAAAAGTAAACTATTTAACACTGATTAAACCTGTTTGGTTCAAAAATGTTTAATTATTAATTAAATGATTTTGCCATGAAAAAGATACTCATCTTATTGAGCATGGTTGTTTGTCTAACTTCGTGTTCAACCTACGATTATTATGCAGTAAGTAACAAAGCTGTAAATACTACGCGTTATAAAACCTATGCTTGGATTCCGAGAATCGGAATCTAAAACAACTTCAATCTACAATAATGATATTGCTACCGATAAGATTGTGGAGGCTGCCAATACAGAATTGGATAAAAGGGGATTTCAGCTCAACAATAACAAGCCAGACCTTTTGATTAAATATACTGCTGTGGTAAACAAAGAGACCAAAACCTATAGTGATCCGGTATATTATAATCCACCACCACGATTAAGCCCTAGGGTTGGCTATTATAGGGGCAGGGCCATTTATTATTATGCTTATACTGATCCTTTTCCAGTGTATGTGGGTAGTAGGGCCAGAAAGATGCAGGTAAAGGCCGGAAGCATCATGATCGATATCATTGAGCGTAAAACTTCTAAATTGATTTGGAGGGGTTGGGCAGAAGGCGAAGTAAATGATGGCCAGAAAGCCATCAATGATATTCCTTCTGTTGTGGCCAATATCTTCAAAAAACTACCTTAGTTCTCTTCTTGCACGGTAGGAACTTGGATTACTTTCTTTTTAAAAGATTGGATAAATAGGATGGCGATACCAATCATGATGGAAACATCTGCCAGATTGAAGATGCCAGTTCTAAAGATCACAAAATCAATGTGGAGGAAGTCGGTAACAGAACCAAATCTGATCCTGTCGTAGATGTTGCCAATCCCTCCACCTATTAAAAAGCAGAGGCCGATTTGAAACCACCTAGGCAAGTTGGTATGGGTAAACAGATAAAAGATGCCATAACCGAGCACTAGCACAGGGAGGATGCTTAACAGCACCAAACGGACAAAATCAGGCAAGTTACTGCCTGTGCTTAAAAACGCCCCTGTATTCTCTACTTTGGTTAAGGTAATATGGTTTTTTAAGAGGCTGATGTTTTCGTTCAGGTCGATGTTTTGTCTTACGATGGTTTTAGACACTTGGTCGCAGCCAACGTTAAACAGCAAAATAAATGCTAATAGTAAAAGCTGGATAGGTTTTTTCTGTTGCATCTGACTTATTTGTAAGTGGTGTTAGACTTAGGTATAGTAAGTTTTTTGTTGAGTTCTGGTAAAAACTGTCGTAGTTTTTCTGGTGTTGAGGATGCAGTATTCATAAAATACCAGTTTTTACCGCCATCGTAAGTAATGCCTAATAAGTAATTGTTCGAATGGGCGTCAACACCAGCAATCCGCATGTCCATAAGTTGCGGAACAATGCATTGGATGTTTTCCTTTTCAACCACAGTTTGGGTTACTTTACCAATGGATACCTTTTTAATATTAAGACTACCTGATTTGAGCATGGCTACACCTTGTTTAATGGTTGCCATGGCTTGTTCCTTTCCACCCATGCTTTTGATCATGGCTGGGTGGGTATATTTAAGCAAGGTGGTGTAATCTCCCTTAATGGTGGCGTTGGCCATGGCATTGGCTTGTTTGTACATATTGTCTATGTAAACCTGTGCTTGGCTTGTGGTATGGAGGCTCAGCAACAGCGCAACGACCCATATTATTTTTTTACCCATTTTCTATAAGGAATGATGAATGCCAAAACCACAGCTAAGATGGCGGCTAGTTTGGCAATGATGTCTCCATTGTTAACGTAAACTGTTAACGAATCGTTTAAATTGATGTCTGCTTTTAATGCGGTACTTGTCCACCAGGTAGATTGCTTAATAACATCACCTCTTTGGTTGATGAAACCCGAGATGCCTGTATTGGCCGATCTAACTACCCAACGGCGTGTTTCTATGGCCCTTAGCTTAGCATACATCAAATGTTGGTCTTTGCCAGAGGTATTGCCCCACCAGCCATCGTTGGTGATCACTGCAATGAACTGGGCACCATTTTTAACAGATTCGCCAACCCAACTGCCCCAAATGGATTCGTAGCAGATCACAGGTGCAACACCTACACCGTTCTGAGAGTAAAAAACATCGGGATGATCTTGCCAGCCCCAACCAGAAGCACTACCTCCTAATTTTTCGAAAACAGGGGCCAAAAATGATAACGTTTGTGGGAAAGGCATTTTCTCTACTCCAGGTACCAATTTAGATTTATGGTAAAGTGCCACTTCTGCAGAGTTTTCTACCTGCATGGCTGTATTAAAATTGTCGTAAAAACCACCATTTGGATTCGGTTTGGAAGAGATTGTTTTTTTGTCGTTGTAATATTTCATACTTTCAATCCCTGTGATCAGCGTACCATTTTTATACTTGTCTAAAAATTGTTGCACCTGTAAAAAATCTGGATTGCTTCTGATCCTGTCTTCATCTGCATAATCTGGAATAGCTGTTTCTGGCCAAATGAAATATTCTGTATTGACCTGTGCGATCGAATCTGATAGGCGGCTTAGGATCTGTATCTGTTGGCTAGGGGGAATGTCTCCTAATTTTTTATAAGGATCGAATGTTTGGCTGTACCACAACTACATTGACCGGAGATTCTTTTTCTTTATAACCGGAATAGATCTTTAAAGAAAAGCCTATAGGCAAAGCTACCAGAAGCAACCAAACGATACCTGTGCTATATTTGGCAAATCCATTTTTGGTATTAAAGCTTTGGTAAGCCTCAAAAACCAATATGTTGCTCAATAAGATCCAGATCGAACCGCCATAAACTCCTGTATATTCGTACCATTGGGCCAATTGGTGCATGCCGGCAAAACCATTGCCCAAAGTCATCCATGGAAAGGCCAAGTCCCAGCTTTGGTGCAGGTATTCCATCGAAATGTAAAAGCAGATCAGCCCCAAGTAGGCGATTTTAGCATTTACCTTGCTGCGCAATTGGTAATGTAACCAAAAGGCAAAGGTCATCATTAAAGCACCTAAGCCAAAAGGAATCAGCGAAATCAAAAAAGCAACTACTGCAGGGTTATCTGCACTAATGGCATTGTATACCCAATAAATAGAGGCCGTATTCCAAACTAAAAAGGTAAGGCCAGCTGTTAAGAATATACGTTTGCCAGTTTTTTTTAGCCCTTGTTTGCTGATGTTGTGTAAGGCAATCAACAAAGGTACTAAGCCTACTAATAACAATGGAGCGAACCAGATGTGCGGAGGCCAGGCCAACCACATTAAAAATGCACTACAAAGTGCTAAGAGATACGTCTGCCTTTTATTCATTACAAGCTATCTAATATATTAGCCTTTTTGCTTTCGTACTCCTCTTTGGTGATCAGCTGTTTATCGTACAAGGTTTTCAGTTTCCTTAATTTCAAGGTGGTTTCGTCCTCTACATCTTCAATTATAGGTTGCTGAATTACTTCTGCTTCTTCTATCGGTAGATCAATAATGGTTTGAATAGGGGGAACATTGACCGAAGCCGCAGAAGCCCTGTTTTCTTCCAATTGCTGCTGTCTGATCATTTCCTTGTATTGTTCCAATTGCTCATTGGCGGCTTGATGCAATTTTCTGGCCTGTGTTTTAGGAATGAACTCGGTGACAATGTTTTCTCCATGTTGGGGAACGCAAATGAATTTTGAACCAAAAAACTCTTCCTTAAACGAAACCTCTTTAATGTTCTTCCAGGAAATGTCCTTAAAGTTCATCGTCAATCCTAAATTGCCTGGTTCGCAATAAAAAATGCGTTTATTGCTAATGGCAATGCTATCTGGCAAAAGATTTACCGCTGGTTTTTTTTGTACGGCAAGGTATAATATTTCCTCACCAGAGGTTAAGAGGTCGTTAAGTTTACCGATTACTTTCTCTACGGCCTTTGGGTCTTGTTCGTCGCTTAAAAATCTATCTATGCTAATCATTGTCTTCTTTTTTATGGTATTTATCTTTTGTCTTGGCTTCTTTATCCTTACGCTCTTCGGCGCCTGCTACACAAATTACGAATTCTCCTTTTAATATATTGTTTTCGAAATGTGATTTTATTTCAATAAGGGTGCCACGAACGGTTTCTTCGTACATCTTGGTCAATTCTCTACTTACAGAAGCCTGTCTTTCCTCGCCCAAATACTCTGCAAATTCTGCCAAGGTCTTTAACAAACGGTGCGGACTTTCGTAAAAGATGATCGTTCTTTCTTCGTTGGCCAATAATTTTAAACGGGTCTGTCTGCCTTTTTTTACGGGTAAAAATCCCTCAAATACAAACTGGTCGCTGGGTAGGCCAGAGTTGACCAAAGCCGGTACAAAGGCAGTGGCCCCAGGTAAACAGTTTACCTCGATCTCGTTTTTTAAAGCCTCCCTCACCAAAAAGAAACCTGGATCTGAAATAGCCGGTGTACCTGCATCAGATATCAAAGCTACATTCTGGCCTTGTTTTAAGAATTTGATGATCTCTGTAGTTGCTTTGTGTTCGTTGTGCTGATGGTGCGAATAAGCCTTTTTATCGATGCCAAAATGTTTGAGCATAGGGGCGCTGGTACGTGTATCTTCAGCCAAGATCACATCGGCTTCCTTTAAAATACGGATTGCCCTAAAGGTCATGTCCTCCAGGTTGCCAATTGGCGTAGGTACGAGATATAATTTTCCTGCCATGGTATCAAGTATTGAGGATCAGTGATCAAGATTGGACATGGAGATGAAAACCGCCAACTGAAAACTGAAAACTCTTGCTATCTTTGTAAAAAAAATAAAATAATGCTGCAAGTTAACTATATCCGCGAAAATAGAGAGAAAGTTTTAGAGCGCTTAAATGTGCGCAATTTTAAACAACCCGAATTGGTAGACCAGATGATCTCCATTGATGAAGAACGTCGCCAAACTCAAACTTCGTTGGATGCTATTTCGGCTGAGGCAAATGCAGCTGCGAAGCAGATAGGTGAGTTGATGCGCAACGGTAAAAAAGAAGAGGCCGAAACCATCAAAACACAAACAGCTACGCATAAAGAAACAATCAAAAACCTTTCTGAAAAATTGGCAGAATTGGAGCATAACCAATACAGTTTATTGGTACAGTTGCCAAACTTACCCCACCACTTGGTTAAACCTGGCACTACACCAGAAGAGAATGAGGTGGTTTTGGTGCATGGCGAACCTGCGAAATTGCCTGCAAATGCAAAACCACATTGGGAATTGACGTCGAAATATGACATCATCGATTTTGAATTGGGTGTGAAGATCACAGGTGCTGGCTTTCCGGTTTATAAAGGAAAAGGTGCTCGTTTGCAACGTGCATTGATCAACTTCTTCTTAGATGAGGCCATTGCTGCGGGTTATAAAGAAGTACAGGTACCACATTTGGTTAATGCGGCTTCTGGTTTTGGAACGGGTCAATTGCCAGATAAAGAAGGACAGATGTACCATTCTACGGTTGATGATCTGTATTTGATTCCAACGGCAGAAGTTCCGGTTACCAATTTATACCGTGATGTAATTTTAAAAGAAGAAGAATTGCCGATCAAGAACACAGCCTATACGCCTTGTTTCCGTAGAGAAGCAGGTTCTTATGGTTCACATGTTCGTGGTTTAAACCGCTTACATCAGTTTGATAAGGTAGAATTGGTACAGGTTACACACCCCGACCATTCTTATGCTACACTAGAAGAAATGAGTACTTACGTGCAGGGCTTATTGCAAAAACTAGGGCTACATTATCGTGTACTGCGTTTATGTGGTGGCGATATGGGTTTTGGCTCTGCCATGACCTATGATATGGAAACTTGGAGCGCTTCGCAGGAACGCTGGCTAGAGGTTTCTTCTGTGTCTAACGTAGAAACTTTCCAGAGTAACCGTTCAAAGATCCGTTTCAAAGGAAAAGAGGGTAAAACGCAGTTGGCACATACTTTAAATGGTAGTGCTTTGGCTTTGCCACGTATCGTAGCTTCGATCTTAGAAAATTACCAGACCGAAAATGGAATTAAGATTCCGGAAGTATTACAGAAATACACAGGTTTTGATTGATCGATTAAAATACCTAGTCAAATAAAAAGGGCGTCTCTAAAAGACGCCCTTTTTTTGTTGGATTTATAATTTAGGTAACCTTATTACTTATTTTACTTCGTATCTGTAGGTCTGTCTGGCCAAGCTACCATCATCAGCTATTCCCTCGATTATCATTTTAAAGATCCCTTTGCTATCATTGGTAAAGAAGTCGAATTTGGCTTTTCCGTTTGCTGTAAAAATGTTAGGTGCCCAAAAAACGGTACTCCTAAAGTCTGTTGCTACTTGATCTTGTTTCGGAATGTCATATTGAGGAGAGTAAAAGGTTCTGCTGGCCTGATAACCTTTGGCACTGAACGACACTACGTCTGGAGCAGAAGGGTACTGGATGGTTTCTGCTTGCATTGTACCTCGTTTGGAGGTAATGATGAGCATACCAGCACCACCATCGGCACCATAAGCCGAGCTAAGGGCCATACTTTTTAACACTTCAACACTTTCTACTGTTTCTATAGGTATGTCTCTCAATAGGAAATTTCTCTCCTTTAAAAGTCCATCAAGTACAATTCTCATTGGCTGATGTAAACTTCTTATGGAGTAAAGCACACCATTCTGAAAAATTACGCCTGAAAGACTTCTTTGTAGACATTGCGCAAGATTATACAGTTTTTAAGCTCTTCTGCAATCACGATCTGGTCTGCTTTTCCTGCCCCATTTAGGTTATCAGAATATTTAAGGACTTTTTTAGCTGTTTTCAGTTCGATCTCCCTTAACATAATGGCTTTTTCGCCTGCATTGATGTCATATTTAAGGTGTTCCAGTACTGAGGTGTCGATTACCAAGGCCAAGGCATTGGCTATGTTCTTTTTTGGTACAATTGGAATGGTTTCCTTAGCCAGTTCTATTTTAGCCTTGTTTTTATTTTTGCCATCAAGGGCCTGTATCACAAAAGTAGTGCTATCTTCAAAAGTGAGGTTGTCGAATGTGAATTTTCCATTGCGGTCACTCAAGGTATCCAGAAACAACATATTACTGCCTTTGGCAAATAAAGTAACAGGTGTGTTTTTTAAAGGCTTGTTATTTAGGGTTTTGAGGTAGCCCGAAATCTGCAAAGCCTTTTCTGGTATAGGACTGCTAATTTCCTCAGTATTGTCGAGCACCTTTTTCCATTCAAATCTTCTATATCCATGGGTAAGCATCAATAAGTCTAGATTTGCACGGTTCTGCTCTGTATTGTTTTTGAAGTAGGCATTTGGCTTTTCAATAAAGCCCCTTAGCTCTGAACCGAGTAACAGATTGCTCAAGATCGAAGTCTCCTCATCTTCATCCACTATTCTTTTTTCTTCTATTACGGCAACAGAAAAATTTCCATCTATGGGTTTTCCCTGTTGATCGGCCGACGATAAATTAACAGTAACTTTTTCTCTCGAACTATAGATTGGCTTATCTGTAACAGCAGCAAGGGTAAGCGCATCTTTGTTTTGTACAAAGACCATCCGCTCGCTCATCGGCAATCCATCTGAAGAGAAGAGGGTAAATTGTACTACACCAGTTGGAAAGGTATTTTTTGCAATAGCAGCTATAAAACTGGTATCGTTGACTAGAGTTTTAGCAGCATAGTATACTTTTCCGCCTTGTTGGCCAACCACGTAGATCTCTTTCGGTGTGTTATTGAGTAAAGCCGTACTGCTGATGTTTATGGCAATCGTATCTTTATGTGCTTCACTTACACTCATTTTAATGCCTTGTGCCAAGGCCACAGGTAATGCACGGGTAATTTCTGAACCATTGGATAGGGTCACTACGGCCTTATAGCTTTGTCCCTTAAGTGGTGTAAATAGGATTTGCCCCATGCCCTGATGTGTACTGGCAAACTGTACGATGTCTTTGTTTTCTTGATCTCTGATTATGCCTTTGATAGTTATACCGAGGCCATTTTTATCATTGGCTTTAAAAGCTAACTTTCCAGCAAGCCCATTGATGAGATATCCCCCCTCAGGAAAGAGTTGGAAATCGATATCTCTAGTTGTTGGGCTTTTTGGGTTGCTGATAGGGGTTTTATTGCTAAGTACAGCTCTGTTTTTAATGTTGATGTTTACATTTTCGGGGTTGATGATCGTTATTGTCTTTTCGAAGAAATAGCCTACATCACTGTTGCGCATGTAATTGGTATAAGCCCTGATGCGATAATTGCCGGTTTTTAATTGATTGGGTAGCAATAGGCCATTGGCAGTCATGCCAAAGGCGATAGGTAGTTTGATGTATTGTTTAATGGAATCTGCATCATTGATCAACTCGATGTTCAATGTGCTGCTCATTGCTGATAATAGGTGCTTTTCTCCATTTACGATATAAGCTTTGAGCCATATGTCTTCGCCAATGGTATAAATAGACTTGTCTAGATGTAAATGGACCTTTTCTTGGGGATGGTTGTTTCTCCATTTATTCAGTTGCCGAATGATTTTGGCAATGGGGTCTTCGTTTTTATAGCTAAACCCTAATAAGGTGAAACATAGGGCAACAAAAACTCCTAAAAAATAGATCTTATTTTTCAATGAGATGCAGAGTTTAAACGAGTGTAAATTTTAAATGTCTAGTTTTAGTTAGCTGAATATATAAAAAATAATACGACAAGTTGTTAACTATCAGAAGATAATAGGGGTGATGGGGTCAAATATACGTTTGGTTTTAGCAAAAAAAGCCCCGACCTATGGGTCGGGGCTTCTCGTTTTTATAGGAAGGTGTGTTTGTTCTTTATAGGATAAGGATCAATAATAAAATAATGATGATGATGGCACCAACAGAAAGGTAAACTCCTTTTTGCAATACGCGGGCTTGTTCTTTCATCTCTTTTAGCTCTTTACGTAAAGCTCTTTTTTCTTCCCTGCTTAGGTTGGACTTATCCATATTACGGATTTCTTCAACTCTGTTCACAATTCTTTCGAACTGAACCTTTTGCTCGGCAGTCATTTCGGTTTTTGCTTTTTTATCTTCTGCAGCTGATACAGTATTGGTACTGATTCCTAATGTGAAAACTAGGACTAAGGCGTAAATAAATTTTTTCATGACTTTTATCGTTTATGGTTAATACTATCCTATAAACAAAAAACCTACCAATATTGATTTGGTAGGTTTCATTTATTTGGTCAAACATTAAATTTCACTAGTTAGACCTCATTTATTACGTATTTCTAATGATATGTAGCATTTGATCGATTGTCTACTGCAGTAGCCACTATCTGATTTCGAACACTGTATTTACTACATAATTCAATTTGATCTTTTTAAAGTCGAGCTCTGGTGCAGATTCTGCTGCGCCGGCCATATCAGCAGATTTCATCATCATTACGTTTGCTCTGTACATTGGTTGTGGATAAGCTTCGTTGTTTACTTCTTGGATATCGATCACACCTGCAAGTTTATCGCCTAATGCTTCAACCATGTAAGTTGCTTTTGCTTTGGCAGCTTGTAGCGCCTTGATCTTCAACTCTTTTTTTAGGGCTTCGATCTTAGAGTAGTCGTAACTATCAATGTTGGTATAAGCTACACCTTTAGGGTCTACAGCGCCAATAATTTCGTTCCATTTATTCAAGTCGCTTACTTTTAACTGGTATTGTTTGCTCACTAAGAAATCAGGATTTTTCTTTTTCTCTATCGCATAATTGTAGCTAGAGATGTTGTTCACCATCAAGTTTTCTTTTGGGATACCTGCCTTTAAAACGGCATTGTACAATTGGTTTTCTAGATCGGTAATGTCTACTCTTTTTTTGCTGTTGTTATCTTTTAGATATTCTTTCAAAGAGATAGTGAGGTAGATGATGTCTGGTGTAACTTCTGCTTCTGCAGGTCCGCTTACACTAATTTTCTTTCTTAAATCTACTTGTTGCGCCATGGCACTCATACTAAATAAGGCAACAAAGGCAAGGGCAATTAATCGTTTCATAATGTTTCTATTTTTTGTGTGTTATACAAATCAGATGTAAATATCGTACCAATTCCACATCGAATATTTAAATATTATTTTAGAAATGTTATAAATGTCGTTGGATGAGCAGGTTAGCTCGTAAAAAAAATAATTTATTTTTTAAGGAGTTTAATCTTTTTGCGTCCAATCTTCTTTGCTTACCTGATAAACAAAGTTGAGTTTGGACGGCTCTCCATAATAGGCTACATCCATCTCGCCAACTTTTTGGGCACCAAGCTTCTCACTGGCTTTTTGAGAGCGAAAGTTAGTGGCTCCTATATGTAAAATAACTTTATCAACGTGTTGAAAGGCATGATCGAACATCAACTGTTTTAATGCTTTGTTGTGTCCTTTGCCCCATTGACCCCGACCAATAAAGGTATAACCAACAGTAATGCTGCTATTTTCTTCATCCAATTCGTAATATCTTGAACTGCCAATTACTTCGCCTGTTTCATTGTCATACACCAGAAAAGCACCTCCCGAGTTGATGGCACCCTCAAAAAAGTTCTCAAATACTTTTCTTTGGTAGCGGTCTTTATTGGGATGTTGCTCCCAGATCAAAGGGTCGGATGCAACGGCATATAAGATTTCAAAATCTGTTGTTTTTAGTGGAACAATTTTAACGAGATTGTTTTTTAGGGTGGGCTGTAGATCAAAGGTCATGTTATTTGCTTAGTTTTTTAATAGGTTTTAGCATTAGTTTTTTAAACTCAACTTCTGATCCTTCGGCCTGTAAAGCAATCTGTCCTTTGTCCGTGGTGCAATCATAACCTTCATTTACCAGCACACCATTTACCCAAACCTTAACGGTCTTGTTCAAACATTCGATTACCATGGTATTCCATTCGCCCAATGGTTTTTCAGAATCATCAGTTAGGTTTTTGATCCTGCGCAACTTATTGCCATTTACACCCCAATTGGCTTTAGGGCCTCGTCTTACTTCCATATCTGGTACGGTGATGTCTTCTTCAATGCACCAGAAATCGCCAGCGTCTTGGTGTTGCATCTGTACTTCCAACGATTTTGGGAACATCCCATATAAAGCCCTTGGTGTAGAGGCATGGACCAATACGCCACAGTTGCCAGGTTTGCCTGCAAACCTGTATTCAACTTCTAGGCGATAGTTCTGATAAATGGCATCGGTAATGAGATGACCTCGAGGGTCACCCAAACTTACCAACATCCCATTGCGTACTACAAAAGGGTTTGGGGTATTTGGATTTTTGTCCATGTCGGGCACATCAACATGCCAGCCTTTTAAGGTCTTTCCATCAAATAGGCTTTTCTGCTGGGCCATGGCTGGCCGAATAAAGCAAATGGAGATCAAGATTACGATGATTGCAAAGGGGAGGGTCTTTTTCATTGATATAGGTTTGATTTTAGGTCTATATCAAATATAATCATCTGAAATTAAAAAGCCATCCTGAATATTCGGGATGGCTTGGATTTTAATATTTTAAGACATATTAATCTTCAACGGTTTCGTTGTTGATTCCTACTTCGTCTTTTACTTCTTCTTTAAAATATCTTTTTTGGAAGATCAAAGATGATGATCACACCTACAGAAATCGCAGTGTCTGCAATGTTGAAAACCGGACGGAAGAACTCAAACTGTTCGCCACCCCAAATTGGCAACCACGATGGGAATACCCCTTTTAAGATAGGGAAGTAAAGCATATCAACCACACGGCCATGAAACAAGGTTTCGTATTTAAAGATCACCCCATAAAAAACAGAGTCGATGATATTGCCCAAGGCACCCGCAAAGATCAGGGCCACATTTAAGATCAGCCCACGGTGATATTTACGTTTGATCATGTAATGCAGACCATAACCTATACCTGCAACAGCAATAACTCTAAATAGGGATAAAGCCAGTTTGCCGAACTCACCACCAAACTCTAGGCCAAAGGCCATTCCGTTGTTTTCGGTAAAATGGATGATGAACCAATCACCAAGGATCTTAAATTCTTGACCTAAGAACATGTTCGTCTTGATCCAAATCTTTAAAACCTGATCGGCCAACAAGACTAAAAATATCAGTAGTAAGGGTTTCGTATATCCTTTCATTAACCCTGTTTCAATTTAGCTTCCATACTCAACGTTGCATGCGGTACTGCACGTAAACGCTCTTTTTGAATCAGTTTTCCAGTTTCTCTGCAAATACCATAGGTTTTATTTTCGATGCGTACCAAGGCAGCTTCCAAGTTGTCGATGAATTTTTTCTGACGGGCAGCCAATTGGTTGATCTGTTCTTTTTCTAAGGTAGCAGAGCCATCCTCTAAAGTTTTATAAGCGCCAGAAGTATCTTCCGTACCGTTAGAATTAGGATTACTTAGTGAAGAAGTTAAGGAAAGCAGTTCTTCCCTTGAGCTTCTCAATTTGTCTTGGATCAGCTCTTTAAACTCTTGTAGTTCGCTATCAGAATAGCGGGTTTTCTCAGTTTTTTCCATATTATTTTATTGTTTGGCAATTAAGATTTGTAGTTCAACATCTTCAATTACTATTTTGTTTCCGTTAGCTATGTTTTCTGATAATATCATATCATCAGCTAATATTTCCGCGCAAATGTAGGCTTTGTTCTGCATTACCGCATCTGCGATTACATTATCGTTTTGTAAATTTACATTAATGCGATCGGTAACTTCAAAATTTAATTCTTTTCTTAAGTTTTGGATACGGTTAATTAACTCACGCGATAATCCTTCTCGTTTAAGTTCTGGTGTAATGCTCACATCCAAGGCAACTGTTAAATTACCTAGGTTGGTTACCTGCCAGCCTGGTATATCTTCGGCAATGATTTCTACATCACTTAAGAGTATAGTATACGGCGTGTTGAGTATTGCAATGGATCCTCGCGTTCAAATTTGGCCAGATCTTCTTGAGACATGTTGTTGATGGCCTCGGTAACCAGTTTCATGTCTTTCCCAACTTTAGCACCCAAGGCCTTAAAGTTCGGTTTAACCTTTTTCTTGATAAAGCCTGCGGTGTCTTTGATAAAGTCGACTTCTTTGATGTTCGTTTCGGATAAGATCAGGTCTTTTACCAATTCAACTTTTACTTGGAAAGTATCATCCAATACTGGGATCAGTACTTTGGCCAATGGCTGACGAACATTGATGCCCATTTTCTTACGTAGGGATAAGACCATCGAAGAAATGTTTTGGGCCAATTCCATCCGCTCGTTCAACTGTTGGTCAATCAGGCTGGTATCCACTTCGTTCCAGATGGTTAAGTGTACCGATTCTGCGTGTTGACCCGGAGTTGCATCACTTAAGTTTCTGTACAACCAATCTGCAAAGAAAGGAGCAACAGGGCTCATCAACTGCGAGATGGTCATCAAACAAGTAAACAAGGTTTCATAAGCCGCTTTTTTATCTTCGGTCATTTCTCCTTTCCAGAAACGGCGACGTGACAAACGGATGTACCAATTGCTCAGGTGTTCATCAACAAAAGTTTGGATCGCCCTCGAAGCTCTAGTAGGCTCGTAGGCGTTGTAGCTTTCATCAACTTCAGCAATTAAAGTCTGTAGTAGAGACAAGATCCAACGGTCAAGCTCGCTACGTTTGGCAACAGGCGTTTGGTTGTTTAGGTCGATTCTCGAACTTATCGATGTTGGCGTATAAGGCAAAGAATGAATAAGTATTATATAAGGTGCCGAAGAATTTGCGACGTACTTCGTCTAATCCTTCTAAACTAAATTTCAGGTTGTCCCAAGGTGAGGCATTGCTCGATCATGTACCAACGGGTGGCATCAGCACTATAAGTATCGATGGTACTAAATGGATCAACGGCATTGCCCAAACGTTTAGACATCTTGTTGCCGTTTTTATCCAATACCAGACCATTAGAAACCACATTTTTATAGGCTACACCTAGGTTGTTGACATGTTTGTTGATGGCCTTGATTTCTTCGCTGCTCTCGCTTAACATCACCGCAATGGCATGTAAGGTAAAGAACCAACCACGGGTCTAATCTACGCCTTCGGCTATAAAGTCGGCTGGGTAGGCATTTTCAAACTCTTCCTTGTTTTCAAAAGGGAAGTGCCATTGTGCATAAGGCATGGCACCACTATCAAACCAAACATCGATCAAGTCTAGTTCACGGGTCATTTTTTCGCCTTTGGCCGATACCAAGATCACATCGTCAACATAAGGACGGTGCATGTCTTTGAGTTCAAAACCAGCAGGCATAAAACCAGCTGCAATCGCTTTCTGGATTTCTGCATTGAGTTCTGCAATAGAACCGATACATTTTTCCTCCAAACCATCGGCCGTACGCCAAATTGGTAGCGGAGTGCCCCAATAACGAGAGCGCGATAAGTTCCAATCTACCAAGTTTTCCAACCAGTTGCCAAAACGACCTGTTCCGGTAGCTTCTGGTTTCCAGTTGATGTTCTTGTTCAGCTCGACCATTTTTTCTTTAACGGCCGTAGTTTTGATAAACCAACTGTCTAAAGGATAATATAAAACAGGTTTATCGGTACGCCAACAATGTGGATAGCTGTGTACATATTTCTCTACCTTAAAGGCTTTGTTTTCTTCTTTTAACAAGATGGCAATTTCAACATCTACAGATTTCTCTGGTGCTTCGCCATCGTTATAATATTCGTTCTTAACGTATTTTCCACCTAGATCGCCACCTAAACTGGTGATGAATTGCCCGTGGAGGTCTACCAACGGAACGGCATTTCCTTTTTCGTCGAGCACCAACATTGGTGGTACCTCAGGTGTGGCCAACTTGGCTACACGCGCATCGTCTGCACCAAAAGTTGGTGCAGTGTGCACAATACCTGTACCATCTTCGGTAGTTACAAAATCGCCACTGATTACTCTAAATGCATTTTCGGCATTTTGATAAGGTGTAGCCCAAGCCAGCAGTTGTTCGTATTTGATGCCTACTAGATCTGCACCTACAAATTCTGCTAAAATGGTATAAGGTATCTTTTTGTCTTCGGCTTTGTAATTGCTCAGGTCAGCTTCACTTTCTGCCAAGAAATATTTGCCAGCAAATTGTTTGTTTACCAATGCTTTGGCTAAAATCACTTGGATAGGCTCGAAGGTATATTGGTTAAATGTTTTAACCAAAACATAATCGATTTTTGGACCAACCGTTAAAGCTGTATTGCTCGGTAATGTCCAAGGGGTAGTTGTCCAAGCCAAAAAGCTCACCTCTCCATAACTGTTTAAGAAGGGTGGTAGGCTAGCTGCAACTGCTTTGAACTGTACCACAATTGTGGTATCGCTTACATCGCGGTAAGTACCCGGTTGGTTCAGCTCATGCGAACTTAAACCTGTACCAGCTGCGGGCGAGTAAGGTTGGATGGTATAACCTTTGTATAACAATCCCTTTTCGTAAAACGATTTGAGGATCCACCACAAGGTTTCGATATATTCGTTATGATACGTTACATACGGATTTTGAAGATCAACCCAATAACCCATTTTTTCGGTCAGGTCGTTCCATACGTCGGTATAACGCATCACCTCTTCTTTACAAGCGGCGTTATAGGCTTCAACAGAGATCTTTCTGCCGATATCGTCTTTGGTAATGCCTAATTTTTTCTCAACAGCAAGTTCAATAGGAAGACCATGGGTATCCCATCCGCCCTTGCGTTTAACCTGGTAGCCTTTAAGGGTTTTATAGCGACAGAAAATGTCTTTGATAGCACGGGCCATTACATGGTGTATACCAGGCATGCCGTTTGCAGAAGGCGGTCCCTCATAAAAAGTAAAAGGCTTGGCTTTTGAGCGTGTACTAATACTTTTTTCAAAGATGTTTTCCGCTTTCCAAAAATCTAGTATCTCTTTTCCTATTTTAGCTAATTCTAACTGTTTAAATTCCCTATACATCAATCAAGTATCTTCAAAAATTAAAGGATGCAAAGTTACAGTTTTAGAATGAATTATGGTAGTTTTGTACGAATTTGTTTTATGGATAAGTTACTGAAAATAGGACTGATATTTATGGTTGTCGCGGTGGTATTGATGCCTGCTGCGATTTTACTTAAGGATGGGCATCGGAGTTTAACGATAGGCCTTTTGGTTTTTACCATGTTGTTAGAGCTGATCGGTCTGGTTTTCGTTATCCTGAGCATCATTAAACGTAGGAAAGGTTAAAGCCACTCCTTTTTTTATTTATACCCATGTCTTGTACTTTTGACATCTTCTATCTCCTAAAATCTGACATGGATTAAAGCACAATGCTTGGGGTAGGTGCCTGATGAATAATTTTAGAACCAATTGGTTTGATTTTTGTTATATTGTTAAAAATAGACGAAAAAAAATCTAAAGCTCAAGGCCATGATCAAAGTGCTAAAATTACGGAAGGCTGTTATTGCCATTATCTTAGGAATTGCAGCATTGGTTGCTGCGAGGATCATGAATAGTTATAAAACTGAAGGTAGCAATATCGTTCTCGGTATTTCTGGCATATTTTTGATTGTAGGTGCTTTAATGTTCCTTTATCCTATTCTATTTGCAAAGAAAGTAGATAATGAAGGGGAGGAGGGAGAGAAAGTAGAATTAAAACCAATAGGAGAAGAGCCTGTAAATGACGAACATGTAGCTTAAGCCTTTTGTTTTAGCCACTCTTGCTTAGCCATTTCAAATTTCACCTCTCCTTTGCCATGTGTGCCAATTTCTTGCCAGCCTGATTTTCTATAAAACACCTCAGCTCTTGTATTGGGTGCTGTACCAAGCCAAATCTTTTCTTTATTTTGGTCGAAATACCAATCCAACATCAGTTGATGAAGTTTTTTGCCAATCCCTTGTTTTTCGAATTTTGGGTCTACAAATAAGGCCCAAATATTGTCATCTTCCAAATCAACGATGGCAAAACCTACAATCTGGTTACTGATCTCACAAACCCAACCTTTTCCTCTTTGGGTTAAAAATATTTCACAATCTTTATCCGTTACCAGATTTGGATCTGATAAAGTGTTCTCTTTAACCGCATTTCTCACCACTTGGATTTGTTTGATATCGGTAACTGTTGCTATTCTGAAGGTCATTTGGATAAGTTTAAAAGGGAAAGATACGGATCTCCCTCTAATTTTAACAATAATGCAAAGGCAGGCTCGGTTTTGTAGCCCTGTAATTTAAGTTTGATGACCTGCTGCCTAAATTCTTCTCCTTTTTCAGCCAATATCCGATGTTCGACCAAGAGGTGCCGAAAGGCATTTTGTTGTTTACAAGGGATGTTCTGACCAAATATTTCGATTTCAAAATCATCGAGCTTAAAGTTGGCCACCACCGTTTCCTGACCATTTATTACAGTTTCTAGCACCTGGAAGTCGGTTTCGGTGGCAAAAGAATTTTGAACTTGAGCCATAAAATCTCTTTTGTCGGTCCAATAACAAATGATATCCAGGTCACTGGATGGGATATCAATGTCTATTGGTATAGTGCCTGTTAAAATGGGTTGATAAGCTGCCAATTTCTCCAGAACGGCATGTTGGGTCAACGTCTGGTAGGCCAGTTGCTGCCTTTTGTTGCCAGTTCTTAAATAGTTGATGTGCTCAAAATCGGGCATGGCCTAATGGTCAAACTGTTGCTCATTTTTAGCAACTTCTTCTGCTGGGATCAATTTACGGGTCTTCTTTTTATCGAGCCAAAGCATTAAAGCAGGCAATAGGGTAAGGTTAAATACCAAAGCCACGATCAAGGTAATGGAAAGTAGCAGCCCCAAAACTACGGTTCCACCGAAAGTAGAGGCCGTAAATATGCCAAAACCGAAAAATAAGATCAAGGCAATATGGGTCATACTTACCCCAGTTTCCCTAATGGTATCTGAAACTACTTTTGTAACGCTATAATTGGTTAAAGTCAATTCTTGTTGGTATCGTGTTAAAAAGTAGATGGTTTGATCAGAGGCCAAACCAAAAGCAATGGTGAAAATCAAAATGGTAGATGGTTTTAAGGCAATATTAAAGAAGCCCATTAAACCAGCCGTAATGATCAAAGGCACAATGTTTGGCAGTAGGGAAATGAACATGATCCTAAACTTTTAAATTGAGCCAACCTTAAAAGAGAGGATCAATACAATGGCCAAACCGATACTTTCAAATAAGTGCCTTAACAGATAATCCGTACCTTTAGAGAAGATGATGCTCGATCCTGTTAAGGTAACATCAAATCTTTTGGGTGTCAGGATAGAGTCGATCCGTGGTTTTAATTCTAGCAATAAAGCATCTAAACGTTTCGAGCCTACATCGGCCATCTGAAAGCTGATTCCGCGCAGTCTGTTTGTCCTTATCCACAAAATTGGTCAACATATTTCCGTTCCCCTTTCCAGAGTTGGCGGCATAGGCCAAAATGAAGTTTTTTTCAATATCGGTAGGCAGGCGATAAAAAGCAGAATCTCCATTATAGAAGGCCTGCGAAGCGTATTTTAGACCCGTATTCAGGGAGATAGATCGAGAAAATTCTGGGTAGGCCGAAATCATCCGCTCCATTTTATCTATTTTGCTGAGGGTAGAGATGCTCAAGATTCCGTTTTTACGTTTGGTATCTACACTGATTTCGAGTGGCAGGATTCCTTCAAAATTCTTCTCGAAGAACTTAAGGTCGGTTAAGATCTGTGAGTTTTTAGGCAGGTCGTCAACCACATAACCATTGATGTTGATTTTATAGATCCCGATAAACGAAATGATGGATAAGATAATGGTAGCGATGTAGATCAATGCACTTTTTTGTTGCACCAATACATCTGTTTTTGCCAATAAATGATCTAAAAAATTAGGCACATGTGGGGTATTTGCCTTGCCTTTTGGTAGCGGTAGATAGCTGAAGATGATCGGGATTAGACAAAGACACATCAGCCAGGTAAACATCACATTGAGGGCGGCTACACTTCCAAACTGCATCAAAAGCTCACTACCCGTAAAATAAAGTACACCAAAACCAATGGCTGCAGTTACATTGGCAATCAGGGTAGTTACTGCAATCCTTTCGATGGTAATGCTCATGGCTTTTTGTTTGTCGCCATGTTTTTTGAGTTCGTTATGGTATTTGTTGAGCAACAAGATACTGTTTGGGATGCCAATGATCACGATAAGCGGGGGAATCAGTCCAGTTAAAATCGTAATCTCGTAACCAAATAATACCAAGGTGCCAATACTCCATATCACACCCATCACTACGACTAGGATAGGGAAAAACACGGCATAAAAACTCCTGAAAAAAATAAGGAGGATCAAGGCCGAAACTAAGATGGAAAGGCCTAAGAATAACACAAACTCATTAGATACCAGTTTACTTGTCGCTGTTCTGATAAAAGGTAATCCAGATAGATGTACATGTAGATTGGTGCTTTTGCCAAAAGCCTGGGCTTTTGCTTCGATCTCTTTAAGATAGGGTTTCGATCAACAGAGTTTAAGATTTTTGGATCGAAAGTAATGGCCATTAAAGTCGCATTGCTTGTTTTGTTGAACAACAATCCGCTATAAAAAGGCATGCTATAGATATGGTTCTTTAATGAATCCATTTCTGCATCACTTTGCACAGCTCTACTTGGAATGGGACTAACCACAAATTTCTGGTTGACCGTATCCTTTTGGAGCTCGAATAATTTACCAATAGATAATACACCTTTGATGCCTTTCAGTTTCCCGATTTCATCAGATAGTTGCATCCATTTATTATAGGTGTCTTTTTGATAGATGTTTGGACTTTGAATACCTAATACCATTACACTACCATCTTCGCCAAACTGTTTTTTAAAAGCGTTGTATTTGACAAAGACCGAATCTGTAAGTGGCAAAATCTTGCTTCCAGAATAGGATAGTTTCAGGTTTCGGGCATGCCAAGCCATGAAAATTGTAGCGATCAGGAAGAAAAGGATGAGTAGAATTCTATTTTGAAGTATAGCTTTAGATAGTTTAGCCCACATAATCAACTGCGTTTTAAAAAAAGTAAAGAAACTATAAAAATGGCTGAATACAAAATCTATAGCGCTATTTAACGCTAAATTAACAGCAGAAAACGTTTATTGTTTGTTGGCCTTTAACTAATCCATAATTTTTGATGTATTTTAGCATGGCGATGGAAAAGTTTTTTAAGAGTTTCGTTTATGCGTTTAGGGGACTGGCCTATACTTTCCGTACACAGCTCAACTTTAAACTCCATTGTGTGTCGGCTGTAGTTGTCATTTTATTAGGGCTGTATACAAAACTGTCAAATGCAGAGTGGTTATGGATTGCCCTGGCCATTGCAATGGTGTTGGTATTGGAGTTGATCAATACAGCCATTGAAGTTTTGGTAGACCTGGTTTCTCCTCAACAACAACCCAAAGCAGGTATAGTTAAAGATGTTGCTGCTGCTGCGGTTTTGGTAACTGCTTTTTTAGCATTAAGCATTGCATTGATTATTTTTGTGCCAAAGTTCATTTAACAAATGCTACATAAGATTAGAGGAATTGTTTTAAAAACCACTTTGTACAGCGAAAGTAGTGTGGTGGTGCAAGTATTTACCGATAAGTTCGGAATCCAATCCTTTTTGATCAATGGCGTTAAAAAACCAAAGGCTAAAATACCAATGAATGTCTTGCAGCCATTGCATCTATTGGATATGGTGGTGTACCATAAAATGAATACGCAGATCCAGCGGGTAGCCGAAGCCCGACCTTCTCCTGTTTTCAGGTCTATACCTTATCATGTGGTTAAAAATACCATTGTGCAGTTTTTGAATGAAGTATTATATAAAAGCATTCGACAACAGCATACGGACGAGAATTTATTTGATTTTATTTACAATGCCATCAGTTGGTTTGATGAAACCGATGCGCCCAGTGTCAATTTCCATTTGGCCTTTTTGTTAAAACTTTCCCGTTTTTTAGGTTTTGCTCCGCATGCCCAGACCAGAAATGACCAAAAATATTTTGATCTGCAAGAAGGAGGTTTTACTTCTTTAATGCCAGTTCATCCTCATTTCATAGAAAAATCGCTGGCCGATTATTTTTTATTGCTGTTTCATACACCTTTTGAAAAAATAATTGAAATAAAATTGGATAACAAAACCAGGCGGGTGATTTTAGATAAAATATTGGTTTACTATACTTTACATACAGCATCTTTTGGGCAAATCAGGTCCCATCAAATCCTCGAAGATGTGCTTTCTTGAAAAAAGTGAAATTTTTTTTGCAAAACAAATAGAAGACACTATATTTGCAATCCCAAAACGAAGGAACATTTATTCAGTTTTAACGTTAAGGAAACCAAAAGGGAAATTAGCTCAGCTGGTTCAGAGCACCTCGTTTACACCGAGGGGGTCGGGGGTTCGAACCCCTCATTTCCCACCAAAGTCTTAGAGAAATCTAAGGCTTTTTTTGTTTGTAGAAAAAATGCTAACTAGCTTTTCTAGCGTTGTTTAAGGCGTTGGCAAACGACAGTGGACTTAAACCTGTTTGTTTTTTAAAAACAGCAAAGAAGGAGCTTTTTGACGAAAATCCAGCTTCGTAACCTAATGCCTCAATGGTAGTTTGTTGAAAATTAGCTTTACTCTTTAATTGGTCTTTGATGAAATTGATGCGATAGCTATTGATAAAGTCTGTGAAATTCTGTTGGTAATGTTCGTTGATCAGTGATGATAACTGGTGCGGAGTGAGCTTGAGCTGTTCGGCGATAGCGTTTAGGCTAACCTTTTTTTGTTGGAAGAAACGACCTTCTTTCATGGCCTTCGTTAAAATGTGTAGGTGGTGCTTTGTGGTGGCGCTTAACTCTTCTTGAAGTTGGTGCGTCTTCTTCACATTAAGCAAAGTCTGTAGTTTGATATCCAAAAAATTTGCCGCCAATTGAATAGGGACCCTGTTGTGGTGGTTAGGTAAGATCTTACGGTAATAGGCATATTTTTCTTTGGCTGTGCCCATTTTATTGATTACAGCCCTTTCATGGGCGTTTTTATAATGGTTTTCCAGTAGTTTTCTCATTACGACATTCATTTCGGGGAAATCATCAAAAAAGGAGAGGAGGTCTGAAGCTGGGATGCCAATCAGTTCACAATCTTCTTCTGCAATCATGTCTTCACCTGCAGGCCCTAAGCCATACATCCCTGAGATGGGTGAGATGAATTCGCCATTAACCGTAATGAAAGTGATCAGTGCTCTGGCTCCCTTGCGTCTGTAGCCACTCACCATGCCATAGAGCAGGAAATAGACCTCATGGCAAGGTTCGTCTTGCCGCATTAGGTATTCACCTTTTTTTAGGGTCAAATGGAATGCGCTTTGAGTAAAAGCCTCTTTTAGGCCCTTGCTGAGGAGACAATAATGAGATAGTTCTGCCAAAGCGAGGCTAACTACCTCAGGTTTAGCTTTGGTTAAGGGTTTGTTTGTTGAGTGCGTCATAAAGCTTCGGCCAAAATATAATTTTCATTGACACTAATCAATCCAAACTTATAAGATCGGAGTGATTCAATAAAATAAAATAGGTAATTTATAAGTTGCAACATTAATTTTGTTAGTGTATAAATCTTGACTTTTATAGTCTAAGATATAGGTAAACCAAATTAATGCTCTCAAACTATGTGTTCATCTCCTTAAATTGGCACGACCCATTGCTATGGGTATTCCGCTCTCTTTTCAAAAAAAACATCCTTATTTAAATCTCTAATCTCAACAACATGAGAAAACTTTTACTTAGCATTTTTCTGTCTATTGCTTTTTGTTATGCTTATGCACAAACCCTATCTGCTGGCGATATCGCTGTGGTTAGGATGAACCAAAGTGGTGTAGACGGTTTTTCTATCGTTACCTTGGTGCCTTTACCTTCTGGTACATCCATGTACATTACCGAACAGGGCTGGCGTGGAAGTACTTATAAGTGGGTCGACAATACGGAGACCCATGTGCAGTTTACTACAAATCAGACCTATGCGGCCGGAACCGTTTTTCATTTTGATGAAGAAACGGTCAGCTCTTTGTCGGTTAGGGTTAATAACTCATCCACGGTCAGTTATACCATTCCAGCAAGTGGTTTTAATTATGCCGGTGGCGATCAGGTAATTGTATATCAAGGTTCATTAGCTAACCCTAGTTTTATTACTGGCTTTACCAATGATAATGGAGGGAGTTTAACGACTTATGGTTTTGGTAATGATGCAGTAACCAAGTGGGCAACCGAAGCGGATATAGGCGACATTAGTCGTTTAGATGGGGCACAAACTTCGAGGATACCTACAGGTTTAACCAATGGAACCAACGCCATTTCTATGTATTGGCAGGGAGAATTAGAATCATCCAATAATCGTTACAATGGTGTGCTAACGGGCACTAAGGCCGAATTGATGGCTGCGATTAACGACAGGTCAAAATGGATAGCAGATGCATCAACAGGCTATGCCAGAAGTACGGTAGGTAATGCTTCAGGCGCATTTACCGTAAATGCATCTGGAGTAGCTTTATCAACTAATCCTACACTTACTTTTTCGACCAATACAGGGCTAGGTAATACAGCTGCTGATGGAACAGGAGGATCAACTACGATTACAGACCTAGACTTAGAGTTTTTTGCAGGTGATAAAACAACTGGTGTTTATACTACTGGTACAAATATGAGGTGGGAGAATGCGACTTATTATACTTCCTCAAATGGATTTAATGGAATTACGGCAGGACCTGACCCAGGAATTACTAATAGCGGATTTTCTGCATTTGTGATTAAAAGTTCTAGTCAAGCAGCAAATTTCTCCTTAAAATCTATCAAATTAGTAGATTGGGGAGGAACTCCAGTTCTTATTGCTGGTTATAATAATGGAACACAGGTTGGATCAGTTTCTATTAGTTTACCTACTAATGGAAATGGCGCAGTTAAAACCCAAGCAGATGACCTAACTCCGAGTATCTTTAATGATATAGACGAAATTAGAATATATTCAGCTATAGCAGCCCCAAATATTTGGATCGGCATAAATGATATTCAAGTGGGTAGCCCTATAGTTACCCCGGCCCCAAGTATTACGGGCAATCCGCCTAACCGTACGATCTGTGCTGCAGGTAGTACGACCTTTGGGGTTACGGCTACTAATGCTACCGGCTACCAGTGGCAGGTGAACAGCGGCAGCGGCTTCGTTGACATCACCAATGGCGGTGTCTACAGCAATGCGACCACTTCGACCTTGATGATCACAGGTGCTACCGGAGGGATGAACGGCTGGACCTACCGTTGCCGTGCGGTCAGCAGCGGGGGCAATGCGACCTCCAATGCTGCAACGCTTTCCGTTTCGGCGATCAGCACATCGAACTTTTCCCAGACGAACATTGCCTGCAAGGGCGGGTCTACGGGTTCTGCCACGGTTGTCCCCAGCGGCGGTATCGCCCCCTATACCTATTCATGGTCCCCTAGCGGGGGCACTGCGGCCACGGCCTCGGGCCTTGCTGCGGGCACCTATACGGTTACCGTTACCGACAACATCGGCTGTACGGCCACACGCAGTTTTACCATAAACGAACCTGCCACGGCACTTTCCGGCAGCATCACTGCCCAGACCAACAACAGCACCTTTGGCGGCTCTGCGGGTTCTGCCACGGTTACCCCGGCCGGTGGTACGCCTGGCTATACCTATTCATGGTCACCGGCTGGCGGTACGGCGGCCACGGCCTCTAACCTGACAGCAGGCACCTATGTGGTGACCATCACCGATGCCAATGGCTGCACGGCCACGGCCAGCGCTACCATCACCCAGCCTACGCTGGAGCTCTTCGCGCAGTCGCGGACAAACGTGAGCTGTTTCGGCGGCAACAACGGCAGTGCCACTGTTGGCATCAGCAGTGGTACGGGCCCCTATACCTATTCCTGGTCACCGAGTGGCGGTACTGCGGCCACGGCCACTGGGCTGTCTGCGGGCACCTATACCGTTACCGTTACCGGTAGCGGTGCCAGCGGCACGGCGACCCAGAGCTTTACCATTAGCCAGCCTGCAGCGGCACTTTCTGCTGCCAGTGGCGGCGGCAAGACCGACGTGAGCTGTTTTGGCGGAGGCAACGGTACGGCCACCGTTTCCCCTACGGGCGGTACCGGTCCCTACAGCTATTCATGGGCACCTAGCGGTGGCACCGCTGCCACGGCCACCGGCCTTGCGGCGGGCACCTATACGGTTACCGTTACCGATGCCAAGGGCTGCCAGACCACGCGCAGCTTTGCCATCGGCCAGCCCGCGGCTGCACTTTCGGCCGCTACGGGCGGTGGCAGTACCAATGTGAGCTGTTTTGGCGGGACCAACGGTACCGCTACCGTTTCCCCAACCGGCGGCACACCGGGCTATACCTATTCATGGTCCCCAAGTGGGGGCACTGCGGCCACGGCCACGGGCCTAGCGGCGGGCACCTACACGGTTACCGTCACCGATGCCAATGCCTGCCAGACCACGCGCAGCTTTACCATCGGCCAACCTGCGGCGGCGCTCAATGCGGCCGTGGGCGGGGGCAAGACCAACGTGAGCTGCAACGGGGGCAACAACGGCACGGCCACGGTCGCCCCAACGGGCGGTACGGGTCCCTATACCTATTCATGGTCGCCTTCTGGCGGTACCGCTGCCACGGCCACCGGCCTTGGGGTGGGGGTGTACACGGTTACCGTTACCGATGCCAACGGCTGCCAGGCGACCCGGAGCTTTACCATTACCCAGCCGAGTGCGTTGGGCGCAACCCGTAGCTGGACCAATATCGCCTGCTTTGGGGGCAGTACCGGTGCCGCCTCGGTGAACGTTACCGGTGGTACGGCCCCTTATACCTATTCCTGGTCGCCAAGTGGTGGCACGGCTGCCACGGCCACTGGCCTGACGGCGGGCACCTATACGGTTACCGTTACCGATGCCAACGGCTGCCAGCTTACCAGGAGCTATACCATTGTCGAGCCGGCCTCGGCACTATCGGCAGGCATCACCTCACAGACGAACAATACGACATACGGCGGTACTACCGGTTCGGCCACGGTTACCGCTACAGGTGGTACCCCGGGCTATACCTATTCATGGTCACCAAGTGGTGGCACGGCGGCCACGGCCAGCGGCCTAACGGCGGGCACCTATACGGTGACCGTTACCGATGCGAACGCATGTACCACTACCCAGAGCGTGACCATCACCCAGCCTACGCTGGTGGTATTCGCCCAGGGGCAGACCAACGTGGCCTGCAACGGCAGCGCCACGGGTTCGGCCACGGTGGGCATCACCGTGGGCACGGGCCCCTATACCTATTCATGGTCACCTAGCGGTGGCACGGCTGCCACGGCCACCGGCCTAGCGGCGGGCACCTATGTGGTGACCGTTACCGGCACCAGCGGCACGGCCACCCAGAGCTTCACGATCACGCAGCCTGCGGCCCTAGTGGCCAGCCAGGGCACCGTCACCAACGTATCGTGCAACGGCGGCAGCAACGGCTCTGCCACGGTATCGGTTACCGGCGGAACGGGCGCCTATACCTATTCATGGTCGCCAAGCGGCGGCACCGCTGCCACGGCCACCGGCCTTGCGGCGGGCACCTATGTGGTCACGGTGACCGATGCCAACGGCTGTACCACCACCCAGGGCTTTACCATTACCCAGCCTGCGGCCCTAGTGGCCAGCCAGGGCACCGTCACCAACGTATCGTGCAACGGCGGCAGCAATGCCTCTGCCAAGGTCAACGTGACCGGCGGTACGGGCGCCTATACCTATTCATGGTCGCCTAGCGGCGGTACGGCTGCCACGGCCAGTGGCCTAACGGCCGGCACCTATACGGTCACGGTGACCGATGCCAACGGCTGTACCACCACCCAGGGCTTCACGATCACGCAGCCTGCGGCCCTTGTGGCCAGCCAGGGCACCATCACCAACGTGAGCTGCAACGGCGGGACCAACGGCTCTGCCACGGTATCGGTTACCGGCGGCACGGGCGGCTATACCTATTCATGGTCACCTAGCGGCGGCACTGCGGCCACGGCCAGCGGCCTTTCGGCCGGTACCTATACGGTAACGGTGACCGATGCCAACGGCTGTACCACTACCCAGAACTTTACCATCACCCAGCCTGCGGCCCTTGTGGCCATGGCCTCTGCCCAGACCAACATCGCCTGCAACGGCAGCGCCACGGGCTCTGCCACGGTATCGGTTACCGGCGGCACGGCCCCCTATACCTATTCATGGTCGCCTTCTGGCGGTACCGGGGCCACGGCCACCGGCCTGTCTGCGGGCACCTATACGGTCACGGTGACCGATGCGAACGGCTGTACAGCGACACAGGGCTTTACCCTTACCCAACCGGCGGCCCTTGTGGCGACGGCCTCTGCCCAGACCAACGTATCGTGCAACGGCGGCAGCAACGGCTCTGCCACGGTATCGGTTACCGGCGGCACGGGCGGCTATACCTATTCATGGTCGCCTTCTGGCGGCACTGCGGCCACGGCCAGCGGCCTAGCGGCGGGCACCTATGTGGTGACCGTTACCGATGCCAACGGCTGTACCACCACCCAGGGCTTTACCATTACCCAGCCTGCGCCACTTGTGGCCAGCCAGGGCACCGTCACCAACGTATCGTGCAACGGGGGCAGCAATGCCTCTGCCAAGGTCAACGTGACCGGCGGTACGGGGGCATATACCTATTCATGGTCGCCCAGCGGCGGCACCGCTGCCACGGCCACTGGCCTAACGGCAGGGACCTATACGGTAACGGTGACCGATGCCAACGGCTGTAGCACCACACAGGGCTTTACCCTTACCCAGCCAACTGCGGTGACCCTTGCCGGGGCTGCGCTTTCCGGGGGCAAGGTGGGCGTTGCCTACACCCAAACGGTGGCTGCAGGCGGGGCCAGCGGAAGCTATAGCTACAGCTCCGGTCCTCTTCCCGCAGGGCTTGTCCTTGCGGCCAACGGCACCCTGTCGGGCATACCGGCCACTGCGGGCAGTTTCGATATTTCCATCACCGCTACCGACAACACCTGTACCGGCATATCGGCGACATCGGTGTTCCATATCGATGTGGCCAAGGGCGACCAGACGATCACCTTCGCCGCACCGGCCGACAGGACCTATGGCGATGCGCCGTTCGTGCTTGGCGCTACGGGCGGGGCCTCCGGCAGTGCGGTGGTCTATACCAGTTCAGGTCCGCTGGTGGCCACCGTCTCGGGGGCTACGGCGACCATCGTTGGCAGGGGCACCACGACCATCACGGCCAGCCAGGCCGGCAACGCCAACTACAACGCGGCGGTGGCGGTGGCCAGGGACCTGCACGTGAACACCAGGACGATAGCCGTTGTGGCCGAGGCCGGGACCAAGGTCTATGGCGATGCGGACCCGTTGTTGACCTATACCTATACCCCGGCCCTTGTGGGCGGTGACGCCTTCAGCGGCGGGCTTGCCAGGGCGCCCGGGTCCGGCGTGGGCAGCTATGCCATCGGGCAGGGCACCCTTGCCCTGGGCGGCAACTATACGCTGGCCTATACGGCGGCCGAGCTGACCATCACGCCAAGGCCGCTTACGGTAACGGCAGCGGCCAGGACCAGGGTGTTCGGCGATACGGACCCGTTGTTGGCCTATACCTTCGCGCCGGCCCTTGTGGGCGGTGACGCCTTCAGCGGGAAGCTGGCAAGGGCGGCCGGCGAGGACGTCGGCACCTATGCCATCGGACGGGGCACGCTGGACGCGGGCACGAACTACCAGCTGGCCTATGTGGGCGCCGAGTTCACCATCACGCCGCTGGCGGTGGCCGTCAGTGCCGTTGCCAGGACCAAGACCTATGGCGGTGCCGATCCGGCACTCACCTATACGGTCTCCCCGGCGCTGATCGGGACGGACTTCTTCACCGGGAACCTGTCGAGGGCACCTGGTGAGGGCGTGGGCAGCTATGCCATCGGCAGGGGCACCCTTTCACTGAACAACAACTACATACTGAACTATAGCGGGGCGGACCTTGTCATCGGCAGGGCCCAGCTCCGGATTGACCGCCCAGGACAGGGAAAGGTTTGCCGGCACGGCCAACCCTGCGTTTACGGTGGCCTACAGCGGCTTTGTGAACGGGGAGACCGTATCGGTACTGTCGGTGCCGGCCACGGCCACCACCACGGCCACCACGGCCAGTCCGGTGGGCACCTATGCGATCGTCCCATCTGGGGCGGTGGCGGCCAACTATGCCCCGGTGTACGTGAACGGTACACTGACGGTAAGGGCGGGGGCACCTTCGGACATCGTGCTGACGGCGGCCGGACTCTATGAGAACAGGCCGGTGGGCACACCGGCAGGCACGCTCTCGGTGCCGGGGGGCATTACGGGGAACACCACCTATGCCCTTGTACAGGGGGCGGGCGATACGGACAACGGGCTGTTCGCCATCAGCGGCGAGGGCCTTGTGGCCACGGCGGTCCTCGACTTCGAGGCCAGGCCGGTGTACGCGGTCAGGGTGCGGGCCACCAACCAGCTGGGCTTCAGCCTGGAGAAGGCCCTCACCATCACCATCGGTGACGTGAACGAGGCGCCGACACTGGACGCCGTGGCCGACCAGGCCATCTGTTCGTCCACCGCGGTACGCACGGTACCGCTGTCGGGCATCAGTGCCGGACCCGAGGCCGGCCAGACGGCCACCGTCTCGGTGTCCAGCGGCAACGCAGCGCTGTTCCAGGACCTTTCGGTATCCCCTGGCGGGATCAGCTACCAGCCAAGGGCAGGTGCGGTGGGCACGGCGACCGTCACCGTGACGGTGAGGGACAACGGCGGGGTGGCCAACGGAGGTACCGATACCTATTCAAGGACCTTCACCATCACCGTCAACGCGCTTCCTACGGTTGCCATCGCCTCTGACAAGGGGACTATGGTTGACAGGGGGGAGCAGGTGGTACTGACCGCCAGCGGTGGCACCAGCTACGTATGGGCCACGGCCAGCGGCATCGTCTCGGGGCAGAACACGGCCCAGCTGACCATCAGGCCTGTCCAGAACACCACCTATACGGTTACCGCGACCAATGCGGGCGGCTGCAGCAGCACGGCCACGATCGCCATCACGGTCACCGACCAGGCGGTACAGGTGAAGGCGACCAACATCATGTCGCCCAACGGCGACGGGGTGAACGACAGGTGGGTCGTGGAGAACCTGGAGCTGTACCCGAACAACCTGGTGAAGGTGTTCGACCGCGGTGGCCGGGTGGTCTACGAGAAGAAGGGCTACGACAACAGCTGGGACGCGACCCTCAGGGGGCTTCCGCTGGGCGAGGGCACCTACTACTACATCATCGACTACAACGGTGACGGCAAGACGGTGAAGAAGGGCTTCATCACCATACTGAACAAGAACTAACCAACAACGGACAAGAAAAAGGAACGACATGGACAACAAGAGATATATGAGGCTGGCGGCGGTGGTGCTGCTGGCGGCCCTTGGCCAGGGGGCCATGGCACAGCTGAACCCGCTGGGCTCCCAGTACTACAACAACCAGTACATCGTCAACCCGGCCTTTGCCGGGGAGGGCCGTGGGCTGAAGGTGAACGCTGCCTACCGCAAGCTGTGGAGCGGGATACCGGGCTCGCCGCTGACCCAGAACGTGACGGTGGACTACGGGCTGGGCAAGGTGGGCCTTGGGCTGAACGTGAACAACGAGAGCTCCGGGCTGCTCCGGCAGACCCGTGCGGTGGCCAGCTATGCCTACCACCTTCCGCTGGACAGCGGGCGCAACCACCTGAGCTTCGGGCTCTCGCTGGGGATGATGAGCCAGCGGGTACAGGAGCAGGAGATCTCGGGCAATCCCGGCGACATCGCCGTTGGGGAGTACAACGGGCAGCGGACCTACCTCGACGGGGACTTCGGTGCGGCCTTCGTATCGGGGGGGCTGACCGTACAGGCCTCGATCCCAACCTGAAGAGCTTCTTCAAGAAGGACGTGGTGAAGCTGGCCGACATCGTGACCTTCTTCACCGCGGTGGGCTACGCCTTCCAGCTGGGGGACGGCATGGAGCTGGAGCCCAAGGTGGCCTACAGGGGGGTGAGGAACTTCGACAACATGGTGGACGTCGGCACACAGCTGTCCCTCTCCCAGAAGCGCTTCATGCTCATGGGCATGTACCACAGCAACCAGAGCGCCACCTTCGGGCTGGGCATGGACATCGCCAGAAGGTACCTGGTATCGGGCATGTACACCACACAGACCTCAAAGCTCAGCGGATACACCAACGGCAGCTTCGAACTCAACCTCAGGGTTAACCTATCAAAATAAAAATATTGCTGAATAGAATTATTATAATTTATTGCTCAAAGCCTTCTATAATCGGAAGGCTTTTTTATGCCCAATATTTTTTCGAAAAACATCTTAATCCGATTTGTTCTATTAAATTTGTCTTTTGGCATCACTACTGATCAAATAATGCTTATTGATTTTAAGATGTAAACCTAAAAAATTGCCATCAGCCTAATTCCTATGCAAAAAAAGGTTTTAATAGTTATTCCATGTTACAATGAAGAAGTTGCATTGCCCTTATTATTGCAAGAGTTAAAGCAACTTGAACTACCTGAAGAATATGCCTTAACTACTTTGGTTGTAAATGACTGTTCTAAGGACAAAACCGTAGAAGTTGCGAGAAACCATCATACAAAGGTATTAGACCTTCCAAATAATCTTGGCATTGGTGGTGCCGTGCAATCGGGTTTTAAGTATGCTAAAATCAACGATTTTGATATGGCCATTCAATTGGATGGAGATGGCCAGCATCCACCTTGCGAAATCATCAAACTTTTAAATGCCAATGCAGAATTTGGTGCAGATGTGGTAATTGGTTCAAGATTTTTGGCTAATGAAGGTTTTCAATCTTCTTTTATGAGACGCATGGGGATCAAATATTTTTATCGTCTCAATCAATTGTTAACAGGGAACAATATTTATGATAGCACTTCGGGCTTTAGACTATTGGGTAGAAAGGCCATAACCATTGCGGCCGAAAATTATCCAGATGATTATCCAGAACCTGAGTCCCTTGTTATTTTTTCGAGAGCTAGATTAAAGATCAAAGAAGTTCCGGTAGTGATGAGCCATCGTTTAGGTGGGACATCGTCGATTGGAAATTTTTCTTCTGTCTATTATTGTATCAAAGTAACGATCAGCATGTTGTTCTCGTTTATACGTAAACCTCAATAAAATATGATGACCAGAATTCAAATTATTACGATCATTATCAATATTCTGTTTTTAATCTATATCTCTAGGTTAATTATCAAAGGTAAATTAAGAGAAGAATATGCCATCGTATGGTGGATATGCACAGGTGTACTGCTCTTGTTCTCGCTATGGGCCGAAGGTTTGGAAGTAATGTCTAAGCTATTTGGGGTGTATGAACCAGCGAACTTAGTATTCACGGGTTTCATCTTTATCATTCTGATTTACCTTCTACATTTGTCGGTGGTAAATTCTAAGCTTCAACGTAACATGACCAAGCTTAGCCAAGAATTGGCCTTGATGAAAGAAAAAGCGGAAGCGGAAAAGAAAGAAATACAATAGGTTTAAATCAATCCAGTTGAAACACAAATGACTATCAAGAATAAAAACATCATCCTCTTTGCATTAAGTATGTTGGCGTTGTTACTGGCCGCCTATGCCAATCACTTCCATAATGGGTTTCATTTTGATGATATACATACGATAGTAGAAAATACCCATATCAGGACACTCGCAAATATTCCGGAATTTTTTACGGATCCAAAAATGTTCAGTTCGGATCCAGACCATTATGGCTTAAGGCCCCTGGTAACTACTACCTTGGCCATTGATTATTGGATGGGGGGTGGCCTATATCCATTTTATTTCCACATCTCTACGTTTATCTGGCATATCTTATTGTGTGTGATGTTGTATTTTGTCTATAAAAAACTACTGAACATTTCATTTACACATCATTGGACTAATTACATTGCTTTATTTGCTGCTGGATGGTTTGCCATACATACTGCAAATGGCGAAACGATCAATTATGTCATCTCTCGATCTGATGTATTATCGACCTTTTTTATCGTGGCTTCTTTTGCAGTCTATATCCTGTATCCAGAAAAGAGGAAGAAATACTTGTACATTATCCCTGCAATAGTAGGTGTTTTTGCCAAAGAGACGGTGCTGGTGCTGATCATTTTGTTATTTTTCTATATCACATTGTTCGAGAAAAAATTAAGTATAGGTGAGCTATTCAAAGCCAAAAATTTTAAGTTGGTATGGCAAACCGTAGTTACATTATTGCCTATTTTAATTGTCGTTATCGCTGTACAGGTGTATACGCTTTCGAGGGTTCAAGCCATTCCAGGTATTTCTAATCCGGCAGGTTATTACTGGCTTACACAATGTTTTGTGTGGCTGCATTATTTTACGTCCTTCTTTTTTCCGATAAGTTTAAGTGCGGATACCGATTGGACAGTGATCTTAAATGTATTTGATCAACGGATCTTGATAGGCGTCGTTTTTGTGATTGCATTGGTCATCGCCATCTTTAAAACTTCTAAAAAGACAGAAACCAAGCCAATTGCTTTTGGACTGATCTGGTTTGCAGCAGCACTTTTGCCTACATCTATTGCACCGTTTGCAGAAGTGACCAATGACCACAGGATGTATTTTGCTTTCGTTGGACTGTCGTTGAGTGTAGTTACCTTCATAGCCCAGCTTTTAATGAAAAGAGAAAAAAAAATCGTGGCCAACAAAAAATATCAATTGTTGATTGCCACTGTTGCTTTTGTAATCCTATCACTAAATGCCTATGGTGTACATCAAAGAAATAAAGTCTGGAAAGATGGAGAGACATTTTGGTATGATGTAACGATTAAAAGTCCGATGAATGGCAGGGGTATGATGAATTACGGATTGACACAAATGGAAAAAGGGAATTATGAAATTGCGCTGAGTTATTATGAAAAAGCCCGAAAATTTTTGCCTACCTACAACCTGCTCTATATCAATATTGCTATTGCAGAAGGTGCACTTGGCTTACATGAAGCTGCAGATCTTAATTTTAAAAAAGCAATGATCTTTGCGCCAGAAGCTTTTCAATCTTATGCTTATTATACAAGATATCTGGTGCAGAACAAACGCTACGAAGAAGCAAGGGTAAGTGGCGAAAAAGCATTGAAACTAAACCCTTATTCTTTGATTGCGCTTAACAATTTACTGACCACTTATCAAAATTTGGGAGAATGGGCTGAATTGGAAAAGACGGCCCATCATCTGCTATCCGTTTCGCCAGGAGACAGTGAAGCACTTAAGGCTTTGGTAGCAGCGAAAGAGAAAAAGCCTATTCCAGCTGCAGCTCCAGAAACTGAAGCTAAAAAACAGATGAGTGCTGAAAATTACCTTAGCCTAAGTTTGGGTTTTTACAATATTGGCCAATACGAAAAATGTATAGATGCCTGCATGAGCGCCCTTAGGCTTAAGCCCGATTATGCAGATGCCTATAGCAATATGGCGGCCTCTTATAACCAGTTGAAACAATGGTCTAAAGGAATTGAAGCTAGTAAAAAGGCATTAGAAATAGATCCCAACCATAAGTTTGCGAAAGGAAACCTAGAGTGGGCCGAAAGAGAAAGGCAGTAACGCTTATTTGACCATGATGGTTACACCAACCAATACAATGAAAGCGCCAATGGCCTGTTGCAGGTTCAATTTCTCATTTAAGAAAAAGTAATTGGCCAGTAGAATAAAGATAAGTGATAGCAAGGTGGCAAAGGTGGCAATGGAAGTAGAAGCACTGGCCAGTTTTGGGATTTTAAGTAGCGAGTTATTGATCATGATAAAACTAACCCTGGTCAATACAGCAAATACCATAGCCAAAATGAATTTCCAGTTGATGATTAATCGGATAATATTATCTATGTTTAAAAGGTTACCGGAAATCAATGATCGATCACCAAGCAATACAATTGAGAAAGTGTTGGCAATACAATAAATAATAATCCAGAATATAATTAGTAACATATTTTAGCAAGTAATATTAAAATAAAAGGCCTTTAATGATTGAATTAAATTATACACCAACCGAAAAACTGGTAGTTAAAAGACCAGTAGAGCGAGTGAAATATATCACAAATATATGTATAAATAAAAACGTTCTTGACTTAGGCTGTTTTGATGAAACTGCATTGATCAAAGAAAATTCAACGAACTATCTTTTTCAACAGATCTCTGATGTTTCGGCATTGCATATCGGAGTAGATAATTCTAAGCTTTTACCACCAGAAGGAATTACCTACAGCGAGAACGTAAAAGTCCTACATGGCGATATTTATGACCTTAATAAAATGGGTTTGGAACAGTATAACTTTGATGTAATTGTGGCGGGCGAGCTGATTGAACATCTGCCCAATACACTGGAGTTTTTCTTGAACCTGAAAAGAGATTTTAGCGGCAAGAGGATAATCTGTTCTACACCAAATGCCACCTCTTTTGCCAACATGGCGTTGGCGCTTTTTAAAAGAGAATCCTGTCACGTAGACCACTATCAGGTGTATTCTTATAAAACATTGAATACTTTATGTAGAACGGCCAAATTTAAAAGTTGGCAGATCATTCCTTACCATGTTAAGTTTACTGAAATGATCATGGCAGCCAGCGGAGTTAAAAAACAGTTGGTGAAATTTGCAGAAAAAACAATCAATGGTGCTGAATATCTATTTCCGTTAACCGGAGGTGGTTATATCATCGATATCGAAATTTGATCAAATCCGATTGTCTTTATGTCCAAATGCATAAATTTTAGAGATCAATTTGGCTATACCTTTACCCCAAATCTGTTCGAAGATCTGTAGTTCTTCTTGCTGTCTTTTGCCATTACTGATCTGATTGGTGGTTTCTGAATCGATGTGGATCCGATGCTTTACTAATTTTTGGTTGATGTAGAGGAATGAACCGTTATGTTTGGCCAGTTTGAGCCAAGCATACCAATCTAATGCACAACTATAATCAGTAGAAAAGCTGAAATCGGCAGGGGCCGATGCTAGATTCAATGTCACCGCTGGGCAACAAATTGGATCACCAAATGACAAGACCGATTTCTTAAAAAAAGAGCTTTTCAAACTTTTAGAGAAGGCAAAAGGAAAAAGTAAAATGGATTTGATCATGGCGTTTAGCGAAAATCCCCTCACCTGGTCATTGACCAAGTCTGCATAATTGGTAAAAGCAATCAGGATATTTTCTTTCGGTCGTTTTTCAATCTCCTTAACAATTGTCGCTACATAAGTTGGCTGATAAATGTCGTCTTGATGGGCAATGGTAACCAAAGGTGTGCTGGCTTTGGACAAGGCAAAATTCCAATCTGTGGCAATTGAACTTGGCGCCTCGTTCACAAAATAACGGAGCTGATATCTTTCGGCCAACGCTTCAATAAATGGCGATGGAGTAGAAGTCGTCAATACAATTTCACCTTTCATGGTCTGATTCAGCAAACTCTGTATACAACTCTCCAGATAAGGCGAGTTTTTATAAGCAGGGATGACGAAAGTATGTTCTTGCATGTTGGTGTGCATTTGAACTGCAAATATACATTTACAGTTTGATCTTACTAGATTGGAATTTTTTCCTAATTTTAGTGTTATGAAAGGCAAAATACGGATCACATTACTTTGTTTCACACTTTTAGGATTTAAGACTTTAGCACAGCAGAAATTGACAGCTTACCAACAGCAGATTGAAGGTACAAAGCTCTCTTTCGAGATGCAGCCCATTCCTGGTGGCGATTTTTTGATGGGCAGTACAAAAGGTAACCCCGACGAAGCACCAGTGCATAAAGTAAAACTCGACCCTTTTTGGATGAGCAGATTTGAAGTGGTCTGGGATATTTATGAGCCTTTTCTGTACAAAGACTACGAAGTAAACAACAGCATGGGTAAAGTACCTGTACAGGTTGATGCGGTAACACGGCCAACTAAACCTTATCTGGACATGACTTTTGGAATGGGTAAACAGAATTATCCGGCATTGGCCATGACACAATACAATGCCATCCAGTTCTGTAAATGGCTTTATGCTCGTACGGGTGTTTTTTACCGTTTGCCTACTGAGGCAGAATGGGAATATGCCTGCAGGGCTGGAAGTAAAGAAGAATATTCTTTTGGCGATGATCAAAGTAAATTGAGCGATTATGCCTGGTTTGGTGCCAATAGCGAAAAGAAGACACATCAGGTTGGCCAGAAAAAGCCCAATGCTTTTGGTTTATACGATATGCATGGGAATGTAGCGGAGTGGACTTACGACCAATATCAACCAGATTTTTATGCAACGCTAAGCAAAACAATCGTTAAAAATCCAGTTGCCATAGCAGCTAAACTCTATCCCTTGGTGGTACGTGGGGGTTCTTATGAAGATGATGCAAAATCACTTCGCTCTGCAGCCAGAAGACCTTCTGAGCCTTCTTGGAAGCAAATCGACCCTCAGATCCAAAAAGCAATTGGTGGTTTCCTGAGGCTCCTTTTATCGGAATTAGGCTGGTTAGACCATTGCTTACACCAGACAAGGCTGAGATAGATGCTTATTATAACAAAGCGCCCATAGCAGATTATTAATTTGAACTAAACACTAATCTAAATATAAACTAAAAACAAATGGCAAAAATTAACGAAACGCACAACGAGCGTAGGGAATTTCTAAAGGCCTCTGCACTGGTGGCAGGTGGGGTATTGATGAGCGGCTACGCTTGGGCAGGCAGTCCTGTTTCTTCTGTAGATGATACCATCAAGATTGCGCTGATCGGCTGTGGAGATAGAGGTACCGGCGCAGCGTATCAGGCATTAAGTACCAAATTTAACCTGAAACTGGTGGCCATGGCCGATGCTTTTCAAGACCGTTTGGAAAGTAGTTATAAAATCTTGGCCGATAAATTTAAAGAAAAGGTAGATGTACCGAAAGACCGTCAGTTTGTAGGTTTTGATGCTTATCAAAAAGCAATCGCATTGGCAGATGTGGTTTTATTGGTTACCCCACCGGGTTTTAGGCCCATGCATTTTGAGGAAGCGGTTAAACAAGGTAAACATGTGTTCATGGAGAAACCTGTAGCCGTAGATTCGCCCGGGATTAGAAAAGTATTGGCTGCTGCCGAACTGGCCAAACAAAAGAAATTAAATGTGGTTGTTGGCCTACAACGCAGGTATCAGACCAATTATAGAGAAACGTTAAAAAGGATGCAGGATGGAGCAATTGGCGATATTGTTTCTGGACAGGTTTATTGGAACAGTGGGGGTGTTTGGGTAAAGCCACGTGTGGCTAACCAAACCGAAATGGAATACCAGATGCGCAATTGGTACTATTTCAATTGGTTGTGTGGTGACCATATTGTAGAGCAACATGTACATAATATAGACATTGCCAATTGGGTAAAAAATGCATATCCGGTCTCTATTCAAGGTACGGGTAGTAGGGCGTGGAGAACCGGAAAAGATTACGGCGAAATCTACGACAATCATGCGGTAGAGCTAACTTATGCAGATGGATCGGTCATCTACAGTCAATGTCGCCATTTTGAGGGTACCAATAACAGGGTTGACGAAACTTTCCAAGGTACAAAAGGTAGGGTCTATCTTTCGGCCAACAATAGTGGGATTTTATGGGACCATCAGGGTAAAGAAATCTTTAACCATGACAGGAAAGGAAATGCAAATCCATACCAAACAGAACACGATGAGTTGTTTGATGCCATCTCTAAACGTGAGTATAAGTTTTGGGATGCCGAGCGCGCAGCAAAAAGCTGTTTTACGGCCATCATTGGACGATACGCTACTTATTCTGGCGAGGTGATCAAATGGGAGGATGCGCTTAAAGCCGAGAATAGTCTTTTCCCCGACAAACTAAGTTGGGATGCCATGCCAAAAGTTTTGCCAGATGCCAATGGCCTATATCCAGTGGCCATGCCTGGAAAAACCAAAGTATTGTCTTAAGCATTGATGCAGGCTATTTTAAAATATTTGGTATTTGCTCTTTTTTGTATCGCTGCAATTGACCATCCGCCATTACGCGAGGTTAAGATCAAGGGGTATGCACAAGGTACCAGCTATGCAGTAAGCTATTTTGCAAGCGATAGTCTGGTTACCAAAGGGCAGATCGATAGTATTTTAGATGTGATAGACCTATCGATGTCATTGTATAAAAACAATTCGAGCATCCATCAATTCAATCAATCTGAAAAGGGGCTAATGTTAGACGAACATTTTGCCGCAGTAGTTCAAAGAGCCTTTGAAATCAATAAAGATACACAAGGGCGCTTTGACATTACCGTTGCTCCTTTGGTGCAGCTTTGGGGCTTTGGCCCACAAAAGATCGGTTCCTTTCCAGATCGTGCAACAATTGAGCAGGTATTACCTTGTGTTGGAATGGATAAAATTGAACTGAAAGGCTCGTTCCTACACAAAAACAAACCCTGTGTAACGATAGACCTCAATGGTATTGCACAAGGTTATACGGTAGATGTGATTGCAGGTTTTCTCCTTCAAAAAGGAATAAAGGTATTTATTGCAGAAGTGGGGGGAGAACTAAGGATAAGTGGACCAAAACCAGATGGTACCCAAATTCGGATTGGAATTGAGGGCCCAGTAGATGGTCAACCAGAGGCTAGCTCCATTAAGCACATCATCTCTTTTAAAGAAGGAGCGGTAACTACCTCCGGCAATTACCAAAAGTATCTCAAGTTCGGTAATCAAAAGGTTTCGCATCTGATCGATCCCAAAACAGGCTATCCATTGGCCAATGAGATGATCAGCGTAACGGTTTTTGCAAAGGATGCAACGACGGCAGATGGTTACGATAATGCCTTAATGGCTATGGACCTCACAACAGCCCTGCTTTTTGTAGCGGCCAGAAAAGACCTGGAAGCTTATTTCATCTATAAAAGGGCCGATGGTAAAATAGCCGATACCCTGACTACTGGTTTTAAGAAACTGCTAATTGATCCTAAATAAAAAGGGATTGAAATTTAGTTCCAATCCCCTTCGATCTGTGGTTTTGAGGTTTATAAAGCAGTCGTTTCAGTTTTCCAGTCTCCAAATACTCTGTTGGTTATTAATTTGGCTGCACTTGGTGTAATGTCGCCCGCAATGGTAATGTAAGTATCGGCTGCTTTAAAGTTCTTGTTATAAAAATCCTGTAGATCTTTAATGGTAATAGAATCCAGGTCAGCTTTATTGCCTGTGTATGCACTTTTCATTTCATTGAATGCTTCTTTTGTAATTTCTGGATTGATAAAGGCATTGGATACAAAACTTAAGGTCTGTTCGAAAGTGGTGATGTTAGTGGCTGCATTTGCTTCGTTAAAAGTCATGGTAACACGGGCAACAGGTTTGCCATTTTCTAACATACCTTCATTAAACTTGGTGGCTTTGTTGCTTAAGAAGTTTTCCAAGACCTGTGCAGCAACTTTTTGGCTGTCGTCGGTTTGGTTTTCTATGGTTAGGCGGGAATAGATTTTGCCTAGACCAACATTTTGGGCTACTACTACTGTTAAGCCATTTTTAAGTTTAAAGCTAACAGGTTCCTTCATTGGGCTCTGCGCAAATGAAGTGTTAAAAGAAAATAGGGCGATCAATAAGATCGAGAGTCTGTGAATTTTATTCATGGTTAGAAATTTGATTATTTTAAATGGTTATCTGTAGACAAAGTTATTGTGCGTTGTAAAATCTTTAAATAGGGCATAGTTACATGGGCATAAAAGCCCGTTAAACAGCCATATACGTTCTTTAAAATTCAGGCTAACATACGACTTTTAATAATGAACAGATTGAACAAAACTAAAATTACTTATTAGTTAATGTTAGTTTTTAACTTAGACTTGGTTAAAACTACCTAATGAACTGCTTAATTATTGATGATAATGAGATTGCCAGGTTAACCCTGATCCAATTATTGACGCTCGATCCTCGTTGAACTTGATTGGAGAATGCGACAATGCCAAGGACGGCTATCATAAAATTTTAACCAATCCGATAGATCTTTTGCTATTAGACATAGAGATGCCCGGAATGAGTGGCATTGAGCTGGTGAAAAGTTTGGGCCAAAAGCAACCCATCATGATATTTACCACCGCCAAAAGAGATTATGCAGTTGAAGCTTTTGACCTCAGGGTGGTAGATTTTATTGTGAAACCTGTCTCTCCAGCACGGTTCCTACAATCCATAGAAAAAGCTAAAGAAATCCTGGAAACCAAAAAAAACAAGGTAAGTGAACTGTCTGACGAATTTATCTTTATCAGAGATTCGAATACAGTGCGTAGGTTAAAGCTCAACGAAATCTTATTCTTGGAGGCTATGGGCGACTACGTTAAAATAGCGGTCCATGAGAAAATATATTCTATCCATTCTTCCTTAAAATCGGTTGAAGATAAATTACCAAACCATATTTTTTTGAGGGTACATCGCTCCTACATCATCAACGTAAGTAAAATAGACACCATAGAAGGTGGTACTTTGATTATAGATAAAAATCTAGTTCCGGTATCTGATGCTTTTAGGGCTGCCCTCAATAAAAGGGTACAGATACTTTAATGTTATTTAAAATGGAAAATGCAATGAACAAAGACCAGAATGAATTTGAGTTGCTTGATTTAAGTTACATGAAACAAGTAAGCAGGGGAGATACCGACTATGAAAAAAAAGTAACCAGATTGTTTATAAGATCATCCCCGAAAACTTGGCCAATCTGCAGCGCGACTTTGAGCTGCGTGCTTATCCGGGTATTAAAAAAACCTTGCACCACATGCAGTCTAGTATTGCTGTGATGGGCCTAGACAACAAATTGGCCGATTATTTGGATATGGACCTATATGATCGCGTAAATAGCAAACAGGTAAAGGAAAACCTTGATTTTATTGCCGAAATCTGTAATAAAGCTGTAGAAGAAGCCAAACAATACCTGATCGCATTAAATAACAATAATTAAGTGTTAATTTTTATGCCATGTAAAAGCGATTATTTATTTTTACCTCATGACGGTCTCCATCGAAAATGAGCACATAAGAGCAACCTTTAACACAAAGGGTGCAGAACTACAATATATTACGGGTGTACACAGCAATACCGAGTTTCTTTGGAGCGGAGATGCCAATTATTGGGGTAAATTTAGTCCGGTTTTATTTCCGATGATCGGTGCGTTGAAAGACAATACTTATGTATATGAAAACCAGAGCTATCATTTACCAAGGCATGGTTTTGCCCGCGACCTAGAATTTAAGATTGAACAGATCGCAGAACACGAAATCCTTTTTACACTTACGCATACGGCTGAGACTTTAGAGAATTATCCGTTTGAATTTAATCTGGGCCTACGCTACAAGATGTTTGGTGCCAGTGTTTGTTGCACATATGAGGTAAGTAACCCTGCTGATAAAGAATTGTTGTTTTCTATTGGCGGACATCCTGCCTTTGCAGCACCTTTAAATAATGAAGGGAATTACGAGGATTACTTTTTGCAGTTCAACAACGACGAAGAGCTGACCTATCATCATATCGTAGATAACCTGGTTTCGGATAAGATCACTACACTTCAATTGACTGAAAAGAGATTGCCGTTGAAACACGAACTGTTCTATGACGATGCCCTGGTTTTCAAAAACCTTAAAAGTGATAGCATTTCTCTGATGAACACCAAAAACTACAATGGGCTCAACTTCAAGTTTAAAGATTTTCCTTATTTCGGTATATGGGCTGCAAAGGATGCGCCTTTTGTTTGTTTAGAACCTTGGTGTGGCATTGCAGATTCAATGCAGCATAACCAACAACTCAAAGACAAAGAAGGAATTATTACCTTGGCGCCAAAAGAAAATTGGCAACGTACCTGGCAGGTTACCTGTTTTTAAAAAGGTTTGAGTTGGATAGTTTCTAAACTGCCCAACTCAAACACTTCTCCATTTCTTAGATTGATTCCATATCGATTACAAAACGATAATGAACATCACCAGTTAAAGTACGTTCAAAAGCTTCGTTGATTTGGTCCATTTTGATCAGCTCAATGTCTGCACTAATGTTATGTTCTGCGCAATAGTCCAGCATTTCTTGGGTTTCTTTAATGCCACCCACTAACGATCCCACTAAACTTCTACGGCCAAAGATCAGGTTTACTGCACTTACTTCAGATGGTGTTGGTGGTACACCCAACAAAACCATTACTCCATTGGTACGCAACAAAGCCAAATACTCGTTGTAATCATGTTTAGCAGAAACCGTATCGATGATAAAATCAAAAGTATTGGCCAAAGCCTTCATATTTGCTTTTTCTGTAGTCAAGGCAAAATGATGCGCACCTAATGCGGTTGCATCTTTTTCTTTTTCTGGCGAACGGCTCAACATGGTTACTTCAGCACCCATTGACGAAGCGATCTTTACCGCCATGTGGCCCAAGCCACCTAAACCAACCACCGCAACTTTATGGCCCTTTTTAACACCCCAATGTTTCAAAGGCGAATAAGTGGTAATACCTGCACACAAAAGAGGCGCTACATTTGCCAATGGCAATTTGTCTGAAACATTCAATACAAAACCTTGCGTAACTACAATATGGCTCGAGTAGCCACCATAAGTAATGGTTTTTTTGTCTTGCGAGTAAGAATTATAAGTTTGGGTATGTCCATTTTCGCAGTATTGTTCTTGGTGGTCTTTGCAATTGTTGCAATGGCCACATGAATCTACAAAACAGCCTACACCAACCGTATCGCCAACTTTAAATTTACTCACTGCACTACCCACACGGGTTACTTTGCCTACAATCTCGTGTCCAGGAACTACTGGATACATGGTGCCGCCCCATTCGTTACGGGCGGTGTGGATGTCTGAATGGCAAACCCCACTGTACAAGATCTTGATTTCAACATCGTCGGCTCCAGGCTCGCGACGATCTAATTTAAAAGGCCCAAGAGGCTGATCTGCCTGCTGTGCCGCATATGCTTTTGCTTCACTCATCAGTATTATTCTTTAGTTAAGATAAAACAAACTTAGGTATTGAAAGTTCCAATTCAAATCTGCATTTTGTCATAAAAATTTAATAGGGATTGTTTTTGATTCAATAGCCTACACTGTACATTTGAATAGTTCTAAATTTTAAACTGACTATGGATTTAAGAAGAGATTTTATCAAGAAAGCAACATTGTTGTCGGGGGCATTGGGCTTGTCTAATGTTATTCCGATGTCTATCCAAAAAGCGATGGCCATTAATGCAGCTCCAGGTACTACATTTTACGATGCAGAACATGTTGTGTTTTTGATGCAGGAAAATCGTTCTTTCGACCATATGTTTGGCAAAATGAGAGGAGTAAGAGGTTTTAATGACCCAAGAGTCAAAATGTTGCCCAATCAGAATAAGGTATGGCTACAGAACGATGATAAAGGCAATACCTATGCTCCATTTCATGTAGATATCAATAAAACCAAAATTACCTGGCAGGGTGGTTTGCCACACTCTTGGTCTGATCAAGTAGCAGCAAGGAACAAAGGGAAATACGACAAATGGGTACCTGTAAAATCTTTAATGAGCTTGGGCTATTATAAAAGAGAAGATATTCCTTTTTATTATGCCATGGCTGATGCCTTTACCGTATGCGACCATAATTTCTGTTCGTCGCTAACAGGTACTACCCCAAATCGCTTGTTCTTTTGGACTGGTACAATCCGCCCAGAGCAATCAGCCAATTCGGTGCCAGTAGTGAACAATTCTCAGGCTGAATCGCAAGACAATGTCTTTGTAGATTGGCAAACCTTCCCCGAAATCTTAGAAGACAATGGCGTATCGTGGAAGGTTTACCAGAACGAGTTATGGACCGCTAAACTACCAGAAGGAGAGATAGACGATTGGTTGGGCAATTATGGTGATAATCCTTTGGAGTATGTGAAGCGACATCATGTTAAACTATCGGCCTATTTCCGTCAGAATGGGGATCAGACCAGTTACCCAGCCCTAACGGCCGAAGAAGTGTTGACCAAATACAACCAGCTTTCTGCAAGAGAGAAAAACCTGATTGATAAAGCTTTTACCACCAACATCCAAAACCCAGATTATTTAAAACTGGCGCCATTTACTTTTACCAATGATCAAGGGAAGGAAGAAACCTTAAACATTCCGAAAGAAGATATATTTGAGCAGTTTAGAAAAGATGTAGACAACGGAAAACTGCCTACGGTTTCTTGGTTAGTGGCTCCCCAAAGGTTTTCAGACCATACCAGTTCGCCTTTGTACGGAACTTGGTACGTATCTGAAGCGATAGACATTTTAACCAAAAATCCAGAGGTCTGGAAAAAGACCATCTTCATTTTAACGTATGATGAGAATGATGGTTATTTTGACCATGTCCCACCTTTTGTGCCACCTAAACCCAATGATCTTCTACGGGCAAGGTAAGCAAGGGCTTGGAGCCATGGGTAGATTATGAGTTTAGGAAAGATAGTCCGATTGGTTTGGGTTATCGTGTGCCCATGTTGGTGGCTTCGCCTTGGAGCAAGGGTGGCTATGTAAACTCGCAGGTTTTTGACCATACTTCTTCATTGATGTTTTTAGAAAAATTCTTAAGCCATAAAACAGGGAAGCAGATCAAGAGTGAGGTAATCAGTCCATGGAGAAGAGCTATTTGTGGGGATTTGACATCCGTATTTAGGCCTTATCATGGAGAGGATTTGAAAACTCCAGAAAGGTTAAAAAAAGAAAAGGTAATTACAGGCATACAAAATGCAAAGTCGAAGCCTGCACAAGTAACGCCAACGGCCTTATCTAAAACTGAAATAGACAAAATCAATACCTATCTGCCATTTTCTAAAGATGCTTCTACATTTGCCGCTGTTCAGGAGCAAGGAACACGTTTGGCCTGTGCCTTGCCTTATCAACTGGCTGTGGATGCGGGATTGAATGCCGAAAAAACAGTTCTGAAACTGAATTTTGCAGCAGCTAAGACTGCATTCGGACAGCAATTGGAAGCTGCAGGTGCTGCTTTTAATGTATACACAGCTGGTAAGTACAAAAAAGAAGCTGGAAAAACTTGGGCCTATGCGGTAAAAGCTGGAGACAGCTTAACAGATAGCTGGGAAATTACGGCGTTTGAAAATGGCAATTATGACCTTAACGTAAACGGACCTAATGGATTTTTCCGCCAGTTTAAGGGGGATGCAGCAGATCCAGCAATTGAAATGGCAAGTGTGTATGAGCAAAGTGGGCTGCTTAAAAAATTGACAGGTAATGTGCAGCTGATTTTAGAAAACAAAGAGAACACTACCGTAGAAGTGTTGATCAAAGACGAGGCGTATATGGCCAATTCAAAGACTATCAAAATTGCGGCAAACAGCAAAAAGATCGTAACACTCAATCTGCAAAAGAGTAAGGGCTGGTACGATTTTGTTATTACTGTAGCAGGTCGTCCCAACTTTTTAAAACATTATGCGGGCCATGTTGAAACAGGCGAGGAATCAATCAGTGATCCTTTGATGGGTGGGGTGATTGCTTAAACAATTTCATTATTTTTGTCGCCATGCAAACAAACTTAAGACTTATCCAACAAAGCGATGATGTAGCACTTGGCCAACTGATCAAAAGTGTTTTAGCCGAATATAAAGCGAACAAACCTGGAACTGCCTATTTTGATGAAAGCACAGATCATTTGTCTGCTGTTTTTGAAGAAGCTGCTTCGGCTTATTGGGTTTTGGAAGAAGAAGGTAGAATTATAGGTGGTGCTGGGGTTTTCCCTACAGCTGGATTGCCAGCCCAAACCTGCGAACTGGTTAAGCTTTACCTTTACCCAGAGGCAAGGGGAAGGGGTTTTGGAAAAATTTTAATGGAGAAATGTTTCGAAAGTGCCAAAAAATTAGGTTATGCAAGCATGTATCTAGAAACCATGCCAGAATTGAACCAAGCGGTAAATATGTACGAAAAAATGGGTTTTGAAAAGTTGAGAGGCGCCTTAGGTAACTCAGGACACTTCGGTTGCGATATCTGGATGTTAAAACAATTATAGGTGAACTCCATGGTTCGTGTCCACACGAACCATGGAGTTAATTAAACTAATCCAACAACAGGTCATCATCGTCCTCTCCCAAACTCAATTGGATGTTGTCGTTGCCCGAAATACCTTCAATAGAACCTCTAATGTGCGCCGCATTTAACAAAACTTTTTCCAGCTGTTTCTCTCTACTTTTCCATAATCTTTCCATGGCATCACGTTCACGTTGGATAGACAGTTTCATGCTCATGAAACCTTCGCGAATGGCCTTCCATTGTTCTGAAAACTCATTCCCGTTCAAGTAATCGTAAAGCATGTGCATTTTATCGCCCTTGTTTTCCTGCGATTTGGTGGCACCAAATAGTTTGATGATCCCGTCTCTCAAGATGTACGAAACAGCTTTCACTTCATCAAAAGAACAGATCCATACACCATCCTTTTCACCAAAACAATCCATGCCCTTAGGGTAAGCTTGGGTAACGATTACGGCTACATCAACCCCCATACTGCGCATGTCTTTTTTGAGCTTTTCGATCCACTCCATAGAGAAATCCTTGGTCCGTTTGCTCTCATAAATGATGCGTCCACATTCTTGTCCAAACTGGTTGCGTACGTTGTGTACACAGTCAGCTCCCCTTACCCCTTTGCCTACCTCTTCGATCAAATCAAAAGGGAAGGTATTGCGCAACAGTTCTTCCAATATCAGTTCTTGTACTTCACCTTGTAATTGCATCGAACCCTGTTCGGCTTTACGTTTCATTTCTTCAGCCAGTTTTTTCTGGTCGTCCAATTGTTTTTCAAGCTCCCTTACACGCAGCTGGTGCTCGGTTTCTTTAAGGCTGTTTTTTTCAAGTTCCTGCTTACGCACTTGGGCAACGAGTTCTTCTCGTTGTTCTTGCAGCTTACGTTGAATGCTCAGTTCAAGTTCTGCCTCACGTGTTTTGATCTCTTGTTCTTTTTTTAAGAATTCGATTTCCTTGCCACGGGCCAATTTTAGTTTCTCTTCGTTTTCTTTATTGGCCTCGTCGAGCATCTTCAGTTTGTTCTCAAAATCGGCACTTATCGTTTTGCGTAGGTTTTCGGCCATGGACGCTTGCAAAGCATTTTTTTCTTGCGTCAGCTTTTGTTCAAAAGCCAGTTCCTGTTGTTTTTTTTGTTGCTCAAATGCCTCAGCTTTTTTCTGAAATTCTTCTTCCTTTTGTTTGGTAAAAGAAACCATCTTCTCTCTCAGGTCCTGTTTATATTCTTCGGCCATTACCTCTTCAATAGGAAAAGTATGGTTACAGTTAGGGCATTTTATTTCTGTCGACATGGGCTACGATTTGAGGGTCCAGATTTTTTGGACGGATTCAAAAATACGGAAATTATAGATAGGATTTTACAGCCGAATGTCTATTTTTGATTCACAATCCCAAGCAAATGTTCCAACAGATTATTCAGGCCTATAAAACCTCTTTTTCGGGGTTAAGTAAGGAAACTTGGCTCTTGAGCATCGTGATCTTGGTGAACCGTTGTGGGTATATGGCGGTCCCGTTTATGGGTTTGTATGTTACCCAGTCTTTACATCGTCCGGCTTCTGATGCAGGGATTATCATTTCGCTATTTGGGGTAGGTTCCATCTTAGGCGCAACCGCTGGAGGCAAACTTACAGACATGTTTGGCTTTAGGCCGGTACAGATTTTTTCTTCGCTAATCGGCGGACTTTTTTTCTTAATCTTTTCGCAGGTAAGCCATTTTACTACCCTTTGTGTACTGGCGGTACTGATCAGTTTTTTTTATGATGCCTTTCGCCCTGCCAATTTTACGGCAATTGCCGCGTATGCCGCCGAAGGCAAAGAAACACGTTCTTATTCTTTAAACCGTTTGGCCACCAATATTGGCTGGGCAGTGGGGATCAGTATGGGTGGGATCATCGCTTCGTTTAACTATCAACTATTGTTTATTGTTGATGGTGTGGTGAGCATCATTGTAGCCTTTGCCATCTTTATGTTTTTACCTGCGGTTAAGGGTTTTAGAAAGGCCGTTGCCGCAAAAATGGAAGGCATGGTGGTGCGTAAGCCTTGGCAAGACCCTTTGTTTATCCGGTTTTTATTGTTGACCACGGTTTTTGCCACCTGTTTCTTTTTGATGTTTAGGGTAGTGCCCGTATTTTTCAAGGAGGTTTGGCATTTGGACGAGGCTTTGATTGGGATGATCCTAGGCGTAAATGGGGTAATTATCGCTCTGTTCGAAATGGTAATGATCAGCAAGATCGAGAACAAACGCTCGCCTGTGTTTTACATCGTAACAGGAGTTCTGATTGTAGGACTTTCGTTCGCTACCTTAATGTTGCCTAAATTTCTACCAGTGGTAGTGGCTTTGATCAGTGTAACTTGTTTCACTTTTGGAGAGATGTTTGCCATTCCATTTGTCAATACTTTTGTAATCAAAAGAAGCAATGAATTTAACCGGGGCCAATACGCAGCAGGCTATACAGTTGCTTGGTCAATTGCCCAAGTGGTGGGTCCAACTTGTGGTTTTTACCTGGCCGAAAAAATGGGTTATAGCCCACTTTGGGTCAGTATTGTGGTTTTGTTGTTGCTATGTGCTTATGGTTACAGCACCTTAAACCTAAGTGAAGATAAGCAGGTGGTTCAGCCTTAATTTTTTTCGTTAAAAGCAAACAATAGCCCAGCTTTTTTGTTTTGTTAGATATGAAGAAACGGATACACATTTTAGAAGATGATA